>JBBREK010000038.1:0-23687 GCA_038203025.1 Planctomycetota bacterium
GGAGAACATCAGCGCAGCTCCACGCCTTGCGCCACGCACAGACCCTTGAGATAGCCGATGGCGAACAGCCGGCCGAGAGCGGCGTAGCCGTGCTGGGCGTTGTCCTCGCCAGTCATGGTCGGGACATGGTCGACGCGCACCGGGCCGGTGACGCCGAGCTCGCCGTAGGTGCGCACCATCGCCGCCATGTCGGTCGGGCCCTCGTCGTGGAAGACCTCGCGGAAGTCGGCGGCGGTTCCGGCGACATCGCGGAAGTGAACGCAGGCGATGCAGCTGGCCCAGCGTCGGGCCAGCGCCTGCGGCTCGGCGCCCATCGCGGCATAGGTGGCCTGGCAGAAGGTCAGCTGATGGGACGGGCTGTCCGACAGCGCCAAGGCGCGGTCGATAGCGGCCGGGCTGGTGAAGATGCGGCCGACCCCGCGCAGCCACGGCACCGGCGGATCGTCGGGGTGCAGGCCCATGACCACGCCAGCGTCCTGGGCGGCAGGCAGGACCGCGCGGATGAAATAGGCGTAGTTGTCCCACAGCCGCTCGTGGCTGATGCGTTCGCCTTCCGCAACCAGCGGCTGGCGGGCCGCCGCTGCGGCGCTGAAACCGCTGCCCAGCGCGCCGCCGCGCAGCGCCACCGCCAGGTCGGTGCGGTACCAGCCAATCACCGCCATGAAGTTGTAGCACAGCAGCGGAATGCCGAGTTCGCCCATATTGGCGAGCATGCGCCGATAGCGTTCCAGATCCTCGTCGCACCCGGGCTGGCCGAGCTTGATCCGCCGCATGTCGAACTGGTCGCCCTCCAGGCCGTACAGCCTCAGGCCAGCCTCGGCAAAGCGGCGCTGGATGGCGCACAGGCTGTCGCGGTCGTCCGGCGCGGACAGACCAGTCAGCTCGGGGGCGCATTTGCAGATCGCATGCTTCACCCCCATCTGGCGGGCGAGATCCCACGAACGGTCGGGCTTGGCCGGCAGGAAGTCGGCGAGGATCATGAAGCTACATCCAACGACAGCAGCTGGCCGTGTTCCGCCTCGGTGACCACCAGTCCCAGCCGGCCGCTGGGATCGAAGGCGCAGTTGGTCGGATTCCGTCCCGGCACGTCGATGCGCCGGACGATCCGTCCCGACGCATCCACCGCCATGACCTGCCCGCTACCGTACACCGCCACCCACAGCGTACCGTCAGCTGCAACCGCCATGCCATCGGGCCCCGGCGCGCCGTCGAGACCCGTCGCCCACACCCGTCCGTCCCAGCGCCGCGCCACCGCGTCCCAGCGGCCACGCCACAACCGCTGGTGGTAGGTCTCGGCGATGACCAGGTCCTCGCCAATGAAGGCCAACCCGTTGGCGAATTGCAATCCTTCGGCGATGCGCGTCACCGTCCCGTCGGGGGCTCGGCAACAGACGTAGCCGAGCGGCTCGCTGCGGCCGTTGTTCGGACAGGTGAACAGCAGGTTGCCGACCGCATCGAAGGCAAGGTCGTTGGGCCGGCCCGGCTCCTCGAGCACGGTGCGCGTCGTGCCGTCGTGGTGCACGCGGACCGATCCGCTGGCGTCGCAGAACCACACCCGACCGGCACCGTCGATGGCGATGCCGTTGGGCTCGCCGCCGGTAGGGATGCGCATCAATGTGCCATCGAACCGGCACAGGTTTCCGCCTTTGAGTTCGACGCACCACAACGAGCCGTCCGGAGCGAAGGCCGGGCCCTCGGGAAAGCGCAAGCCTTCCGCGAGGACCCTCACGCCCGGCGTTCCGGCCTGGTGAACCAGCGCCGCATCACCTCCTGCGCCGGCTTGCCCCAGACGGTGAAGCCCTTGTCGCCGGCCGGGTCGTCGCGGAACTGCGGCCGGTCGTTCTGCTCGTCCCACTTCCACCAGTAGGAACCCATCCACCACGGCTGCTGCCAATAGGCGGTCATCAGGGCCTCGAAGTAGCGCGCCTGCTCCGAACCGTCGTAGCCGCCAGGGTGGGCCCAGTAGAACGGCTTGGCGGTGGCGTTCTTGGTCGCACAGCAGCCAATCTCGCCGAAATACACTGGCCTGCCCAGAATTGCGGCGCGCTTGCGGTCGCGCTCGACGCAATGGACGACACGCGAAGCCAGCGTGCTGATCGGCAGTTGCGCCAGATCCTCGTCGGCGCGGCCCAGCGGCTCGTACATCGACAGGCCAAGCGAATCGAGATCTCGGAACCAGCAGTCGGGATTCTCCAGCAGGCGGTCGATTGGGCAGTTCTCGGTCATCGAGGTGGTGAGGTGGCCCTTGTATTCGGCTCGCACCGCAGCCACGACCCGCTTCCACAGTGCGTTCTTCCTTGCCGTCTTGTCCAACTCGCTGTCCAAGCCGTAGACCGCGCAGCCGGTCTCGCGCGCCAGGCGCGCATAGTACACGCAGCGCGCCTCCATCGAATCGAACCACTGCTGCCAGTAGGTGAAGGGATGGCCCGGGATGATCAGTCCGTCATCTTCGAAGTTGACGGCCCAGCGCTGCAGGCCGTCCCGGCACTCCAGCATCGGCCGCAGCTGCGTCTTCATGCCCTTGGTGTGGATCCGCTCGATGATCCGCGCCACCTCGAGGTCGGACGGCGTATTGACAAAGTCACGGTACTGCCGCGTGCTGTGCACGGTGTCTGCGTTGACCGTGACGATGACGCAGACGTGGTCGATGCCGGTGTCGGCCATGCGGTCCACCGCCTCTGCCGCTGCCGGACTGGCGTACCAGCCAGCACGGGCCCAGAAGCCAAAGTTCATGCCGCGATGGATCGGAGTAATGCTCATGGCGACGATCTTCGCGAGCTACCTCGACCCCAGCCGGTTTCACTGCCCTATTCCGTTCTGTGGAATGGGCGCTGCCTCGACGATATGTTGACATATGCGCAGGTCATGTTACTGTTTCGACATGCCCGACACCAGCCTGCTTGACCGCTTCCGCTCCTGGCTGATCGACGGCGAGTTCGCCCCTGGAGCGACCATCCTTGGCGAGATCGCTCTGGCCAAGCGCTTTGCGGTCAGCCGCGCAGCCATCCGCGAGGTGATCATGCATTTCACCCACCTCGGCGTGCTAGAGCGGGTGCGCAACCGCGGCACCACGGTGCGGGCGGTGGCGCCGGAACGCATCGCCGGCGACCTGTCGCTGTGCTTCGGTCTGGCCGGCTTCACCCCCGGCGATCTCGCCGAGACCCGCCGCCTGATCGAGACCGGGGTCGCCGGTCTGGTTGCGCGCCGGTTGAATCCAGCCGGGGCGGCGCGGTTGCGCGCGCTGATCGAGGCGATGGCGGCCGAGCGGGATCTCGATCGCGCGGATCTGCTCGATCGCGATTTCCATCTCGCCCTGGTCGAGGCGTGCGGCAATCCCAGTCTGGCGCTCTTCGCCGGTGTCATCCAGACCTTGTTCCGCCGCCAGCACCGCCACTCCTACCGCAACCGCGCCGCCATCGCCACCTCGGTGGCTGATCATCGCGTCATCCTCGACCTGCTCCTCGCCGGCGATGCAGCCGGCGCCCAGGCACGCCTCGCTGCCCACATCGCCGACATCTGAAAGGATCGCCATGGATACCTCCTCCCTCGTCCACAAGGGCCTGTGGCCAGACCTCATGGTCTGCGACACCGTGTTGCGCGTGCTGCCCGACGGGCGGTTCGTGGTGCTGTACATGACCGGTGGGCAGACCGAGCCAGCGCCGGATAACTATGTCGCGATGTGCTGGTCTGATGATCGCGGGGTCACCTGGAGCAAGCCGGTAGCGGTGCTTCGGCCGAGCGGACGTGGCTGCTGCCTGACCGAAGTGTTGTGCGAGGATGGTGTGCTGACCGCGCATGTTCAGAGCCATCGCGGCCGCTTCGACGACTGGCACAACCTGGTCATCACCAGCCGCGATGGCGGCTCGACCTGGAGCGAGCCCGAGACCTTCGCCGGCCTGCCGGCCCGTGGTTTCGTGCGCAACACCCATCGTGCTTCGTGGGGCGAGTGGATCGCACCATTCGCGCACTATCCCCCCGGTGACGATCCGGCGGCGTCAATCTTCGAGGACGGCTCCTTCCGCAATGCCCAGGTCGGCGTGCTGATCAGCGGCGATCGCGGACGCTCGTGGCAGCGCTCGGCGACGGTGTTCGGGGAATACTGGGCCGAAGCCACGGTCACCGAACTGCGCGACGGCAGCTTGGCCATGCTCATCCGCCGCGATCAGACCGGCTGGCTGTGGCGTACCGATTCGCACGACCGCGGCCGCACCTGGAGCGAGCCGGTACGCACCGATATCCCCAATCCCGGGTCCAAGGTCCGCCTGTGGCGTTTGGACGACGGTCGCATCGCCCTGATGCACAATCCGAATCCGCAGATCAATCAGCGTAATCCGCTGTCGCTGTGGATCTCGCATGACGACCTGCGCACATGGGGCTACAAGCGCGACTTCTGCACCTTCCCCGGACGTCTGTCCTATCCCGATGGCGTGGTCGATGCCGATGGCGGCCGCCTGCACGTCGTCTTCGACTACAACCGGCACGACCTGATCTATTACGGTGTGGACCTGCCCCCGGCATGAGCGGTCCACTCCTGCTCATCGCTGCCGCGCTGAGCTACTGCCTCATGGGCGTGGCGGTGCGCTTGCTGGTCAGCGTGCACGGCGAACCGATCGCCTGGCTCGGCCTCCTCCGCTTCCTCCTCGGCGCCCTGGCCATGCTGCTGCCAGCGCTGTTCGGGGCCTGGTCGCTACGCGTGCACAATCGTCCGGTTTTCGTCCTGCGCGGCCTCATCGGTGCGGCCGGCATGACCCTGCTCTACGTCGCCATCGCCGAAGTCGGACTCGGACGGGGGACGGTCCTGATCTATCTCCTGGGTGTGGTCGCGGCGGTCTCCGGCATCTTCATCCTCGGCGAGCGGCTGAACCCGCGGCTGTCGGTCGCTGTCGGTCTGGGCGCGATCGGCGTGATCCTGGTCGCCGATGGCCACCTCCCGCACGGGGCGGAGTGGCTGGCCCTGCTCGGCGCGCTGTGCTGCGGCATCACCCTGGCGCTGATCCGCCTGCTCCGCCGCACCGATTCCAATCAGGTGGTGTTCCTCAGTCAGGGCCTGTTCGGCACGCTGCTGCTGCTGCCCTTCGTGTTCGCCGCGCCGATGCCGTCGACCCCCTCCAGCTGGCTGCTGATCACGGCGATGATCGCCGCGGACGTCGCCGGTCAGCTGACCATGAACGCCGGTCTGGCACGCACCCCGGTGGCCCAGGGCGGGGCGCTGCTGACGCTGACGCCGCTGCTCAGCCTGGCGGTCGGCTACTCCTATTTCGCTGAACCGCTCAGTGCCCTCCAATGGCTGGGCTGCGGCACCGTGCTTGCCGCAACCGTGATCGCACTCCTGCGTCGCAACAGTCCGCCTGCCGTCATGTCGTCCGTCCCACTGCCTGGAGCCGCCAGATGAACATCCCTGCAATTCCACGACCAGGCTGCGACCCCAGCGGCGACGGCGGGCGCGTGCTTGCCGGCCTGCAGCGTGTCAGTCCGCCCGAGATCCTGGGGGCACACGATGCCGACTTCGTCATCATCAATGGCAGGGCCTGGATCGTCTATATGGCCAATCCGAGCCGCCAGGGCGAGTCGCCCGACTGGCCCGACGTCGCCTGCGACCTGGCGATTGTCGGTCTCAGCGATCGCCGGGTTGAGCGCATCGTGCGCATCGCCGGCTCGGAGCAGACCTTCGGCGATCAGCGACTGCCGCATGGCGCCTGCTTCGTGCCGCGACTAGTGCGCCGGGACACGCAGACCCTGCGTTGCTTCTTCGCCAGCGAGGACCCCGGCAGGCGCGAGTCGCAGACCTATCATGTCGATATCGATATCGCCACGGCCACGGTCGGCAGGCAACTTCACAAGACCCTGCTGCATAGCGTGGCGGGCGACGAACCCATGTGCCCGTCAGCCTTCCATCGCCACGGCGTCCGAAGCGGCTTCCAACGTCCGTACTGTGCCTACGGCCTGTTCATGGTCGACGGGGTGAAGAGTCTCGATGGTCGACGGATCGCGGTGCTCAACGGCTACAACACCGGGCAACTCGCCGTCGCCGAGCTCGACGCGAAGATGGAACGCTTCACCATCCTGGGCGACATTCCTGGCGGAGATCTGCGGCTGTCCGAGGCGGCGGTGAACCGCCTGCCGGACGGCTCTTGGCTGCTGATCGCCCGGCACGATGGCGGCGATGGCAACTACCGCTTCGCCACCAGTCCCGACGGGTGCATCTGGACGGAGCCGCAGCCGCTGGGTCTGGTGCAGGATGGCATCGCCTCGAAACCGACCCTCGACCGCCACGGCGCGATCTATGCGCTGGGCTGGAATGCCGCCACGCGGATCGACGGAGCCACCCGCTCGGTCTTCCATCTCGATGTCAGCCGCGATGGACGGCACTGGCACCGGCGCTTCACCTTCGCCTGCCGCGACTCGTTCCAGTATCCGGTATTCCGCGCCAGCGATGGCGAGGTCTGGGTGGTCGTGACCCAGGGTCCGATCACCAGCGACTGCCACTCGGGCAAGCAACGCATCATGTTCGGACGGCTGGCGACGATCGACGAGCTCGACTGATCCTAGACCTCGCAGTTCGTCGTTCGTCGTTGCTGCCACGTTGGTTGCGCTCAGGGACACCCCTCACCATCCAGGTGCACTGATGTTGTTCGTTTCCTCGTCGTATATCTATGCGGAACGACGAACTCTACTGCGTTGTCACGGCTGATCCGTCACACCGGTCAGCGCAGCGGGGCCTGATCCGTCGGCTCCGGCTGGCCACGGGTGTTTATTCCGTACCATGGAACGCATGCCCAGGCTGCTGGAACGCGCCACTTCCATCATCGCCGCTCTCGGCGCCGAACCGCTGGCCCTGCACGCCGTCGCCCGAGCGACCCTGCTGCCGCCGGCCACCTGCACCCGCATCCTCAAGGAGCTGGTCCGCCTCGGCTGGGCCGACCAGGACGGCAACCGCGGCGACTACCGCCTTGGGCCCCGCGCCTACGCCGTCACCTCAGCGACGCCCTACCGCCAGCAGCTGGTCGGGTCGATGGCTCCGGCGATGCGCGCGCTGGCCGGTCGCTGGCCCACCGCCGGCATCGTTCTGGTCGTGCTACGGCCGTGGCGACGGCACCTGTTGTGGGAATGCGGCGCCTACAACGGCGCCGCCACCGGCCGTCTGCGCCTGGTCGCCGAGGAGCTGTGGAGCGGCGCCAGCGGCCGCGTCCTGGTCGCGGCGCTGCCGGCGCGCGAGCGTCACCGCTGGATCGACCACGTCGGCCTACCACCGCCATCGGTCTGGCGCGGCATCGCCACCAGCCGCGAACTGCTCGGCGCCCTGGCCGAGATCCGCCGCGACGGTTGCGCCGAACTGCTCCAGCCGCGGCGCAAGCTGTGGGCGGTTGCTGTGCCCATCCCCGACGGCGCTGGCGGCACCGCCGCGCTCGGCGCCTACCTGCCGCTGGACGCGCCGCGCGACGGCCTGATTGGCGATCTGCGTAAAGCCGCCGGATGACGTCACCCGCCGGAGATGGCGTCCCCCGCCTGCATTCCGCCGTGGCGCATCACGGCGTTGCCGATGTGCGCTCGCATGACCACCCGCATCACGAGCTGATCGTGGTCCGCACCGGCACGCTCGACACCCGCACTGCCGGCCGCGAGCTGCGTCTGCGCGCCGGCAGTCTCCAGGTGATCCCGGCCGGGGTCGGCCACGACCAACGCTGTCACGGGCTCTGGCGCACCAGCTGCGTGCTGTTTGACGACCCGCACCTGCGCCGCCGCGACGCGCCGATCGTGCTCGACGGCTGCCCGCCGATGGTGCTGCGCTGGACCGACGACCTGCTCGGCGCCTTCGATCGCGGCCAGGCGACGATCGCTGAGGCGCTGCTGCGGGCGGTGTTGGCGTGGGTCGGCCAAGCGGTCGATGTGCAGGCGGCGGCCGACGATCTGCCTCCGGCCGTCGCCCGTGCCCTAACGCTGATCGAAGCTGCGCCGCGTGCCGATCCCGACATCGCCGCCCTGGCGCGGGCCGCCGGCGTCAGCCCCGGTCGCCTGCGCGTACTGTTCCAGCGGTACTTCGGCTGCGGCCCACTGCGCTTCATCCACCGGCAACGGCTGGAGTCGGCGGCGCGACTGCTGTTGGACCCCTATCTGCCGGTCGGCGAGATCGGCCGACGTTGCGGCTATCCCGACGCCAACTACTTCGCCCGCCGCTTTGCCGCCGAGCTCGGTTGCAGCCCGAGAGCCTTCCGCGTCCGCTCCCTTCGCCACCGCTGAGGCAGCTTGGAGGCGACGGGATCGGCAGGATGCTCTCGGCATGACCGCCATACCTGCATCCATCCTGCTGCTGCTGGCCGCCACCTCCCTGTGGTGCGCTGATCCCGTGTTCACCGTGCATCCCGAGCAGGTCCTGCGCCGCGATGCCGACCGCTGGCTGGGCATCAACCTCGACTATCTGCGCGACCTCGACAGCAACCGGCCGCGCGGTTCGCGACCGCTGGTCGCTGCGCTCGATGACCTCGGGGTGCGCTGGCTGCGCTTCCCGGGCGGCGAGAAGTCGGACTACCATCGCTTCGCCAAGCCGCCGTATGCGAAGCCAAAACCCGTATCGATGGGCTGGTATGCCGAGCCCGCCGGCGAGCGCCTGGACTTCGACGCCTACATCGCCATCTGCCGGGCGCGCGGTGCCGAGCCCTACGTGGTGGTCGCCTGCGAGAGCGACAAGAATTGCGGCGCGACCTGGGACGAGCAGCTCGCCCACGCCGTCGCCTGGGTGCGCTATGCCAACGTGACCAGGCGCTACGGCGTCTGCTACTGGGAGATCGGCAACGAGAATTGGCATAACCAGACGGCTCCACCCGCCGAGATGGCGGCCCAGGTCGGGCGCTTCGCCAAGGCCATGCGCGCCGTCGACCCGTCCATCCACCTCGGCGCCAGCGGCAACGACGCGACGTGGTGGAAGACCTTCCTGCCCCTGGCAGCCGGGGATCTCGACTTCCTCAGCGTCAGCGTCTACAATTGCTGGAACTGGAAATCCTACGACCGCCTGCTGCGCGCACCCGAGCCCGATCTGTTGGCCAGCGCCGGCCCCGCCCTGCGCGCCATCGACGCGCTGCCGGCCGGCCCCGACCGTGAACGCCTGCGCGTCATTGTCGCCGAGACCAACTCGGTCGATTACGCCAAGGACGGCTGGCCAAAGACCAATTCGCTTGGCCACGCCATCGCCACCTTCGAGGGCCTCGGCCGCCTGCTGCGCGAGCCGCGCATCACCGCGGCGATGCTGTGGACGACACGTTGGGTCGACGACGCCGAGGCCCCCGACAACCAGTTCTATGCCCTCGACGCCGCCAACCGTCTGCTGCCCAGCGGCTGGGCTGTCGCCCTGTGGGGCCAGGCTCTGCATGCCCAGTTGCTGACGGTCGATGGCGACGCGGGACCACTGCGCGCCCACGCCAGCGCCGCTGCCGACGGCTCGGCGTGGACTGTCTGGCTGGTCAACCGCGGCCTTCAGCCCGCAGCTGGGGTGCGTGTGCTGCTGGGTGGCCTGATCGCGGGCTCGGTCAGCGCAACCACCTTCCACGGTACCGATCCGGAGGACGCCAAGCCGGTGGTGGAAAAAGCCAGACCCCTGGCGATCGACGCGGGCGCCCTGGGTCCGCTGGAGCTGCCGGCCCTGTCTATCACCGTCATTCGTGGGCGGCGCTGAGAGAGACTCATCCGACGAGCTGGAGCTCGTCGGTCCCAGGGGCGCCAGCTAGCGCGTGCGCTCGCGCCATAGCGCCTCGGCCTCGGCATCGCCAGCGAGGCGGGCGAGTTCCAGACGGCGGCGGGCGATGTCGCGGGCGGGACGGATGTCCCAGGCGCGCTCGTAGGCGCGGGCTGCATCGAGACGGCGGCTGTCGGCCTCGGCCAGTTCGCCCAGGCGCTGCCACAGGTCGGCCTCGGGTTCGGCCAGGGCGACGGCGCGGCGCAGCAGGTGCTCCTCGGTGGCCGGATCGCCGGTCAGTCGGGCGACGCCGGCGCGTAGCACCAGTGACGGGACGTGGTCGGGATCGCGCTTGATCGCCTCGTCGGCAAGCTCGCCGGCCCGGGCCTGGTCCATGCGTTTGGCTGCCACCCAAGCCCGTCCGTAGGGGCCCCACGGGCTGTCGGGCAGCAGCCGGTCGACATCGGCGAAGGCGGCGTCGGCGTCGCCGACCCGGCCGGCTTCGAGACAGGCGCGCGCCAGCAGCACGCGCGGCTCGCCCCAGCCCGGACTGGCCTCCACCGCCTTGCGCGCCCAGGTGATGCAGGCCGGCCAATCCACATCGTGCTCGGCGAGCTTGGCGCGCATCAGCGGCACCAGTGGATGTGTAGCGCCATCGACGACCAGTCGCTCGACCGATAACCGGGCCTGGTCGAACAGGCCGTCATCGAGCTGGCGCCGCGCCTCGTCGACCCGCGCGGCGAAGGGATCGCTGGCCGCCAGCGGCGGCGGCGGATCGCGCCACAACTTGGCCGGCCGCTGGTTGGCGCAGCCTGCTATAGCCAACGCCAGCGCCAGCGCTGCGGCGCAACGACGAACGACGAACGATGAACGACGAACGCTCCTCATACCTCCACCCCCAGCGCCCTGGCAATACCCTGCGCTTTGGCCCGCACCTCGTCCCACTCCGCCGCCGGGTCGCTGTCGGCAACGATGCCGCCACCGGCGCGCAGGGTCAGCCGCGAACCGGCGATCTCGACCGTGCGGATGGCCACCGCCAGCTCGCAGTCGCCGTCGTCGATGGTGCCGTAGGCACCACACCAATGGCCGCGCGAGGCGCCCTCCAACTCGACGATGCGACGCATGGCGGCAAGCTTCGGTGCGCCGGTGATCGAACCAGCGGGATATGCCGCGGCAACCACGGCGGACAGGGGCGTTCCGGGGCGCAGGCGGGCCGACAGGCTGGCGACACGGTGGTGCAGACGCGGCAGGTCGATGACCGAGCCGGGGTCGTCGACGCGCACCCCGCCAGGCACGGCGACGCGGCCGAGGTCGTGGCGCATGAGGTCGACGATCATCGCCAGCTCGGCGCGCTCCTTGGCGTTGGCATCGAGCTCGGCGCGGACCTCCTCCTCGCGGCCGGCTATGCGTCGGCGCGTGCCCTTGATCGGCCGGCATGCGGCGACGCCGGCGCGCACGCTGAGGAACAACTCGGGGCTGTTGCCGACGATGGCCGGTCCGCCGCCGCGGACGACGCAGGCGAACGGTGCCGGTTCGCTGGCGAGCAGCGCCAGGTGCAGGGCCAGATCGGGATGCGGGTGCGGCGCCAGCTCGATGGTCCAGGTGCAGGCGAGGTTCAGTTCGTAGACGTCGCCGGCGGCGATCGAGTCCAGGGCGGCGAGAACGCGGGCAATGTGGCCGTCGCGCGACCAGGACGCGGTGCAGGTGAGCGACCTGGGAGCGACGAGCGCTCTTGGCAGGGGGGGGGGCTCTGCGTCTCCGCGACGGGGCGTACGACGCCAGTTTCCCGTCGCTGCGACGTTCGCCCCTCCCCCGAGACCCCCACCTGGCGTACCACCAACGCTTTCAGCGCTGGTAGAGGGCGGCTTCAGCTCGTCGGAAGGCACCGACGAGCTGGAGCTCGTCGGTCCCAGGAGCCAGGCCCGGCCGGGGGTGGTCGGGAAGTCATAGGGCAGGACGACGAACCAGCGGCCAGCACAGTCGAGATCGGCGAACGAGCCAAGCGACCGCACCGCCCCGACCGCCACCGTGCCGACGCCATCGCGGACGAAGGCCGCCAGCGACGGCTCGCCAGCGGCCGCCAGCAGCCCGTCCGCGTAGCTCACACCACGTCGCAGCGCAGGCTGAGATCCAGCGCCGCCACGCTGTGGGTCATCGTGCCGGTGGAGATGCGCTCGACCCCGCTTTCCGCGACCGCGCGCACCGTCGCCAGGGTGATGCCGCCGCTGGCCTCCAGCTCGGCGCGACTGCCCAGGCGGTCGCGCTCGGCGACGGCCTCGCGCAGCAGCGCGGGCAGCATGTTGTCGAGCAGGACGATGTCGGCGCCTGCAGCGAGCACCGGCGCGAGGTCGGCAAGGCGCTCGATCTCGACCTCGATCGTGGTCGTCGGACCGACCGCGGCGCGGGCCCGGCGCACGGCCTCGGCCGGCCCGCCGCTGCTGCCGCTCAAAGCAATGTGGTTCTCCTTGATCAGCACCGCGTCGTAGAGGCCGATGCGGTGGTTCAGGCCGCCACCACAGACCACCGCGTGCTTCTGCAGGATGCGCATGCCAGGTGTGGTCTTGCGCGTGTCGAGGATGCGCGCCCGGGTGCCGGCCACGGCGTCGACCAGGCGCCTGGTCATTGTCGCCGTGCCCGAGAGGCGCTGCGCCAGGTTGAGCGCGGTGCGCTCACCGGTGAGCAGGGTGCGGGCCAGGCCGGCGAAACGCAGCACGATGTCGCCCGGGGCCACGGTCGTCCCGTCGGCGGTCATGGTGGTCAGCGTGACGCCGCCACCGCAGGCGGCGAATACTGGCGCGAACAGCGGCAGGCCGCACAGCACGCCGGCTTCCTTGGCGCGCACCACGCCGGTCAGACGGGCGTCGGCTGGCACCAGGGCGCGACAGGTGACGTCATCGCCGCCGCGCAGGTCCTCATTGAGCGCCATGCGGATGATGGCGGCGACGTCGGGATGGGCGTAGGGATCGCTCACGCCAGGACGCTATTCCCCCGCCACGCCGCGCCAGAGCATGCCGCCATGCAACGCCGACCAGGAGTGGTGATCGCAGTGGCGTCCTGGCTGCTGGCCGGGGCGGGCATGATGCTGGCCGCGCTGCTGCTGGGCAAGCATCCAGACCCGCTGCTACTGGTCCTGGCCAGCCAGGCGGCGGTCGCCCTGCCGGTGCTGCTGCTGCTGCTCGCGCTGCGCCCCCCTGCCCTGGGCCTTGGTCCAGCCGCGCCGCGCGCCTGGCTGGGCGGCGTGGCGCTTGGCCCGCTGGCTTTCGTCTGTTCGCTGACCATCAACGGCGTGGTCATCCTCTTTGCCGGTCTGCCTCCCAAGGACCTGCCGATCATCGACATCATCGACGGCCTGCACCAGCGGATCGGCCTGGGCGGTCTGGTGCTGTGCGCCGCCGTCCTGCCCGGGATCGTCGAGGAGGCGCTGTTTCGCGGCGTCATCCTCACCGGCCTGCGCCGGCACCTCTCGCCGGCCGCCGCCGTGCTGATCACCGCCCTGCTCTTCGCCGCCCTGCACCTCGATCCCTGGCGCTTCCTGCCTCAGCTGACCCTCGGCCTCCTGCTCGGCTGGTGGACGCTGCGCAGCGGTTCGTGCTGGCCGGCGGCCGTCGCGCACGCGGTGCACAACGCCATCGTCCTGGTGGTGTCGCGAATGGTGCCGCACTGAGGTTCGCGGTTCGCGGTTGGACTGTCGTAGGCTGACCTTGCCGAGATCTCCCGGCCGTCACCCGTTCTGAATCACCGAAATGCACACTACTTGTGTCCCGCGAACCGCGAACCGTGGCATTCCCCCTACTTCACCCCGGCCTTATCGAGATTCGCCTGACGGATGAAGCGTTCCAGCAAGGTGACGACGCGCAGGTAGTGGTCCTTGGACTCGAAGTGCACGGTGATGGCGCCCTTGCCGTTCTTCTCGCGGATGCCGACCTTGCTGCCGAAGAGGTGCTGCAGGTTCTCCTCCAGCTCGCGGAGGTGCGGCGGCTTGCCGGCGGGTGGGGCGCTGCCGGGTGCCGGCTGCTTCACCAGGCGCTCGACGTCGCGCACGCTGAGGCCGTGCGCGATGGCATGACGGGCCAGGTCGGTCAACCGGGCGCGGTCGGTGATCGCCAGCAGCGCCCGGGCGTGGCCGGCGGACAGCTCGCCGGCGGCGACCAGACGCTGAACCTCTTCGGGCAGGGCGAGCAGGCGCAGGGCGTTGCTGATCGTCGCGCGCTCCTTGTTCAGCCGCGTCGCCAGGGCCTCATGGGTAAGGCCGTGCTCGTCGATCAGGGCCTGGTAGGCGCGCGCCAGCTCCATGGCGTTGAGGTCGGCGCGCTGGATGTTCTCAATCAGGCGCAGCTCGGCCTGGTGCTGCGGGTCGCTCTCCTCGCGCACCACCACCGGCACCTTGGCCAGGCCGGCGAGCTTGGCGGCCCGCCAACGGCGTTCGCCAGAGAGGATCTCGAAACCAACCTCGCGCCGCAGCACCACGATCGGCTGCAGTAGGCCGTGCTGCTTGATGCTGTCGGCCAGTTCGTGCAGGGCCACTTCATCGAAGTCGGTGCGCGGGTTGGACTTGGGCGGGGTGATCAGGCCGAGCTCGACCTCGAGATAGCCCTTGCCCCCCTCACGTCGCGGGGTGCGGGCGAAGACGTCCTGCAGGCTGCGGCCGAGGGAGTTGTCGGCGAGACTCATCGTTGCCCCTTGGAGCGCGGGGCTCCAGCCCCGACCGGACCGCGGGGCTCCAGCCCCGCGTGTGGCTCGTGTGGCTCGTGTGGCTCGTGCAGATTCAGCCGCACCAGTAGTTCCTTGGTCGCCGCCAGATAGGCCAGGGCGGCGGGCGACAGCGGGTCGTGATCGACCAGGGCCCGGGCATGGCTGGGGGCTGCGGCGGCGGTCTCATCACGCGGGATGGCGACCGGGAACACCCCCTCGCCGAAGTGCCGGCGAACCTCGCTCGCAACCCCTTGCGACAACGCTGACCCTGCTGTCGCCATCGTCAGGAGGATGCCGCACAAGGAGAGTTGCAGTTCGTGGTCCTGACGCAGGCCATCGACATGGGCAAGGAGCTGACTGAGCCCTTCCAAGGCGAAGTACTCGCTTTGCAAGGGCACCAACAGATGCGTGGCGGCCAGCAGGGCATTGGTCGGCAGGCAGGTGAGATTCGGCGGACAGTCCACCAGAATTAGGTCGAAATTGACCCGTAGGGGCTTCAGGCGCTGCCGCAGTGCTAGCGAGCCACCGACCTCACTCGCCAACCGGCGCTCTTGGTTCGCCAGGTCTGCTCCAGATGGGACCAAATAGACCCCTTCCGCCGAGGTGTCCACGGGTGTTGCGCCGCTGTAAATCGAGTGCTCAAAGGGGGTTTTGTTCAAGGCGCTAGACGCATTCGCCTGTGGATCATTATCCACGACCAGAACACGCTTGCCGGCCAACCCTGCATAGGCGGCGAGGTTCACCACCGTGGTGGTCTTGCCGACCCCCCCTTTTTGATTCGACACGACCAGGACTGGGGCCAGATGTTCCACGTGGAACACGGTTATGCTGGGGTCGGGGGATAAGGCAAGGTGGCTTTGATCTTGGGCGTCCGCACTACGTGAGCGGCTTCGAGCGAGATATGTTCCACGTGGGTATCAGCTCAGGGGCTCTGCCCCCTGCGGCCCTGCGGGCCTGCGGGCCTGCGGGCCTGCCCCCACGGGCTTTGTCGCGGCTCGGTTACGTCGCACTGCTCCGAAACCGTGGGCGGATGGGCATCGCCCATTCTATCCGCCCACCACCACTCGGCGCCCGCCCCATCGCTGCGCGACGGGGCCCCGGCTGAGTCGCTCCCCACGTGGAACCTAGAGCCGTCGGTAGCATACTGACTGGCCTGTTGTCAGACCCTGCTTATCGATCTCGGTCACTGCTTCCAGGAAGTCGCCTCCTCGAGCTGGGTGGGTCACCAGTTCGATGGAGGCCTGCTTGTTCTCATCGGTCTCGCCTTGGTAGATCGAGCGGATGGAGATGTTCCTGGCGCTGAGGATCTGGGTGATGCCCGCCAGAATGCCTGGCTTGTCAGGCGTGGTGAAGCGGGCGTAGCTGGCTGTCCGTTCGTCCGTTTCGGCCAAGAAGCTTGGCGGTTGCGGCTGATGTACGAAGCCGAATGAACCAAACGTCTGCTCTGCCCTGCCTAAAGCCACGTCAATAACATCCGACAAGACAGCGCTGGCTGTTGGCAGCGCTCCAGCGCCTTGACCTGTGTATAATTGTGGTCCCGCAGATGTACCGACAACGTATACTCCGTTGTAGTTCATATGAACCGCAGCGAGGGGGTGGTCCAGCGGCACCAGCGTCGGCGCTACATGCAGTTCCAAACCCTCCGCTCGCTGGGTGGCCATGGCCAAAAGCTTGATGCGGCTGTTGAGTCGGGCCGCTGAGGCCATGTCCTGGGCAGTCACATTCTGGATGCCCTCGATGCGCAGGTTGACCAGCGGGACACGGATGCCGAAGGCGATGCGGGCGAGGATGGCCAACTTATGCCCGGTGTCAGTGCCGTTGACGTCAAGGGTCGGATCGGCCTCGGCGTAGCCCAGGCGCTGGGCTTCACCAAGGGCCTGGGCGTAACTCCACCCCTTCTGCTCCATCATCGTGAGTACGAAGTTGCAGGTGCCGTTGAGGATGCCTGTGAGCGATTCGATGCGGTTGGCAGCCAGGCCGTCACGCAGGGCACCGATGATCGGGATGCCGCCGGCGACGGCGGCTTCGAAGGCGATGGCCACGCGCTTAGCCTTGGCGGCGGCGAACAGTTCATCGCCATGTGCCGCGATCAGCGCCTTGTTGGATGTCACCACATGCTTGCCGGCAGCTAGGCAGGCCAGGGCCATGTCCTTCGCCACTGTGGTGCCACCGACGAGTAGAAGGGCGATGCGCACGTCCGGATCGCCTGTGAGGAGTTTCAGGTCTGGGCCCAGCTGAGCTCCCAACACCTCGGTCGTTGCATAGGGGGGCAACGATACCACGGCGCGCAGTTCCAGATCCACGCCGGTTCGGGCAGCTATGGTAGCGCGATCGCGCTCCAGAACGGTGACCACACCGCCACCAACGACGCCGAAACCGATGATGCCTATGCCGAATGTTGCCATGCGAGCTCCTTGCGCGGCGGGAGCATCGGGCGGACGGCGGGGGGCTCAATGGGCTTTCCGTCTGGATGGAATTGGGTTTTAGCGTGTGCTCAAGGGGGGAAGATGGCGGATGGCGGATGGCGATGGGTCGCAGCGCGCTACGCGCGCCTTCGTGTCCCCCCGCCTGCGGGCATTTCTTCCGCCTTCCGCCTTTCCTCCCTACGTGTAATTCCCCATCAATCTCCTTCGTCCCTCGTCAGTCCGTGTGGATGGATTCACCTCGCCCGAGCTGGGCGTGTCCACCCTAGTGCATAGACGTCCGTCCATCGACCGCCTCCCACGCCGCCTTCCACACATGCAGGTTGCGCTCCTGCAAGGCCTTGTAGGGTTTTCCACCTGATCCACATAGAGGATTAAGGAGGAAGAGGAGTCTCTCTTATCTATGGATACCCCATCCCTGCAGCTCCGCGCCGATCGATCCAGCCTGCTTGCAGCCGTAGCAGCCGCTGATGCGGTGGTGCCTACGACCAGCACGAAGCCCATCCAAACGCATCTCCTGCTGGAAGCCAGGGATGGTCTGGTCGAGGTAACCGCGTCGGATTCCCAGGTCGGCATGCGAGCCGTGGTCTCAGGCATAGAAGTGCAGCACGGCGGCGCAGTCGTGGTGCAGTCGCGCCAGCTGGCCATGATCCTCAAAGAGTCCTCCTCGCCGGCCGTCGAGATGCAGGTGATCCCGACCGGCGACTCGGTCCAGCTCTCGGTGCGCCTGGCAGACGGTGACTACACCCTGCCGCTGATCCTCGGCGAGACCCTGCCGCCGGTGTCATTCTTCCCCGCTGAGGCCAAGTCGCTTGGCTTGGCAGGTAAACGCTTCGAGCACATGCTCCGGCAGACCGCCTTCGCCATGGACAAGGATCGCAGCAGTCCGGTATTGTCCGGTCTTCTGGTTTCGATCAGCAGGGGCGAGCTGTGCCTGGCCGCGACCGACGGCAAGGTGCTCGCCGAGGCAGTCGAGAAGGACGAGAGCTTCGTACCGCCGGAAGGAGACCTCTTCCAGGCCGTCCTACCCTTCGGCACCGTCACGCACCTCGTGCGTATCCTCGGCAGCGGCCAGCCGGATCGTGTACAGCTGGCCTTCAACACCCAGTCGAAGCTGGTCTTCGCCCGCCTGCGCCTGAGCGGCGACCTCACCGTTGATCTGACCAGCCGGCTGGTTGAGGGTACTTTCCCAGCCTACCGCATGGCGATTACCGGTGCGGGCACCAGCGTCGTAACCTTTGAAACCCCGGCCCTGGCCAGCGCCGTGCGCCGCGTGTCGCTGATGATTACCGCCGCCAACCGTGCCGTCGTCCTGCGTCTGGAGAAGGACAAGGCGATGCTCGAGAACCTGCCCGGCGTCGGCGGCAATGCGCGCATCCCACTGCCGTGCCAATACAGCGGCAATCCGGTGCGGCTCGGCATAAACGCGGCCTACCTCAGCGATGTGCTGCGTATCTACGGCGGCGAGCGCCTCGCCATAGAGCTGGGCCGTGGTCTGATCATGCACGAACCTGGCGCGACGTATCTGGTGATGCCGATCAGTCTGCCGAGTTGACGAGTTTCGGGCTACGGGCTTCGGGGAGCGCAGGCGTGCATCACGATTGCATCTGGGCGGCGGGGGCCGCGGTCGTGCAGCATCTGCGCGACGCAGGCCATCAGGCCTGGCTGGTCGGCGGCTGCGTGCGCGACCGCCTGCTCGGCCGTCCGCTCAAGGACGCCGATGTGGCGACCAGCGCCGAACCCGACGAAGTGGAACGGCTGTTCCCCCGCACCATCGCCGTCGGCAAAGCCTTTGGTGTGGTCAAGGTGCTTGCTTCCCCGCCCCCCGCCCCCCGCCCCCCGACCCCGGGGGGCAATGACCAGGGGCAATGGCAGGCCGATGTCGAAGTCGCCTCCTTACGCGCCGACGACCGCTACGTCGATGGCCGCCGTCCGGTCGCCGTCCGTCGCGGCACCCTGCAGGAGGACGCCGAGCGCCGCGACCTGACGGTCAATGCGCTGTACGCTGATCCTGACGGCACGGTCACCGATCCGGTCGGCGGTCTGGCCGATGTGCGCGGCAGGCTGCTGCGCGGCATTGGCGATCCGGCCGCACGCTTGGCTGAGGACCGGCTGCGCGTGCTGCGCGTGTTGCGCTTCGCCGCCGTGCTAGACTTCCGCATCGAGGAGCGCACCGCCGCCGCTGTCAGCGCTACGGCGATCACCGGCGTGGCGCGCGAACGCGTGCTCGACGAGCTGGCCAAGGCGGCGGCGGCCGGAGCAGCCGGCGGCTTCCTGCGTGGTTGCGCGACACATGGCCAGCTTGCCGCGGTGGCACCGTGCAGCGCTCCCGACACCGCGGCTACGCTGCTCGACCGTCTCGGCCCGGTACATCTCGAACTCGCCCTCGCCGCCTGGCTGCTGCCCGACGGAGCCGATGCCGCGCGTGCATGGATGCTCATGCAGCCGGTGGCGGGGTCAGCGCGTCGCGTCGTGCCCTGGCTGATCGCCACGGCTCCAGGCCTCGCCAGCGCGTCGATGGTGGATCGCCGGCGCGCCCTGCGACGTCCGGAGGGGGCCGCCTGCGCGGCGTTGGCCGCGGCCATCGACCCAGCCGGGACAAGGGATTACATCGCCTGGGCGGCGCAGGACGCTGACCCGCAACCGTGTCCAGTATCGGCGGACGACCTGCTGTCGGCAGGCGTCGCGCAGGGACCGGAACTCGGTCGTCGCCTGCGCCGGATTGAGGACGCATGGTTGAGTGGTGCAGCAGGCGAGCGCGCGACGCTGCTCGCGATCGGCCTGGAAACGCCTTGAAAACGAGGCGCCATCGACGCGGCCGGCGATGCATGCGTTGACGAACCGGAACATGCTCTAGGCTCCGCATCCCGCGTTCCGTCCGCGACGGCGCAGGGACGCGACACCTCTCACCTCTCACCTCTCACCTCTCACCTCTCACCTCTCACCTCTCACCATACACCTCCCAACACACTCAGGAGCGGAGCATCATGGCCACCAAGCACGTCTACTCATACGGCGCCGGCAAAGCCGAAGCCAAGGGCAAAGAACTCAGCAAGGACTTCCTTGGTGGCAAGGGCATCGGCCTGATGGAGATGACCTCGATCGGTCTGCCCGTTCCCGCCGGCTTCACCGTCTCGATCCCGACCTGCGCCGAGTACTACGCGTTGGACCGCAAGATGCCCAAGGGCCTCGACAAGGAAGTCATCGACGCGGTCAAGAAGCTCGAGAAGACCACCGGCAAGAAGCTGGGCGACAACAAGGACCCGCTGCTGGTGTCCGTCCGCTCGGGCGCCGCGCGTTCGATGCCGGGCATGCTTGAGACGATCCTGAACCTCGGTCTGAACGACGTCAGCGTCGAGGGCCTGGCCAACAAGACCGGCAACGCCCGCTTCGCCTACGACAGCTACCGTCGCTTCATCCAGATGTACGCCACCACTGCCATGGGCCTGTCCAAGGACCCGATGGAAGAGATGCTGCACACGATGAAGCACGACGCCGGGGTGAAGCTCGACACCGAGCTCACCGCCGAGCAGCTCAAGACCCTGTGCGCGCAGTTCAAGGCGTTCTACAAGGAGAAGAAGGGCGACTCCTTCCCCCAGGATCCGATGAAGCAGCTGTGGGGCGCCATCGCCGCCGTGTTCGGCTCGTGGGAAGCCGAGAAGTCGGTGACCTACCGCCGCGTCGAGAAGATCACCGACCTGGTCGGCACCGCGGTCAACATCGTGCAGATGGTGTTCGGCAACAAGGGTGACAACTCTGGCACCGGCGTCTGCTTCACCCGCGATCCGAACTCCGGCGCCAACGAATTCTACGGCGACTGCCTGATCAACGCCCAGGGCGAAGATGTGGTGGCCGGCATCCGCACCCCGATGAAGTTGATCGAGCTCGAGACCAAGCTGCCCAAGGCCTACAAGCAGCTCTGCCAGGTCCGCAAGACCCTGGAAGCGTACTTCAAGGAGATGCAGGACCTCGAGTTCACCATCGAGGACGAGAAGCTGTACATGCTGCAGTGCCGCACCGGCAAGCGCCTGCCCCAGGCCGCGTTCAAGATCGCGGTCGACATGGTGAAGGAGAAGCTGATCACCAAGCAGCAGGCCATCTCGCGCATCACGCCCGAGCAGATCGAAGGCGTGTTCTACCCGATCATCGACATCAAGACGGTCGGACCGGCCAAGCTCAAAGAGCTGCTGATCGGCAAGGGCATCGACGCCGTTCCCGGCGCCGCGGCCGGCACCGTGATCTTCACCGCCGCTGAAGCCGAGAGCATGGCCGCGGCCGGCAAGAAGGTCATCCTGGTCCGCAAGGAGACCTCGCCCGAGGACGTCGGCGGCATGCACGCCGCGCAGGGCATCCTCACCGCCACCGGCGGCAAGACCTCGCACGCGGCGGTCGTCGCGCGCGGCTGGGGCAAGTGCTGCATCGTCGGCGCCGAGTCGATCAACATCGACTACAAGGCCAAGACCATGACGGTCGCCGGCAAGGTCATCAACCAGGGCGACGAGATCACTCTCAACGGCACCACCGGCGAGTTCTTCCTCACCTCGCTGCCGCTGAAGAAGCCCGAGCAGAGCGCCGAGTTCTTCACCCTGCTGAAGTGGTGCGATGAGATCCGCACGATCAACGTGCGCACCAATGCCGACACCCCGTACGATGCCCTCAAGGCGGTCGAACTGGGCGCCGAAGGCATCGGCCTGTGCCGCACCGAGCACATGTTCTTCGACTCCGAGGAGCGCCGCCTGGCGATCCAGGAGATGATCGTCGCCGAGACCCTGGAGACGCGCAAGAAGGCCCTGGCCAAGCTGCTGCCGATCCAGCGCGGCGACTTCGAAGGCATCTTCACCGCGATGGACAACAAGCCGGTGACCATCCGCCTGGTTGACCCGCCGCTGCACGAGTTCACCCCCAAGGACGACGTCGGCGTCGCCAAACTGGCCGCAATCACCGGCCTTACGGCAGCCCAGATCGTTCACCGCTGCGAACAGCTGCACGAGTCGAACCCGATGCTCGGCCATCGCGGCTGCCGTCTGTGCATCACCTATCCCGAGATCCTCGAGATGCAGGTGACCGCGATCATCGAAGCGGCAATCAACGTCGCCAAGAAGGGCATCAAGGTCCTGCCCGAGATCATGATCCCGCTGACCATGGACAAGAAGGAGTTCAAGATCCTCAAGGTCCAGGCTGTCGCCATCGCTGACAAGCTGATCGCCGCCTCGGGCGTGAAGAACAAGGTCAAGTACATGGTTGGCACCATGATCGAGATCCCGCGCGCCGCCCTGCTGGCGAACGAGATCGCTGAAGAAGCCGAGTTCTTCAGCTGCGGCACCAACGACCTGACCCAGATGACCCTGGGCCTGAGCCGTGACGACGCCGGTCGCTTCCTGCCCGACTACGTGATGAGCGAGAAGGATGGCGGCAAGGCGATCTTCGGGGACGACCCGTTCCAGTCGCTCGACCAGTCGGGCGTTGGCATGCTGGTCAAGATGGCGATCGAGAAGGGCCGCCAGACCCGACCGGGCATGAAGATCGGCATCTGCGGCGAGCACGGTGGCGAAGCCAAGTCGGTGAAGTTCTGCGTCCGCGCCGGCATGAACTACGTCAGCTGCAGCCCGTACCGCGTGCCGATCGCCCGTCTCGCCGCCGCCCAGACGGTGGTCGAAGACGCCAGCAAGAAGCCGGCCAAGAAGGCCACGAAGGCCGTCGCCAAGAAGCCGGCCAAGAAGGCCAAGCTCAAGGCCGCCAAGGCCCGCTGAGCAGGACCGCGGGCTTCAGCCCGCGTTGCCAGATGCACCCCGCGGGTTTTCCCGCGGGGTGCATTGTTGTGTGCCTGGGACCGCGCGCGGCCCGCGCGCCTGGGGCAATGGCTAGCCTCGCCCGCATCCTCCCCGATCATCCCTCCCGTGCCCAGCATCGCCCCTCCAACCCCGCACGAATTCCTCACCGCCCTGTGCGATTCGCTCAGCGCTTTCAGCGCTTCCAGCCAGCGTTGGTACCTGCAATACGACACCCGTTTCGCCTGGGTCACCGCCTTCCCCCCCGACGAGTTCGCCGCCCAGGCCCAGCATGCGCATCATGCCCTGTCGCGGCTGGCCAGCATGGGCCTGGACCCGGGACGCGATCCGATCCCGGCCGTGTTGCTGCCCGACGAGGCGGCGCAGCTCGCCTACCACGCCCTCTTCGCCCGGCCGGACGATCCGCCAGAGGCGACCATCCTCGACGGTGGCTGCTGGCGCAGTTGGCCGATCGGCCACCTCGCCATCCCGGTCAGCGCCTGGGACAGCCTCGACGCTGCCTTCGCCCACGAGCTGGTCCACGCCGTGCTGTCCGCCGATGGCGTGCCGCGTTGGTTGCAGGAGGGCATCGCCTGCGAGGTCGAAACCTGGATGGGCAACCGGCGCGATCCGTTCAGCGACGAGATCGAATTCCGCGCCTGCCTGGAACGCTGGCGCGCTGCCGATCCGACGACGCTGTGGAACGGCACCGCCTTCCGCGATCCCGAGACCTCGCCTCACGCCTACCTGCTGGCCCAGATCCTGGCGATGCGCTGGACGCGCTCGCGCGGCGGCCTCGCCGATCTGCGCGCCGCCGGCGGCTGGGCCGACGAGGACGCGGTGCTGCGCCGCCTGATCGGCAACGATCGCGTGGGTCTGCTGGCCGCCACCGTGGATCCGCCGCCGCCGCGTGGCCTGCTCCACCGGCTGTTCGAGGCGATATTCGTCGGCGGCCGGTAGCCGCGGACCGACTCAGGCCAGCCGCGCCGCCGCGGCATCCATCAGGCGCAGCCGTCGGCTGAGGTCGCGCGCCAGGTTCATCACCACCAGGGTGAAGGCGGGCAGATCCTCGCGCTGCAGGGCGAGGAAGTCACGTCGCGCCAGGGCGTAGAGCGTGCAGGGGGTCAGCGCCACCAC
>JBBREK010000039.1:0-23656 GCA_038203025.1 Planctomycetota bacterium
AGGTCCTACCTCAGCACCACGGCCAAGAACGGTGTCGATCCCTGCGATGCCATCGCCATGGTACTCGCGGGCGAACCCTGGCTGCCAGCGGTACCGCTGCATAAACGCTCAAATCAACAGGCAGCGGCCTGAGCAGTTACATATGACTTTAAAATTGGACTAACCACTCGATGACGCTCATGGGTAGTTGGCCCAAGGGTCGCTTCGCTGCGTACACCTGCCTCATTTAGCGTACCGACAGGATGTCCGCCCCCACTGGTTGTGGTCAAGGCTGGGGGAGGACACTTGTCCGTACACCAAACGTCTGCCCTCATGCGTTTCATGCAACGCAAGTGTCCAGTAGGGGGGGCATTGAGGTCGTAGGCTCTGCATCGTCGCGGGGGTGCCCCAGGCCGGCCCGACAAGGCCTCAGCGCCACACCCCGGAGGTACCAAGCCCGGGCGGTGGATCAGGAACCTTGCGGCAGTCGAGACCCTCGATGGCCAACAAGCTGCGTTTGGTCGCGATCGGGCCGGCGTACGAGCCCATGTGTCCCTGGCCGACAGCGCGATGGCAGGGGATGACGATGGGCATGGGATTGCGTGCCAGGGCGTCCCGGACGACCGGGGCGGTGCCGTTGGGGATGGTGGCGGCGAGCTGCTCGTAGGTCCGCGTCTGGCCCCACGGCACCTTGCGTACCGCCTCCATCGCCGCCCGGGTCATTGGCGGAATACCCTGGAAGTCGCAGGCGATGGGGAATTCCCGGGTGCGGCCGAACAGATAGCCCTCGAGTTGCTGCAGCACCGCGCCGATCACCGGATGATCATCCGCGACGATCGGATCGCGGCGGTGGCGCATGACCGGCTGGTGCGGCCAGGCGTGGATTTCCAGGGCGACCAGACCGCGTTCGGACACGATCACGCCGACATTGCCGATCGCTGGGATCTGGCCGATCCGCCTACTCAGAGCCATGCTGTCATGTAGCAGACCCGGCCCTCCGTCCAACCGCCATGGCCGCGACCTTGCTGGCGCGGCCGTCCCTGCCTCTAGGCTCCTCCCCGCCATGGCCACCAGCACCTTCCGCATCGACATCTGCCCACTCATCCCTGCCGTGGACCAGCACCTGGTCCATGAGGCGGAATTGCTTGGATTATCGCAGCTCAAGGCGATGTATCGCAGCCGCTACTACGTCGTGCGCGGCCGCCTGGACGCGGCCGGGGCGGAGAAGCTCGGCCGGCAACTGCTCGGCGACCCGATCACCGAGCGCGTGCTGATGGCCCCGCCGCCACATGCCGGCCGCCGGGTGGTCGAGGTGCAGCGCAAGACCGGCGTCATGGATCCGGTCGAGGCCTCGATCATCAAGGGGGCCAAGGACCTCGGGCTGCAACTGGATCTGGTCCGCGTCGGCACTCGGGTCGAGGTGGCGGGCGGTTCCGACGCCGATCTCCAGACCCTGGCGTGGAAGGCCCTGGCCAACCAGGCCATCGAGGAAGCCGTGGTCGATCCGGCCGAGTCCGTACGCCTGCGCGATCCGGCCGGCGTCGATACCCACAAGCGCACCGAGGTGCGCATCCGCGACCTCGACGACGCGGCGCTGATGAAGCTGTCCAAGGACGGCACCCTGTCGCTGACCATCGAGGAGATGCACGAGGTGCAGCAGCACTTCGTCGGCCTGAAGCGCGAGCCGACCGACGTCGAGCTGGAGTCGATCGCCCAGACCTGGTCCGAGCACTGCGTGCACAAGACCCTCAAGGGCATCGTCGCCTACAGCGGCCCGACCGGCGAGGACGGACCCATCGCCAGCCGCGTCATCGACAACCTGCTCAAGCAGACCATCGCCAAGGCGACGCACGAACTGGCCCGGTCGTGGTGCTGGTCGGTGTTCAAAGACAACAGCGGCGTGATCGAGTTCGAGGGCGACCTCGGCGTGTGCATGAAGGTCGAGACGCATAACCGGCCGTCGGCGATCGAGCCCTACGGCGGCGCCAACACCGGTCTCGGTGGCGTCATCCGCGACATCATCGGCACCGGGCTGGGCGCCAAGCCTATCTTCAACACCGACGTGTTCTGTTTCGGCGACCCCACTTCCGAGGCCAAGGACCTGCCGCCAGGCACCATCCACCCGCGTCGCCTGATGCAGGGCGTGATCAGCGGTGTGCGCGACTACGGCAACCGCATGGGCATCCCCACGGTCAACGGCGCGGTGCGTTTCGACAACCGCTACGTCGGCAACCCGCTGGTCTACTGTGGCACCGGCGGCCTGATCGAGCGCAAGTACGTCGAGAAGGCCTCGCAGATCGGCGACAGCATTGTCGTCATCGGTGGTCGCACTGGCCGCGACGGCATCCACGGCGCCACCTTCAGCTCGGTCGAGCTGAGCGACAAGTCCGAGAAGGTCAGCAGTGGCGCGGTGCAGATCGGCAACGCCATCGAGGAGAAGCGCTGCATGGACGTCGTCCTGCAGTGTCGCGACGCCGGCTGTTTCAGCGCCCTCACCGACTGCGGTGCCGGCGGCCTGTCCAGCGCCTGCGGCGAGATGGCGGCCGAGCACGGCGCCGTCATCCACCTCGACCGCGCGCCGCTGAAGTACGCCGGTTTGTCCTACACCGAGATCTGGATCTCGGAAAGCCAGGAGCGCATGGTCGCGTCGGTACCCAAGGCCAAGCTCAAGGAATGCCTGGCCATCTGCGCCGCTGAGGGCGTCGAGGCGGTCGATCTGGGCGAGATCAGCGGCAAGGGCAGCCTGGTGCTGAAGTGGCACGGCACGGTGGTCGCCGACCTCGACATGCACTTCCTGCACGACGGCGTGCCGCGTTACCACCGGCCGGCCGTGTTCACGCCGCCGGCCGAGGTCGCGGCGACGTTCAACCGTCCGACCGACGTCGGTACCCTGCTCTGCGACCTGCTGGCGCGGCCGAACCTGGCCAGCAAGGAATGGATCATCCGCCAGTACGACCACGAGGTGCAGGCTGGTTCGATCATCAAGCCGCTGGTCGGCGTGGCGCATGACGGCCCGTCCGATGCCGCGGTGGTCGCGCCGGTGCCGGGCAGCGACCGCGGCGTCGCCGTGGCCTGCGGCTTCAACCCCAACTATGCCGACCACGACGCCTGGCGAGCCACGGCGTCCGGCATCGAGGAGTCGCTGCGCAATCTGGTCTGCGTCGGGGCGCCGATCGACAAGGTGGCGATCCTCGACAACTTCTCGTGGTCGAAGTGCACCGATCCGGCGGTGTTCGGCGCCCTGGTCCGCGCCTGTGAGGCGTGCTACGACCTGTCGATGTACTACGGCACCCCGTTCATCAGCGGCAAGGACTCGCTGTCGAACGAGTTCACCTTCCACGGCCAGGTCATCCGCATCCCGCACACCCTGCTGATCACCGCCATCTCGGTGATGCCGGACATCAAGCGCGCGATCACCATGGACCTGAAGCGGGCCGGTGACCGTCTGATCGCTGTTGGCCTGACCCGTGATGAACTCGGCAACTCCGAACTGCTCGCCATGCTCGGTGGACGCGGTGGACGCACCCCGCGCGTCGACAAGCGGCTGTCCAAGCCGGTGCTGGAGGCCTGCGCCGCGGCCATCGCTGCCGGTTGCGTCAACGCCGCCCACGACTGCAGCGAGGGCGGACTCGGCGCCGCCGTCGCCGAGATGGCCTTCAGCGGCGGGCTCGGCGTGCAGCTCGATCTGGCGGCCCTGCCCCGCGAGGGGGTCGAGGACGGCCTCGTCGCCCTGTGTAGCGAGAGTCAGAGCCGCATCGTCCTGAGCGTGCCCGCCGACCGCCTCGATCAGGCCGGTCGCCTGCTTGCGGCCGTGCCGCATGCCGTCGTCGGGACCGTCACAGCAGCGCCAGTCGTCGCCATAAACGGTTTGGGTGTTAATGTTTCCATCGCAAACGACAGCCTCAAGTCGGCCTGGCAGCGGGTCAGCCAGGCGATGACGATCTGATTGCAGGATGCTAGCCTTTTGCTAGCATCGCCTGCGTGAGCGCACTCGCCATCCGGGATCTCGACGACAGCGTGGTCGAGGTGCTGAAGCATCGGGCCAGCAGGCATCACCGTAGTCTGGCGGGCGAAGTGCGGGCCATCCTCACCGACGTGGCCAACGGCGTGCCGGTTGCACAGGCAGGCCTGCCGGTCGATGAGATCGCCCGTCGCCAGTGCCTGATGGAGGGGATCGTCATGTCGACCGTTCCGGGCAACGGGACCTGGTCGCGCGACGAGATCTACGATGACAATGAACGCTAGAGTACTGGTCGACACCTCGGTTCTCTGCGCCATCAGTGAAAGCTCCCGTCCGGTCCATCAGGTGGCGTGCGCCTGGTTGGCAGGCGAAGCAGGATGCTGCCTGTCGAATCAGGTCGCCCGCGAGTACCTGGTGGTGGCGACGAGGCCGGCCGGGGTCAACGGCCTTGGCCTGCAACGCACGACGGCGCTCGCCAATCTGGACCGCTTCCTTGGAGTGGCGCCGCTGCTGCCCGAAGATCGGCCGGTGATGCCCATCTTCCGCGAGTTGCTTGAATCCACCCAGATCAGCGGCAAGCGCTGCCACGACGTGTGGGTCGCGGCGACCGCCCTGGCGCATGGCGTCCGCCGACTGGCCACTTTCAATCCCGGGGACTTTTCCGTCCTCTCGCAACGACTGGAGATCATCGTACCCGCATGACTGCTTCCGACATCATCCAATGGACCATCGGCATCGTCCTCCTGGGAATAAATTTCTTCTTCGTCTTTGCCGAGTTCGCCATGGTGCGGGTGCGCGCCACCCGCATCCAGGAACTGGTCGTGGCCGGCGATGTCCGCGCCCTCCTGGTCAAGCGCATCCACGCGCGCATCGATGAATACCTCTCGGTCGCCCAGGTCGGCATCACCGGCGCGACCCTGGGCATCGGCATCATCATCGAGAGCGGCATCGCCGGGCCGATCGAGGCCGCCATCGGCGGCGATACCGCCGTGATGCGCTTCCTCAGCCATGCCCTCGGCTTCCTCATCGCCACCTTCATCGTCATCCTGTCCAGCGAACTGCTGCCCAAGTCGCTGGCCATCCGCTACCCCGAGCGCGCCGCGCTGTGGTGTGCCCGCCCGCTGGTCGTGGCCTATTGGGTGTTCTTCCCCTTCCTCCTCATCCTGACCAAGGCGGCGCTGGGCATCATGGCACTGCTCGGCCTGAAGCGTGCCACCGATGACGAGGCGCACAGCGAGGAAGAGCTGCGCATCATCCTCGACCGCTCGCAGGAAGGGGGCGTACTGTCGTTCCGCCGCCTGCTGTTCATCGAGAACATCTTCGACCTCGGTGACCTCAAGGCCAAGGATGCGATGCGTCCAGCCGGCATGGCCAAGGTGTTGGATGCACGCAAGCCGTGGGAGGAGAACCGCGAGATCATCCGGAGTGCGCGCTTTTCGCGCTTCCCCCTGTTCACCGACGGCAGCGGCAAGCCCAGCGGCTTCATCCATGTGAAGGACCTGCTGTTCTCCTGCGCCGACGGGGCGGTGCCGGATCTCCATGCCCTGGCGCGCAAGCCGCACCTGGCTCTGGACACCCAGCCGCTCGAACAGCTGCTTGCCGACATGCAGCGCAAGCGCAGCCAGATGGCCCTGCTGACTAACGCCGACGGCCGCTGGACCGGCCTGATCAGCTTCGAGGACATCATCGAGGAGATCATCGGCACGGTCACCGACGAGTTCGAGCTGGAGACGCCACTGTTTCTCGCCGAGACCATCACCGCCGGGCGGGTCATCCTCGGCCTGGAGGCACCCTCGATCGCCCAGGGCGTACGCAACGCCCTGGCCCGCGTGCCGGCCGGCGAACTGCCGCTGCAGTCCGAAGGCCTGGCCCGCGCCGTCTGCGACCGCGAGCGCCTCGCCCCGACCTACCTCGGCCGCAACATCGCCATGCCGCACGCCCGCCTGCCTGGCCTTGAAAAGCCGGTCATGGTCTTCGCCCGGTCAGAGAAGGGCGTACCTGTCGAAGGCAACGCCAAGGAGAAGGCGCATCTCTTCTTCATCCTGCTGACCCCGGCCGGCCAGCCGCGCATCCATCAGCGCATGCAGGCGCGCATCGCCGCGATTCTCGAAAACAGCGAATACGTCGTCGATCGCCTGCGTGAGGCCGAAACCCCGGCCGAGATCCTGGAGACGATCCGCACCGGCGAGAGTGCTGCGATCGACTGATCGTTAGAACGTCGCCAGTAGCCCCACCCGCATGATCAGGCCGCTGCCCGCATGTTCGAGTGGGATCGATTGGCCTTCGCCGTCGAGGGTGTCGCCGCCGCCCAGGGCCTGCCACCAGGCCCAGCCGAGCGAGGCGCCGAGCGAGGCGATACCGTCCCCCCAGCCGGTCGAGACGCGGCCGGCCAGGCCGAAGTCGCCGGTCGCCTCGATGCGATTGGCGGTAGCATAGGTGTGGTCGATGAATTCGACGGCGTCGCGCCGTAGACCAAGGCCGATGGCGACCTCGGGGCCGATGCTGACCAGCGGCGTCGGCTTGAATGGCAGTTGAGCGCGCAGCAGCGCGTCGAGGCGTACCGCGTCGGCGGTGACGGCTCCTGGCGGATCGCTGCGGTCGCCGATCAGGGTGCGGATCTCAGTGCGGATTTCGACCGGGTCGTAGACCTGCAGCTGGTCGCCGGAGGCGATGCCGGCCGAGGTTCCGTTTCCACCGCGCATCACCACCACTTCCAGGCTGCTGGTGCCCGGGTCGGCGGAACGCGGAGGATCGGCCGTCCGCACCACCCCAAGGCTGCCGACGGCGATGCCGGAGGCGAGATTCAGTGACGAGCCGAGTTCGACCAGCCAAGCGCCCTGCGAACCCAGACGCAAGGCGCCGCCGCTGGCGAACCACCAGCCGCTCTCGTCGTTGCTTACCGCCTCAAGCGCATGTGAGTCGCCGGATGGTTGCGACGAGCCCTGCCATTGCAGGCCGAACCAGCTGACCGTGGTGCGCGATGGCAGAACCAGCTCGGCGCCCAGGCGTAGGTCAGGGATGGCGCTGCCGTGGCCGTCGGACGGCAGCACGCGCAGGGCTCGGGCGTCGATCACCAGATCGACCGGCTTGTCGCGGATCGGGTCGCTGTCCGTCAGACGCACCAGCGAGGTCCAATGCGCAGTCAGCAGCGCATCGACCGTGTCAGGATGTTCCGGATTACCCTCGCTGTGATAGGCGACCCCGCGTAGCAGGCGATTTTCCGCCCGGTCCAGCTCGGCCGTCTTCAGGTCGGTGAGGACACGGACGCCGGCAGTGACCGCCAGTCGCCAGGCGAAAGTCTCCCCAGGTCGTTCGAGGTGGGCGCCGATGCCGGCGAGCAGTTCGTCGACGCGGGCCGAAGGCGGCTCGCGCGGGGCGCGGACTGGTGACCACACGCCCTCGACGTGGACGCCGAGACCGTGTTCGGGGTCGACCTCGGCCGCGGCGCCAATGGCCACTTCCCGACGTCGCGGCACCTGGGCGGCCACCGCCTGGTCGTCGGGCGCAACGCTGACGTTGATCCAGGTGCGCGGTGCCAGATTGGGCAGGCCGCCCCGGTCAGCGGACGGGGCGAGTTCGGCGGCGCCGAGGCAGCCAAGCACGGCACCCAGGCCGGCCAGACGCAGGAGGGTCGGGGACATCGCGGCAGGTTAGCGTCGGGACTGCACCCGTCGACCGGGAGTCAGGCCGCGGACGCGGCGGCCCGCAGGTCGAGCCAAGCCAGCTCTGCCGGCGTCAACCGGAGATCGAGGGCGGCGACGCAGGCCTTGAGCTCGTCGGCATTGGCCGCACCGACCAGGGCATGGACCTGCAGCGGGGTCTGCTGCACCACCCAGGCCAAAGCGAGTTGCGGAACCGAGCACCCGCGTCTGGCGGCGAGCTCATGCAGACGATCGAGGCGCTGCAGATTGACCTCGTGGGCGTAGGCGGTGTGCGCCGCGCCATCAAGAATCTGGGCCGCCTCGTCCCAGTTGGCACGCGACAGCCGACCGGAAAGCAGGCCGCGGGCCAGGCTTGAATAGGCCAGCACCGGCATGCCCGCCGCTGCGTACCAGGCGCGGGCCTGCACTTGGGCCGGACCGCCGAGGCTGACGCAGCCGGGGCCCCACGGATCGCGCACCTGTTCCGCCAGGCTGAAGTTCGGACTCGAGGCGGTGAATGGCTGCAGGTCGTGGGCCAGGGCGTAGGCGTTGGCTTCGGCCAGGCGGGCATGCGTCCAGTTCGAGCCGCCGTAGGCGCGGATCCGGCCCTGACAGCGCAGGACGTCGAGCGTCTCGACGATGGGGCCGACGGGCACAGTTGGATCGTCGCGATGCAGCAGCCAGATGTCGACGTAGGTGGTCCGCAGCCTGGCCAGGGAATCGTGCAGGTCGGCCTGGATGTCCCAGGGTGTGACCCGTTGCCGGTCAGCGTTGTGGTGGCATCCCTTGGTGATCACAACCAGGCGTTCACGGTTCCCGCGTTCGTGCAGCCAATCGCCGACGCAGCGTTCCGAGTCGCCACCGCCGTAGCCGTGGGCGCAGTCGAGCGCGGTCAGCCCGAGATCGACGGCGGCATCGAGCAGGGCGAAGCTCCGCTCGCGCTCGCCACGGTTGATGATCATCGTGCCAAGGACCAGGAGCGAGACCGGCTTGTCGAGGCCGGTGATGGGTGCGTACTGCATGCGGGTTCCTTTAGGATTCGAATGGATAACGCAGGCCCCACTGGCGCCTCAGCTCGTCCATGCTGCGTTGGATGGCGAGCGATTCGGCCAGGGGCATGATCGGGGACTCGGTCAGGCCAGCGGCCAGGCAGCGAGCGACCTCGATGGTTTGGTACTCTGAGCCATTGCCGACGTGCGGCAGGTTCACGTCGACCGTGCGACCGGCGGCGCCGTGCAGGCTGGCACTGGTGGCGTGCCAGAATCCGGGGACGGTGATCGATCCATCGGTGCCATCGATGCGCGCACCCTGTGGTGTAGCGGTGCGCACGGCGCAGGTCAGTGAGGCCAGCCGGCCGCCGGCCCAGCCCAGGATCAGCGCCGCCTGCTCGTCGACCCCGGATTCGCCGATGTGGGCGAAACCGGCGATGCGCTCGGGGTTGCCTGCGAAGACCATGCCGGCCAGGGCGAGGACGTAGACGCCGACGTCCAGCAGCGCGCCGCCGGCATTGGCCGGATCTAGTAGCCGCGAGCTGGGGTCCCAGCCGCAACGGAAGCCGAAGTCGGCGGTGACCAGCCGCGGTTCGCCGATCGCCCCTTCGGCAAGCCAGGCGCGCACCTGGGCCATGGCCGGCAGGAAGCGCGTCCACATCGCCTCCATCAGGAACACCTGGCGGGCCTGCGCCAGGGCGATGAGCTCCTCGAGTTGATGGGCATTGACCGTGATCGGCTTTTCACAGAGCACCGCCTTGCCGGCCTCCAGGCACAGTCGCGCGGCGGCGAGATGCTGCGGATGCGGCGTGGCGATATACACGGCGTCGATATCAGGGTCGCCGGCCAGATCGGCATGCGAGCCGTAGGCCCGTGGACAACCGTGCTCGTCGGCGAAGGCCCGGGCGCGGTCCAGGCTGCGCGAGGCCACGCCGGCCAGGCTGGCGCCGGGAACAGCGGTCAGTCCCTTGGCGAACTTGCGGGCGATGTTGCCGGGGCCGAGGATTCCCCAGCGGACCTGGTGATGGATTGTTGGCATCGGATGATCCTGCTGCGGGTTGACTGTCGTGCTGTCCGTCGGTCAGGATACTCGCCAAGGATCACCAGATCCGCAAGCTTCCGTCTCTGCTTTGAAATGGTATTATCCTGCTGCCATGATCATCAGCTTCGATCGCAACCTGCTCGCCGGCCACACCAGCCACAGTGACGGTCGGGGCGCGGATATTGACCGTCCGGACGGCATGGATGCCTGGGTCATCAACTACACCGTGTCGGGCCAGGGACGGATCAACCGTGATGCCGCCGGCTTTACCGCTATGCCGCACGACGTCTTGCTGTTCCCTCCGGCCGTGGCCCACGATTACGGATCGGCGCGGTCGGCAGGGCAATGGACGCACCTGTGGGTGTACTTCCAGCCGCGGCCGGCCTGGTCGGGACTGCTCGCCTGGCCGGAGCGGGGCTCCGGCGTCCTTGGACTTGGCCTCGTCGATCCGGCTCGGCGTCGCGAGGTGCGCGGATTGATCGAACTGGCCATCGGCTATGCCACCGGTGCCGAACGCCGGCGTGAGGAATGGGCGATGAATGCGCTGGAACGTGTCTTGCTACGCCTGGATGACATCAATCCGACGACGGCCTCTGGTATCGACCCCAGGGTACGGCGGGCGATGGCCTTCCTTGGCGAGCAGCATCGCCGGGCCATCCGCATGGACGAGGTGGCGGCGGTCTGCGCCTGCTCAGTCTCGCGTCTCGCGCATCTATTTAGCACGCAGACCGGCATGGCGCCGATGCACTGGCTGGAAGAGCATCGCATCGCCCGCGCCCGCGAGATGCTGCGCTACGGCGAACAACCGGTCGCCGTCGTCGGCGGCGCCGTCGGCATCCCCGATCCGGTCTACTTCGCCCGCGTCTTCCGCCGGCGCAGCGGTTGCTCGCCACGGCAATACCGGCATCGGACAGTGGCTGGGTAGGGCCTCAAAAACCTGCAGCGTCACCGTGGGCTGTGCCCGGTGTCGGGGCCGGTCCACGCCAGCGGTGCGCTTCGGCATCCCAGGTCACCGTTTCGCGGGCGGTCGACCACCAGTCGCTGATCGCGTCGACATCGGGTTCGACGCCGAATGCGCCGGCGAGAAAGCTACGGGCCTCCTCCGCCAGGGAGCCACTCCGGTAGGCCGTTGCTCCGCCGGTGGCATGCGCGACAGCGATCGGCAGCGCCTCGTTGATCCCGGCACGCGCGGCAGCGATGGCGAAGCCATCCTGGCGGTCAGGGTAATCGCTGCGGGCGAAGCGGCGCCAAGCTGCGCGCACCGCTCCCTCCAGATCGAATCCCGGCATGGTGGCCAGGGACTGGGCCATCGCCGCCTGCCAGTAGCCGTAGCGCATGCGGCACAGGGCATCGCGGAGCAACTGGTGGTCCGCTGGATCGCCGACCTTGGCAAGGGCCTCTACCATCTGGGTCTGGGCCGACAGGTCTGGCCCCGGATCGGCCAGTCGATGGCGGATCGTCGGCGCGGCCGCGCCGCACCAGCCGCGCGCGAGAATGACCTTGATGAGAAAGTCCTGGCCGTCGAGGGCACGGATCACCAGGTCGCGATGTTGACTGCGCGCTGCCCGCACGATGGACCTCTGCAGGGCGCTGCGCAGGATGCCAATCCGCACATGGCGCTGCTCGGCGAGCAGCAGTTCAGCGAATCCGGACGGCGGAACGGCGGCCAGTTCTGCGATCAGCGGATCGTCGCCGCGGATGCTCGTGCGGCCTGTGCAGGCAGCGACGTGGGTGTCGATCCACAACCGTATGGTGGGGGCGTCCGCATCCGCGGACAGACCGCTCGGCGGGGCGGGCACTGGCGGATCTGGGACGATCGGATCGACGAAGGTGATGGCTGCAGGCTGAGGCGGCGCTGCTGCGTTCAGCAGATGCCAGGCGCCATCTCGCCAGTCTAAGCGGTCTCGTATTTCACGATACCAGCTGCTGGGCTGCAGTTCACCGCCGAGTGCGGGCTGGGTCAGGAGCCACGCGTGGACCGAACTCGTCCAGGCCTTGTCCGACCTGCGGGCTGCCTGGACGTCGCCCAGGGCAGCGAAGGCATCCCGTACCCCGACCTGGGCAGCGGTGACGGCGAAGCCGAATTGGCGATCTGCATAGTCGCCGGTTCCACGCGCCCCCCAAGCGTCGCGCACCGCCGTCGTCCAGTCGAATCCTGGCAGCTTCCGCAGCCGTTTGACCAGCACGGTCTGGGATTCTCCGGAAGCGAGGCGATTGAGCACGCGCGCAAGCAGCGCATGGTCTGTGGGCTCGGCGGACTCGGTGAGGGCAAAGGCCCAAACAACGTCTGGCGAGGGCAGAGGCTGGTCTTCATCGGCAAGGCGTGCCCGCACGACCTCATGCGCTGCCGAGGTCCAACCGAACTGTGACAGGGTGGAGATCAGGAAGGGGGCCTCGGGCAAGGCGGCGATGACCAGGTCGCGGTCGGCGGTCTGCACGCTAACCAGGATGACCCTGGTCATCGCCTCATCGGCATACCCCGGACCTTGCGCCGCACGCCAGTGGGCGAGAGCGGCCGGGAGGTGGCCACGCACGCTGCCGGCGATCATGGAAAAACGAGGATCCTGGTCAGAGAACCCCTTACCGGCCCATAAGGCCGTCCCATCAAGCGCTGCGCAGGCGGCGGTATCCTCGGGATCGACGGTCTCTTCCACGGCACGGTCTGCTTCGACGACTGGCTGGCGGGTAATCGGGAGAGGCGTCGTCGGCCCTGGGTCCAGTAGCTCCGGCGTCTCCCCATGCACCGTCGCACGGCTAGGCCCGGTTCTGGCAGCGGTGACGATCCAGGCGATGCCGATCACTGCCAGCAGGGCTGTGATGGCGGCCAGGGCCAGCAAGTTGCGACGCATGGTGGAACCGTGTGCTGGGGCCGTGGTCAATGCAAGGGTGCGGACGGGGGCCCGGGCGTGTAGCGGCTGGCCCGCGCCAACTGCCGGGCCACCGCCTCACGCAGGTCATCGAGGCGGTACGGCTTGGCTAGCCGCTCGTCGAAGCCCTCGGCAGCGGACGGGTCTCCGATGTATCCGCTGATCAGAATGGCGGGGATGCCGGGCTTGATGGCGCGGATGGCGGCCAGGCAGGTTCGGCCATCGGCGCGCGGCGTGACCATGTCCAGCACCACGACCTCGATGCGGTCCTTGGCGGCGGCGAAGACCTCGGCGCCCGCGATCCCATCGTTGGCAGTGAGCACCTCGTGGCCATCATCCTGCAGGGCATCGCTGGCAATCGCCAGGGCGGCCTCCTGGTCGTCGACCAGCAGCACGCAGCCTGGCCGGACTCGGGCTGCTGGAGGTTCCTGCGCCTGGATGTCTTCGATCTGTGCGCGTCGGGGCAGATCGATGATCACCGTGGTTCCGCGACCCAGGGTCGAGTCCAGCTGTACCGTCCCGCCGAGTTCGGTGATGGTGGCGTAGACCATGGTCAGGCCCAGGCCGGTGCCCTTGCCCGCCGGCTTGGTGGTGAAGAAGGGTTCAAAGACCCGGGCTTGCGTCGCTTGGTCCATGCCCTGGCCGGTGTCCGTGACGGTCAGGCGCAGCCAGCCCTCGGGCGCCGCGGTGGCCCCCGGAGGTGGCTGGGCGAGGTCCTCGGTGGCGATGCGCAGCGTGCCGCCGTCCGGCATGGCGTCGCGGGCGTTGAGCCCGAGGTTGAGCAGTGCGTTCTCCAGGGTCACCCGGTCGCCGACGACGATGGCTCGCTTGGCGTTGAACGCGAGTTGCAGGTCGATGTTGCGGTTCAGCGCGTGCCGCAGCAGGGCGGCGATCGTCTCCATGCTGGCATGCAGATCACAACCGCTCGGCCTGCCGGGGCGGCTGCGCGACAGGGTCAGCAGTTTGCCGGTCAACTCGGCTGCCCGCTGTGCCGCGGTCTCGATCTGATCGGCCAGTTGCAGGGACTTCGCGTCGCTGGTGAGTCGCTGGCGCAGCAGTTGAGTGCCGCCAATCACAGCCGTGAGCATGTTGTTGAAATCATGGGCGATGCCGCCGGCCATGCGTCCCATCGCCTCCATGGTCTGGGCCCGGCGCAGCCGGTCCTCCAGGGCGTAGCGTTCGCTGACATCGCGGAAGACCAGCACCGAACCGACGATCCGGCCGCTGGGATCTCGCATCGGCGCACCGCTGTCGGCGACATGCACCTCGCCACCATGCCGGTCGATGAGCAGGGCGTGAGTGCTGAGATGGTGCGCCTGGCCGCTGGTGATCGCGGTTCGGGCCGGGATCTCGATCGGCTGGCGATCCGCGTTGGCGATCAGCTTGAAGACCTCCTCGATCGGGCGGCCGGCGGCGTCCGCCTGAGGCCAGCCAGTGAGCCGTTCCGCCACCGGGTTCAGCGTCGTGATCCGGCCCGCGGCATCGGTGGCGATGACGCCGTCGCCCATCGAATGCAGGATGGTCCGCAGGTTCTCCGCCGCGACGGCTGTCGCCTGCTGCGATCGGCGGCGGACCTGCATCAGGACCACCAGCGCCACGACCAGGGCGGCAAGCAGGCCCAGGGAGGTCAGTGTCATCGCCGCGATCGGACGCGGGATGCGCAGCAGGGGGTCTGGACGGTTGATGACCTCGGCGTCAGCCGGCAGGAGATCCGGATCGATGCCGTGTTGGGTCAGTTCGGCCCAGTCATACATGGCGACGTTGGGGCTGTCGGTGATGAGTGGCAACTGGTCCGCCGGAGAACCATTCAGGATAGCCAGACCGAGGGTCGCGGCCGCGCGTCCCTGGCGGACGCCACTGACGCAGATGCCACCGGCCTGGCCCAGACCGATGGCCCACTCGGATCGGCCGAACACCGGCGGGCCAGAGGTGCGCAGCGCTGTCGACAGTTCCTCGGGCGACACCGACCGGCCATCGGGCTGCCGCCAGTAGGCGATGAACACGACGATGTCCTCACTCGGCAGACCACTGAGCCAACCGGATAGCGCCGGCAGGTCGAGCCCGGTCGGGACATCGAGCGGCACGGCGTCCATCGTCTCCATGTCGTGGCGCAGCTCGGTCAGGTTCTTCGCAGCCGTCTCGGTGTCATCGCAGATCACATGCACGGCGTGGGCAGACGGCCGCGCTTTCCTGGCCACTTCCAGGGTCTTGCACCAATCGACCTGCTCGGCGACGCCGGTGACGTTCGGCGGTCGATGGGCGACCACTTCGCGCCAGCGGTTTACCCCACAGAAGACCACCGGCGCATTGTTGAACAGCTCTGCGCGTCGCTTCACGGCGAAGTTGTAGGCGTGGTCATCGGAGGTCAGGATAAGGTCGAAACGAACCCCGCTGTACTTGCTCCGATAGATCGCGGCCAGAAGGCCCAGGTAGTCGGCGTCCTCCCGACGCTTGGTGTCCATGTACTCGACCGACAGGTCGATGTCCTTCCGTGGCGACAGGACCTCATGGTAGCCGCGCATGATCGCGTCGGTCCAGGCTGCAGGATGGTAGGAATGCAGGCAGAGCACCTGGTGGCGTTCCGGCTCGGCCGCAACCCCGGCCAGGGCGAGCAGCAACAGCAGCGATGCGTGCACCACGTGACCCATGCGGTGGCGATGGTGTCGACTCGTTGGCCGCGACCAAGTGAATGCTCAACACGGTGTCGCCCACGTGGGCAGGCATGCCAAGACGATCATGCCGGGCGGAAAGCCGGCATCAGCTCCAAGTCCATCTCCTGGCACAACTGGCAGGGGTCCGTCTCAATACCGATCAATTCATCGTAAGTGATCGTGATTTATGCGCAGCCCACAGGTGTTTTTGCTACCGCCACCGGGGTCCAGCTTGTAGTCAAGGCTACCAATGGTCCATTTGTGGTGTCACAGACAACTTAATGAACCATTATATGGTTAAGAAGACACAAATGAGCCAATTATGTCCTTTCTCATTGGGGTGTACCCCTGGATTGCCGGTTGCCGGGACGTACGCTCGTTCAACCGAGTCTTGGTCGCTTAGGCAGAAACCACCCCGACTCGACCGTAAGGAGTTTTCCATGCGTCGGATACGCCCGGGTCGCAATAGGAATACGAGACATGTTCGGTTGGGAGAGGCGCTACAGGGTCGACAGACAAATTGTACTTTTGGTGGGTCCGCTGCCCAGCGGAATAAACCACGTCATTTGCAAGGATTCACGCTAATTGAACTACTTGTTGTGCTTGCCATTATCGCCGTGCTTGCATCTCTACTGCTGTCGACGATCCGAGTTGTGCGTGAAATGGCCACCGCCACTCAGTGTGGGAATATTCTGAGGCAGATCCAATTAGCCAATATTCAGTATTCCATGGATTGGGAGGGTCAATTTGTTCCCTATTATTACTGGCCCAATGCGCAGAATTGGACCTGGAATAGGGATTTGCTAGATAATTTAGAGATGAGGGGCGACCCCATATGTCCGCTTGCCAAGAATATCCAGATGTTGGGGCCGGATTTAGGATTGTCGTATGGCATGAACTTCCCTAGATTTGTTCACTCGGACTACCTAAGCCCTCTAGGCAGTTGGGGCATCTCCAATAAAGTGGCCTTCGCCGACACTTTGAATGTGCATGCCAGTTACTGGAATGCGAATCCAACGAATTACTGGGTTAACGGACTACCTTCACCAGAGGGATTCAATAAAGGTTGCGTTGCCTATAGACACCGCCGACTGGCAAATGTAGTATTTTTTGACGGTCATCTTGAGCGCTTGTCTGCAGCGGATCTGTATAATCCTGTGAAATGGTACTAGGCTGTCGTTGTGTGATTGGAACTTTTAGTGGTGCTTCTGACGCCGATCTGAATCTGAAAGAACAAAGATACACGGAGTGAAGATGCAGGCGTGCCGGTACGATAAAATCGCCAAATTCAATATAACCAAGGGGTTTTCTATGCGTTACTGCCTAATCTGCATTGCCTGCCTGCTGGCATCTGTACTGAGTTGCGCAGAGACATTTCGTAGCTCGGATGCCCGAGCGACCGTCATTTCCTTGCAGAGCGAATGGTTCTTCAAAACCGATGATGCCAGCCGTGACGGGGTTGGGCTTGGCCAGGGCTGGTTCAAACCGGCATGGGACGACAGCGCCTGGAAAAGCATTCGCGTCGGACAGACGTGGGAGGAGCAGGGCCATGCCTACGACGGCGTCGCCTGGTACCGGCAGCGCGTCGTGGTGCCGGCGGACTGGAAGGGCCAGGAACTGGTTCTCAGCCTAGGCCGACCTGACGACTGCGGGACGGTGTGGTGGAATGGTGAGCAGGTCTTCACCTGCGACAAGTTTGGGCCCAACGTTCGGGTGCGACTGGATCCCACCAAGGTCCATTTCGGTCAGGAAAACGTGATCGCCGTCATGGTCGCCGATTGGTACATGAATGGAGGCCTGAATTCCGGAGAGTTCTCCTTGCGACGCATGGTTCCATTCAGCATGGCGACCAACCCGAGCGAAGCGCCGCCTGAGCCGCTCCAGCTGGGTCTGACCCGCGACTTGCGCGATGACATTCTCTCCGATCCACGCTGGGAGTCGGGCTGGCGCGATGGCGGCACTTCTGACACTCGGCCGCGCATGTCGGCAGCACGCGGCTCCTACCAGGGGCAGGATGCGGTCGCCATGGAGGTATGGTATCCGAACGCGAGCGGTGAGTTCGTCGACTGCACCTTGGCCACGTCCGAGAACGGCGACATCTGGGATCAACGCGGCGATCAGTATCTGAGTTTCATGGTGCAGAGCGACGACACCGAGGGTGAATTCATGGTCAGACTCAACCACGGCAAGGTCCGCTGGAGCAGCAGTGGCACATCGAGTTCCTTCGCCCGCATCGATCTGGTGCCCGGCGCCTGGCAGCAGGTGATTCTCCCCTTTTCCGCGTTCCAGCACGGCAACGACGGCAATTTCACCAATCTCATCTCTACCGTTGGCATCGACACTATTTCTCTGGGCTACTACAACCACGAGTTGCAGCGACCCGGCACCATCCGCTTCGCTGATTTCAAGACTGGCCGCTTCGTGGTCGCGCCGGCCGGCCGGCCGATCAGCCTCGACGGCTTGTGGCACTTCCGCCGCGACGACGTCAAGGCCGATGGCACGCTCTTGAACCGCAATGACGAGGGAGAAAAGCAGGGGGTCGGCGTGGCCCTTGGCTATCATAAACCAGATTTTGACGACGGGGCGTGGGACTTCGCCACCACCGGCAAAGCGTGGGAAGATCAGGGCTACGACTGGGATGGCGCCGCGTGGTACCGGACTCGGGTTGTGGTTCCGGCGGGCTGGCGTGACCGCCCGGTTATGCTCGACCTGGGCAAGCCCGACGACCGCGGCGAAGTGTGGGTTAACGGCGTGCAGGTGGCAGTGGTTGAAAAGTACGGTCCCTCCTTTCGGCAGATCGCGATCCCGCCTGAGGTCCTGCGCTTTGGCGCAGTCAACGTTATCGCAGTGCGGGTGGTCGACTGGTACATGAAGGGCGGCCTGATGGAGGGGCCCTTCGCAATTGGACCTGCAACCGAGCAACTGGTCATCCGCGAGCTGGGTCGCCCGGAGACCGAGGCCGAACCGGCTGCCTTTGAGATGGGCGCGCATCCCGGCAAGGCCTTGGAGTTGGTCCTGCGCTTTGCTGGTGGCGTCTCGCCGCGCGACGACTTGGTGGTCGACTACCGGCTCAAGGAATGTTTCCATCGCACGATTGTCAGCGGGCAGGTTCCGCTGCGACGCACCGCAACCGGCGAGTTAGAGGCGATTGTGCCGATTACTGGTTTGGCTGCTCGCCGCCTCTATTATGGCGAGATTTTCAACGTGCGCGGCATCCTGCGCAGCAAGGCCACCGGTCCGGTCAGTGCCTTTGCCTGGAGCAATCAGGTCCTGCGTTACCGTGAGCGCGATCAATTCGCCCTGCCGAGCCTGCCCGAGACCTGGGATGATACGCCCTATGGCCGGCTCAAGCTTATCGACAAGATAGATTGCAGCGTTGATCCCGTGCAGGACGAGCACCCCTATAAGGAAGGTGGCATCCGCGACAGTTGGGTTGGCAGGCGTGCCTACGCCACCTGGAAGGACGGCATTTCAATTAAGGAATATCAGGGCCGTCGCTACCGCGAAGCCAACAACAACGAACATTTTCTCTATCGTATCGGACGCGGCGAGATGAAGCCGCACCAAGCCTATGTTCTGCGCATTCTGTATCCGGACAACGCCAAACGGTATATGCCGATCGAGATTAAGGCCGGCCGTAATTACAACGGCACAGGTTTTCGAACCGGAGCCGGTCCGGACGATCCCCTGGTCAACTATCCACAGACCGGCGAGTGGCAGTGGATGGATAACTTCGTCATCAATGATGATGTCACCTATGGATCAGAAGGGGCGCGAAAGGCGTCATCCAAGCACGGCTTCTGGGTCGCCTTTCATGATACGGGCCGCTGCTATGCTCCGGGGTACGACGTCGGCCCGGCCGCTGCCGAAATTCGCCTGTACGAAATCCCAGATCCGGCTGCCGTCTATCCGAAGATCCGTCTGCCCCAGGGTCAGCCGCAGCGTCTGCTGATGACCGACTGGGAACGTGAGCCGGAAATTCGGCCGCTAGATATGGCCCACTATGCTCGGCTCATGGGTTTCAATGCGGTTGCGCCGGTGTTCGAGAAGTGGGGCGCGGCGGCATTCTTCCCGACCAAGGGGGGGTGGAATATCCCAGCACCGGAGGCCTGGAACAGCGCAACGGATGGGGAAGGTGAAAACAGCGCCCTGTATGAGCAGTTCCTACAGGCAACAGCTGCCGTTGGTCTGCCCATCATCCCCCGCATCGAGTACGGCGGCAGTCCAACCCTGCCCAAGGAGGCCCGGGTCATTGGTCCTGATGGGAATCCGGACCGGTGCGGACGCTTCTTCGACTATGGTGCGAATATCCTGCATCCGGCGACATGGACGGAGATGGAGATGCTGCTCGACGATTTGGTTGGGGTGTGGATAGGGAAATATCCGCAGATTGGTGGTGTTCTTTGGCGTATGCGTAGCGATCGGATCAAGGTCAGCTACGGGACCGCGGACATCGCGATATTCTGTCGTGAGACCGGCACACCAGCGCCCACAGGCGATGGCAAGGCTCAGGCCAAGTGGGCATCCGGCAAGATGGGCGTGGTCTACAATGAGTGGTGGCGCGGCAAGCATTGCGAATTTCTACTGCGCATACGCGACAAGCTGCGCTCCATCCGGCCCGACCTGCAATTATACTACTATAACTGGGACCCGGATGGCTGGAACATGGGGGAGTCCGAGAACACTTCCGTGGATTGGTCCGACTACTATAATATAGATCGCGCCAGACTGTGGTATGAGCGGAAAAGTACCGCCCATCGCGCCTTGAAGGATGCTGATTACGTCCGGATGTTGACTTCCTTCGCTCAACCGCACTGGATTCTGCGTCCCGAACTCTACGCCAAGATCGACGGCATTCACCTCTTCGCTCCGGTGCACTGGCGCTACCTGGCCGACAATGCTCCTTACTTGGAGTATTTCCGTACCGGCGCCGGCTTGGCGATGTGCAACATGTTCAATTATGAAGAGAAGGGGCGCACCAATGTCCAGCATGACGACTACGAGACCAGCGAGATGGTTTCAGGTGGTCGGGACTTTGCGATGGCAGAAGAGGTCCTGGCCAGCTTCCATGCCGATCCGCAGGTATTCACCTCGACAACCTACACCTTTGGCCGCGCCTTCGCCGACGTGCACCGCCGCTTCGCCCAGGCCTTCCGCGCCCTGCCAGCGGTCCCCGGCACGGTCCTGGCCGGTGCCTGCGTCAATCCCGAGGTGCGGGTGCGCAGCTATCCCGGCCAGGGCTGCACCTACATCGGTGTCGTGCACAAGGGCGTGGCGGCGACGCACGTCAACCTGCGCCTGCCCATCGCGGCGGCGAAGCAGGTGACCGACCTGGTCAGCGGCCAACCGGTGCCCTTCACCATCGAGGGTGGTGTCCTGGTCATTGCCGACTTCCGCGTGGCGGCGATGGAACTCAACAGTCTGAGGGTCGAATGATTACGCCCGCAGCTCTTATCTTCGCCGTGAGCCTCGCCGCGGCCAATTCCGAAGCCACCCGCCCTGTCCTGCATGTACCGCATGCCAGCACGCCGCCTGTCATCGATGGCGTATTGGACGATGCGGTCTGGGCCCAGTCCGGGGTCATCTTTTCGCTGCAACCGGCCCTCGGACAGAAGCGCGGCGCTGACATGGATCGCGTACCGACCGAGATCCGCCTGCTGTGGGACGAACAGGCTCTCTATATCGCCTTCCGCTGCACTGATGACGATATCTACGCAACCGGCACCGTCACGCACGATGGCAATATCTATGCTGAGGACGTGTGTGAGGTGTTCGTCGATCCCAAGGGCGATGGCCGGCAGTGGATAGAGATTCAGGTGAATCCGCTCAACCAGACCCTGGACCTGATCTCGCTGTGCGTCGGTGATGCGGCCTGCCAGCCCAATGGACGGCTGGTCAGCACCACCGACCTCTTCGCCCTCCGCGGCTGGGAGGCAACCGGCATGCACACCGCCAGCGGTCGACTGCGCGAGGATGATAAGGTGATTGGCTGGACGGTGGAGATGTCCATTCCGGCCAGCGCCCTGACCCAGCGGCTGGGCACCCCGACCCTCGGCGCCGGCCAGATGCGGGCGAACCTGATGCGCTACGACCACCAGGCCAAGGCAGGGGAGGTAAAGCGTGGACTGCTGCACATGAACTGGTCGCCAGTCGTCAACGGCTGCCCGCACATTTCGCCCGCGGCCATGGGCACCCTGATCCTCGACCCCGCTGCCGTCAAATCGGCGCCGTGATGCGGCGGAGGCCTTCCGGCCAACCGCCGGGGGGGGCGGTGGACTCGCCTACGAACAGGTCGTTCGGCGGTCGCATCAGCAGGGGGCCGATCCATCCGGCGCGGCCCTTAGTGATCCAAGCACTCCACAGTTGGAGATACGGCGCCAGGTTCGGGTGCTCCAGGCAGGTGATGGCGGGATTGCTGAAGCGACAGAAGCCATCGCCGCCGAAGGTGCAGATGGAGACTTCGCGCCCTGGCGTCCGCCCCGCCTCGACCAGGGCACGGCAGGCGCCGATGGTCGCCAGTTCGGTGGTGCACACTACGGCGGAGGCGTGCAAGCGACCGCTTTCCACCAGTGAGCGCGTGAAGCGGTAACTCTCGATCATAGAATTCGAGTAGGCCGGTAGATCGTGCTCGTGCAGTTCGCCGGGAATGCTGTGCGCGGCACACCACACGTTCCATTGTTGCAGGCGCATGGAAAGACTGGGCGCGGCGGCGTGCACCTGCAGGCAGTCGATCTGGCGATGGCCCAGGCCGGCGAGGTGGTCGCAGAGGGTCTGGACACCCTCGTGTGGATCGACCAGCAGGCTTGGAATGCCGTGACCCGATAGGTCGATGTTCAGGCTGAGCACCCCGGCCTTGCCAGCGAGGATGCGCTTCAGGACTAGTTCCGGGATGACGCCGCTCGGCGAGCACAGTACCACCCCGTCGAAGGCGGCTAGCGTCTCGTAGACGATCTGGTCGGTCCAGTTCAGGTAGTCGATCGGGCGGAAGCAGCAGCCCAGCGCGGTCGCGACCTGCTCGGTGGCGACGCGCAGGCGCTGCAGGAACGGCGAGGGGAAGGAGGGAGCGAGAAAGGCGATCTGCCGGGTCTCCGACGGCACGCCTTCGGCACCCGGCAGTTCGAGGCGTCCGTTCTCCTTGCGGCGCACGATCCCCTTGTCGACCAGGGCGCGTAGGGCCTGGTTGGCGGTCAAGCGCGAGACACAGAACTCTTCGGCGATCGAACGGTCACTCTGCAGGCCGCGCAGGACGTAGTCGCCACGCAGAATGCGTTCCTCGAGAATTCCGGCGATGGTGCGGGACTTGGAGGCGCGGCGTGGCATGGAGGCTTTTTATACAGGTTGCTCCTTAAATGAACAGTATTTGGTATAAGTAGGCCAAAAAAAGTTATCTTGGAGGCATTGAGATCCAATACAGAGATATGCTACGGCGACCGACCATCAGACCGGCTTCGGATCTACGACGCATTAGGCTGCGCCCCGCACCCCCAAGTCTTTTCGGACGAACTGCTCGCCGCCCTGCGCACCAATCTCACCGGCAACGGCGCGGCCACCGCCGGCCACTACCGCGCCTGGTTCGACCAAGCCCTGCCCTCCTACACGACGACTATGTCTAGCGTGGTGGACTGCACTGATGACCGCTGGTCTGGTCCTTCATAGAACCAGTTGGTCACGGCGCTGCGCCGGCAACGTTAAGTTCAGGTCCGGAGATAGACATGCCTGATGAAGCGACCGCCGACGATCTCGCCGCTGCTGAGCGTCTGCGCACCGGCGCTGCCCGCATCATGCAGGAGGTCGGCATCGCCATCGTCGGTCAGGAGGAGGTGATCGAGCAGCTCGTCATCGCCATCCTGGCTCGTGGCCACTGCCTGCTCGAAGGCGTACCGGGGCTTGCCAAGACGGCCATGGTGCGGGCGCTCTCCGAGGCCATGGATCTGGGTTTCCGCCGCATCCAGTTCACGCCGGACCTGATGCCCAGCGACATCACCGGCACCGAGATCATCCAGGAGGATGCCACCTCCGGCCGGCGCAGCCTGGTGTTCCAGCGCGGACCGGTGTTTTCGCAGATGATTCTCGCTGACGAGATCAACCGCACGCCGCCTAAGACGCAGGCGGCCCTGCTGGAAGCCATGCAAGAGCACACCGTCACCGCTGGCGGCACGACACATACCCTGCCCGAGCCGTTCTTCGTCCTAGCGACGCAGAATCCGATCGAACAGGAGGGCACCTACCCGCTGCCCGAGGCCCAGCGTGACCGCTTCATGTTCCACGTCCGCGTCGGATACCCCAGCCGGGAGCAGGAGCGCGAGATCCTCGACCGCACCACCAGCGGGAAGTCCGCCAAGCCGACGCCATGCCTGGGTGCCGCTGATCTCATTGCCTTCCAGGAGCTGGCCCGTCGCGTGCCGATCCCCGAGCATGTCACCGATCTGGTCCTCGACCTGGTCCGCAGCACCCGGCCGGAAGACGCTCCGGAGGCGGTCAAGGGATGGATCGAATGGGGCGCCGGTCCGCGTGCCTGCCAGACCC
>JBBREK010000040.1:0-23328 GCA_038203025.1 Planctomycetota bacterium
CATCGCGCGTGTCGTGCTGCGACTGCCGCGCCCGTCCACGGCCCCGCCCGATCCCGGCCGGCGGGCGGTGCTCATCGGCGGTGCCGCCCTGGCCGCGGCCCCGCTGATCGCCGCGGCCACGCCATTGGGTCGCCGCGATCCACCTGCGGACCTGCTGCGTCCGCCGGGGGTCGCCGCCGACGAGACGGGCTTCCTCGACCGCTGCGTGCGCTGCGGCGCGTGCCTCGCCGCCTGTCCCGAGGGCGCTCTGCACAGTGATGGCTTCTCCGCCGGCCTGGCTGGCCTGCTAGCCCCGGCCCTGGTGCCGCGTCGCGGGGCCTGCGCCCCGGACTGCACCCGCTGTGGCGAGGTCTGTCCGACCGGGGCCATCCCGCGGCTCAGCGTCGAGGCGAAGGCCGCCCAGCCGTTGGGCGTGGCTGTGGTCGACAAGCAGCGCTGCATCCCTTTTGTCGGCGAGGAGTCCTGCCTGGTCTGCGAGGAGCACTGTCCGATCGCCGACAAGGCCATCCGGCTGCGTCCAGGGCCGCATGGCGTGGATGTTCCGCATGTCCGTCGCGGGGCCTGCACTGGCTGCGGCTGGTGCGAACTGGTCTGTCCAGTCGAGGGGGTGTCTGCCATCCGGGTGTTGCGCCAAAGTGCAGAAACCCCCCATGGCGGTCACCGGCAAGGCCATGGAGGGGGTCGTGGCCTGTAAGTCCACTAATAGGCGTGACCTGCACACTTTTGGTGAAAATATCGGAGGTTTCGCTTAACCCTGAGCGAAACGTGGCATACTTGCCGGACTCATGCGACTGGCGACCTTGCTTCTCACCACCCCGTTCCTCGCCTGCGTCGAGCCGAGCCAGCTGGTCCGGCCCGACATCACCGGCCTGTTCGCGGCGGTCGAACGCACAGTGACCGATGAGCAACGCCAGCGCGCCTCCGGTCAGCCGGCCCTGCGCGGTCGCTGGGTGACGGTGCGAGCTACGGCCTACTCGCCGCACGACGCGGTCGACGGCTCATACCACGCCACCAAAGGTGAGCGCTGGCGTTGGATCACCGCCGATGGGCGGACCGACGTCCGCCAGAGCCCGTACGGCATCGCCGTGCCACGCCTGGCCGGCGGACGCCCAGCCTGGCCCTACGGCACCCGCGTGCTGATTCCGGCCGGGCAAGGCTACCTCGACCAGAGCCAGCCCGACGATCGTATCTTCACCGTCGACGACTGCGGTGGTGCTATCCGCGGCAAGACCGAGCGCTCCGGCGTCCTGCACATCGACCTGCGCTACCGCAGCGAATCCTCGGCCCGCCAGTTCGGCGGCGACCTGGGCTGGCAGGAACTACGGGTGTTCATTTTGGAATAGGTTTGGGGCTTCGCCCGCTGCGGCTTCGCGCTACGGCTACGTGCGAAGCGCAACGCCGTAGCGCGAGTGAAACGAGCCTCATTCAGCGGCCCACCGATGCGCCGACCAGATCCCCCTGGGTCAGCCCGACGCCGCCGAGCCACTTGGCGTGCAGTTCTGCGGCCAGCTCTGGCGGGGCGTGCCGATCGAGCCAGGTGTCCCAGTCGCCGGGTTCGGCCCAGCCGAAGCGGTGGTTCTGGGTCCAGTCACGCAGGGCGGCGAAGAACTTTTCCTCGCCCAGGCGGGTCCGCAGATGCTGGTACATCAGCGCCCCGCGGCCGTAGACCACGGCGCCGTAGGCCTGCTTGTCATAGTCGCCGGCCGCCAGGGTCATGGCCTGGGCCGGCTTCTGCCGGTCCATCAGTGCCATGCACAGCGACAGGCCCCAGGCCGGACCGATGCTGGGACCGTACTCGGCCTCCATGATCCAGGTGCCCGCCCAGTTGGTCAGCGACTCGTCGAGCCATGGGCTGCGCATGGTGTCGTTGCCGACCATCAGGTGCCACCACTGGTGGCAGGTTTCATGGGCGCTCGCCTCGGCGAGCATGCGCGCCGCCAGGCCGATCGGCGGCACTGCCGGGTCGAGCCCGCCGACCATCTCGCACAGGTCGCGGCCGATCAGCACCAGGCCGCTCGCTTCGACCCCGCCGACGCCGCCTTCGAGTGGAGCCTCGACCGCGTCGAATTCGCGCCACGGGTAGGCTCCGAAGGCAGCGGAACAGCGGCGCATGGCCGCGGCGCAGGCGTCGGCCGAGCGCTCGGCGGCGGCCTGCACCACCGGCCGGTGCCACATGCGGATGTGCACATCGCCAACCACGCGTTCTGCCGCGACCAGGCCATCGCCGACCACCAGGCAGAGGTTGCGCACCAGGGGCGCGGCCAGAACCACCTCGCTGCGTCCGTCGCCCAGATCGCGCCGGCTGATCTCGCTGCCCGGCCCCGCGACCACGGCGGTGGACGGGACGCGCAGGCGCAGCAGCCAGTGCGCAATGTCGGTGCGCAGGGCGTCGGCCATGCCGGCCAGGGGATCCTCGCGCCAGGCACCGTCGCGGCGCACGTCGACCTCGGGCGCGAAGCCGCTGAACACCCAGACACCGTCGGCCGAGCGCGTCATCAGGCCGTGGTAGCCTGCCGGCGAGACCTTGGCTGCGAGGCGCGCCTCCAGGAGCAGGGTTTTGCCCGGCGCCAGCGGTCGTGGCAGGGGGATGCGCAGGCGCTCGCCATCGGCCTCGGGCAGCGGCTGGATGGGATTGCCGTCGAGGCGGACCTCGTCCACGGTCAGCTGCGCGCCATGGAAGGAGGCGGCGTTGGGCCAGCAGTTCAGCACCAGGTCGGGCACGGCGTCCGGCCCCGGGTTGGTCCAGCGCAGGCGCATGCCGCCGCGCAGGCCGGGCAGCTCGGGGTCGAGGTCGAGGTCAAGTTCGCCGCGCGCCGCCGCTGGCACGCGCAGTAGGTCGGCCTGCCCGTCGGTCGTCAGGGCTGGGCGCAGCTGGTCGAGCCAGGCGGGGTCGGCGAGATCGGCGGCCTGGGTGAGGGTGGCCAGGCAGAGGCACAGGGCGAAGCGGAGCATGGTGCCAGTGTGGACCGCTGCGGAGGTCTGCCAGAGCCGACCTTGTCCGGATTTCCCGACACCCTGGGGTGCGGGGATGCCCGGCACAAACGTGTCGGATTCTGCGAATCCCTACACCGGATGCCCGATAAAGCCTTGGCACGGCAGACGCTCCAGATCTCCCCAGTACAACCCACCACACCATCCTTCAGGAGGTACCAGTCATGCTTAAGATCACCGCCATCGTCGCCCTCGCCCTCGCCGCCCTCGCTCTGCCCGCTGCCGAAGACGGCCAGGGTCGCGGCCAGGGTCACGGCCAGGGTCACGGCCAGGAAGGCCCCCGCGGCGGCCAGGCCCGCCAGCGCATCCACGACAAATTCGACACCGACAAGGACGGCAAGCTGTCGGAGAGCGAGCGCGCCGCGGCCAAGGCTGCCTGCCTGGCCAAGCACGACACCGACCACGACGGCAAGATGTCCGAGGCCGAGCGCGACGCTGCCCGCGCCGAATTCAGCGCCCGGCTCAAGGAGAATCACCCCAAGCTGTTCGCCAAGATCGACAAGGACGGTAATGGCGTCATCTCGCGCGAGGAGGGCCAGGCGGCCCGCGCCTGGCTGCGGCAGCATCGCGGCGAGCGCGGTGGGCGCGGCGAGGACGGTGAGGGCAGCGGGCCCGGCGGGCACGGCGGGCATAAGGGACAGGGCGGCGATGGGGCCAAGGCCGACTGATCGACTTCCGGTTCCCTCAATTTAGCATCCCACCAGGACCATGACCATGCGCCACAACATCATTGCCATCGTTGCCACCGTCTCCCTCGTCGCCGGCCTCGCCGGGGCCGAGGGGGCGAAGCCCACGCCACCGGCCGAGCGCCATCCGGACCTCGCCGTGCGGCTCGACGCCGACCACGACGGCCGGGTTTCGGGCCCCGAGTTCATGGCTGGCATTCAGAAGCACGAGGCCTGGATCAAGGCCAACAAGCCGGAGCTGTACAAGAAGCTCGACGTCGACGGCGACGGCAGCATCACCGCCAAGGACCGCCAGGCCCTGCATGAGCGCTGGCAGCAGCAGCAGCAGCAGCGTCGTGGCGAGTTGAAGGACCGCCTCGACCGTAACGACGACGGCAAGGTCGGCCCGGTGGAACGAAAGGTCGCCGACCGGGTCGAGGACCGTGTCGACCGCCGCGAGGACGTGCGCGATGCGGCGCACGACGGTGGTCTGATCGACGATCTCGAGGACGTCCTCGACCGTCGCGAGGATGTCCGTGATCACCGCGAAGACCGGCGCGACCACGCCCCCGGTCCGGTCGGCGGCCCCGGCCGCCGCTGAACCCGATCAACCTACAACCTACCGACAAGGAACCATCCCATGCGCCCATTACCCCTGATCCTAATTGCCGCCGCCCTGTGCGCCGGCGAAGGCCCCCCGCCGCACGCCGGTCCCCCCGGTGGCCCTCCGGGCCAGCGCCCTGACCAGTCGCCCGAGGAGATGTTCCAGAAGGCCGACGTGGACAAGGATGGCAAGGTCACCCTGGCCGAACTCACTGCCGCCATCGAAGCGCACATGCAGGGCCAGCGTGAAGCCGCCTTCACCCGCATGGACAGCAACGGCGACGGCCAGATATCCAAAGAGGAGTTTCTCGCCTTCGAGCCGCCAGGCCAGGACGGCAAGGACGGCGCGAAGCAGCGTCGTGGCCCGGATCCGGCGGAGATATTCAAGCGCATGGACCGCAACGGCGACGGCGTGATCACCGCCGACGAGGCCAAGCGGCCCGAACCGGGCAAGGGCGGCCCGCGCGAGGGCAAGGGTGATGGGCCGCGTGAGGGCAAGGGCCACGGCGACGCCCCGCGCGACGACGGCCTGCTCGCCCCGTAAAGGAGCTACGGCTTGCTGGCCGGCTCGCGGTCGCTCAGCGGCCAGACGCCGGCCAGCTGCCGCAGGTCGAGCTGGCTGCGCGACAGCTGCAGTTGGGCGGAGACCAGACCGCTTTCAGCATCGAACTGGCCGCTGATCGAGTCGGCGTCCTCCAGCGCCGTGGCCAAGCCCTGCTTGTAGCGGGCGCGCACCTCCTCGGCGTTGGCGCTGGCCAGGCGGTCCCGGGCCTGGGCTTGGGCAAGCGTGGCCTCGGCCGTCTCCAGCTCGGCCAGGGCGGTGAGCAGCTGCTTGCGCAGTCCGCGCAGCTGCTGGGTCAGGCCCAGGCTGGTCTCGCGCCGGGCGGCTTGCGCCTGGGCGATGGCACCGCCGCGGTCGCCGCCGTCGTACAGCGCCCAGGTGGCGGTCAGCGACAGGGTCACGTCGGCGGACTTGTCGACGCTGGACCGGGCCGGGTCGTTGGTGTCGAACTCGCTGACGGTAGCGCGAGCGCTGACGTCGGGGACCCAACGGCCGTAGGCGGCGCGCACGCTCTGATCGGCGGCGGCTTCGCGGAACTTGAGGGCGCGCAGGTCGGCGCGATAGGCCAGGGCCAGGCGTTGCAGGACTTCGCCCTCGCGCGAGGGGGCCTCGATGCCGGCCGGTGGAGCCAGCGGGCCCTCCATCGGCGCAACAATGAGGTCGGCCAGGGCCAGGCGCGTCGTCGTCACCAGGTTGCGTGATCGTGTCACCGACAGCCGGGCGGTCGCCTCTTCCAACTCGGCGCGGGTCACGTCGGTGCGGATCGACAGGCCAGCTTGCAGCCGGGCCTTGGCATCGGCCACTGAGGCCTGCGAGACCTCCAGCCGGCGTTCGGCGGCGACAACCTGCCGTTCCGCGGCGAGGACGTTGAGGAACACGCCGCCGACGGCGAAGGCCAGCACCCGGCGCAGCTCCAGCGATTCCAGCTGCTGGGCGCGCAGTGCGTACTTGGCCGAGGCCAGTCCGGACCAGGCGCTGGCGCGCAGCAGCCCGAGCTCGGCGCTGGCACTCCAGGCCGCCGTCTCGTTGGCGTCGCCGCCATAGGGCAGCTGGTCCTGGTCGTTGGTCGACAGCGAACCGGCGAGCACGACGCTGGGGCGCAGTGCAGCGGCGGCGCGGGTGATCGTCGCCTGGGCCGCCTCGATGCGGGCGGCGGCGATGGCCGGGGTCTCGTTACGCGCCAGCGCCAGGGCGATGGCCTGGTCCATGGTCAGCCCGGCGGCCGCATCGGCTGCTGGCGGCGCTTCTGCTTCTGCCGCTGCCGCTGCGGCGGCGTCTGGGGCCGGAGCCGGTGGCATCTCCGCCTCGGCGGCGTGCAGCGCGAAGGCGAGGACGAGGAGCGAGGCGACTGGGCGGGCGGTGTTCATCGGTTCCTCTTGGACGTTGCGGCAGACAGGGTGGAGGCGCGGTTGGCGATGGAGGTGGACAGGCGGCGCAGGGCGCGGCGGTCTCGCTGCCCGATGTCTTGCATCAGCTGGGCCATGCGGCGGAAGTGGTCGGGCAGCATGCCGTCGAGGAAGCGGCGTCCACCGGCGGTCAGTCGGACCTGCATGGTGCGCCGGTCGCCGGCCCCGCGTGTGCGTTCGATCAGCCGATCCTGCTCCAGGCCGTCGAGCAGGCCGGTGATGGTGGCGCGGGTGACTCCGCAGGCATCGGCGATGCGGCTTGGCGTCAGCAGGCGGTCGGGCTGGCGGTTGAGCTGCGACAGTACTGCGAACCTGCCGCTCGAGGTGCCGTGGCAGGCGAAGTGGTCGTCGGCGAAGCGGAAGATCTCGCAGGCTGCGCGCATCAGCGACAGCAGTGCCGCCGCCGCCTCAGGGTCGAGGTCGGGATAGCGCTGCGCCAGAGCGTGCAGTTCCTCGTCGCTGGGAAGGTCGCGCAGGAGGATCATTGGTTAGGAAGCGAAGCATTAGCGTCGTCTGGAAACGCGCAAGCGGCAGGGGGTATCCACCTGCGCAGTGGGGTGTGCGGACCGCCTAGGCCCCGAGCATGTGCAGAGCCAGCAGCCGGGCCGCCGGATTGGTCCGCACCCGTCCGGTCAGGGCGATCTGAACGATGCGCCAGACGCCTTCGCTGACGCGCTTCTCCTGCGCCGCATGCACCTCATGCAGGCCGGGTCCACCCCAGAACTGGCCGGCGCCACTGAGCAGGATCGGGCTCCAGCCTGGTGTCGGCTCGCACAGGGCGGTGAGGAACGGCGTGATCATGCCTGCCGCCTCATCGTGCCAGAAGTGCAGGTCCCCATCGTCGAGACCTTTCAGGAGGGGGTGACCGGGCACCCGGGCGGCGAAGTCGTAGCCACCCATCGAGGACGGCAGGACCTCGATCATGTCTCCGGCCAGCTGATGCTGTCCCGGGGGCAGGGCGAGGACCGTCACGGTGCCGCCACGTTCGGCGAAGGCCTGCAACTCGCCGGCGTTGCCGACGAGGGCGTCGGCCGAGACGACCACGGACTGGGCGCGAGCGATCGGCACGCGGCGCAGGCCGAGTTCGCGCAGTAGGCGGATGGCGTCACCGCCGAACGCGGCGATGCGCCGTTCGGGTGCTGCCGCGGTCGGGTGCAGCTGCAATTCCAAGGCAGAGTCGTGCACGCGGCGACCCTCGGCGTCATCGAGGGCGATGCGTACGGTGGCGACGACGCGTCCAGCCAGGCGCGGCAGGGCCAGATGCAACCTGCCTTGGCAACGCGGGGCACAGGCCGCCAGGTGCGCCGGCGCCGAACCGCCCGACAGCACCCGGCCGTCGACTTCCAGCTGCCAGCGCAGCACGGCTCCGCGCAGGGTCTGCTGGCTGTCGTTGCAGATCCAGGCCTCGCCATCGAAGACCTCGCCGCTGCTCCAGGCGAAGCGGTCGGTGCGCACCGATACGTGCATCGGGGCCAGCGCCTCGCGGTAGGCCCAGAACGCCGGCTTCGCATGCCGCTCGCAGTCCATGATCGTCTTCATCCAGCCGGCCGGCCAGGCGTCGATGAACAGGTGGATGGCGAAGCTATTCATGCGTTCCTGGCGGCGCAGCGCCTCGGTCATCAGCCGGGTGGCGCGGGCCTGCCACGCCTGGCTGCGTCGGCACCACGAGGTCAGCTGATCCTCGTGCGGCTCTGGCCGCTCGAAAAGCAGGCGCTGCAGCTTGGCGCTCTGCGCCTTGGCGATGCGCTCGGGCGTCCACGGTGTGCCGTCGTCGGCAAGCCAGGCGGCCGGATAGCGTCGGCGCATCAGCTCGGGGAAGTCCAGGCCCTCGGCGCCGAACTCGCCGCAGGCGGTCATCCAGTCCGGTTTGCAGGCCATCCACCAGCCGCGATGCAGTCGGCCGAAGGGGAGGCCGTGGCCGTTGTACCACAGGGTGTAGCAGTGCTGGTCGGGCAGGCCTGGACCGGGCGGATCGTAGTCACCATCGATCGGCTTGATCGCCCGGTCTGGATTGGCCAAGTGGACGGCCCGGTCAGCGGCGACGAAGAACGCTTCCAGCTCGGGCCGGGTCAGGCTGCGCCGCGGATTGGTGCCCCAGGTGGCCGGGAATGGCTCGTTGATGTAGCTGACCAGGATGCAGCTGGGATGGGCGCGAATCAGCCGCTCCATCTCCTCGCACTGGCGCACCGCCTCGCAGAATTGCGGTCGGCGCAGGACGCCGAACAACGGCAGGTCGGTCTGCACCAGAATCCCGAGCCGGTCGCAGCAGTCGTAGACCTCGGGCTGCACCGGGCGCTGGGTCAGGCGCAGGAAGTTCATGCGGCAGACCCGGGCCAGCAGCATGTCGTCCTCCAGCCGCGCCGCATCGCCCTGCATCACCGCCTGCTGCTCGTAGCCCATGGTGTTGGCACCGCGCAGTCGGATCTCGCTGCCGTTGAGCAGCAGGCGGCCCTTCGGGACCGAGGTCTCATCGATGACGAAGGTGCGCAGGCCGAAGGTGCGGCAGGCGCGGTCAAGCACCGTGCCGTCCGCGGCGAGCAGCTCGACGTGCAGCTCGTAGAGCCACGGTGCCTCGGGCGTCCAGGTGCGCGGGCGGGGAATGCGCAGCGGCAGGCGCAGGTCGTTGCGTCCGGAGCCGAGCTGGCCAGTGGCCGGCACTTCGTGCCAGGGCACGGCGGTGGCGCGATGGTTGGCCCCGAACACCGCCAGGCGCAGCCGGGCTTCCTGCCAGGCATCGCTGCGCCGCGGCAGCTCCAGCTCGATCCACGCCTCGCACGAGGTGAGGTCGGGTAGCGGCCTGACAAACAGGTCGGCGATGTGCGTCGGTGCGCAGGCCTCGACCGTCACCGCCTGCCACAGGCCCATGCCGGGCGGGCAGTGGTGCCAGCCGAAGCCGGCCTCGTCCCAGCCTGGCCCGGTGGCGGCGTAGATCTTGTCGCCGATGGGATTTTCGCGACTGCCGTTGCCGCCACAGGTCCCGTCGTTTTCCAGGCGGACCAGCAGGGTGTTGTCGCCGAGGCGGACGCAGGCGGTGGCATCGCAGGCGAAGGGGGCGAAGTGGCCCTCATGCGAGACGAGGTGGCGGCCGTTGACGCTGACGTGGGCACGGTAGTCGGCGGCGCCGAAGCGCAGCCACACGGCGCCATGTGCCAGCATCTCCGGCGTGACCGTGAAGGTGGTGCGGTAGTAGGCGGTGGCCCGGCCGGTGGGCGGGCCGTAGTGCGGCACAGTGACCGCGTTCCAGGCGCCATCGCCGCGTAGCGGACGCAGGGCGTCGGCACGGTCGGCTTCCTCCTCCAGCCGCCAGGCGAACCGGTCGAGGCGCAGCGCAGCCCGCAGGCTGTCCAGCGTCGGCGCCAGGCGGCGCAGGAACGGCTGCATGCGGCGGCGTTCGCTCTGCAGCAGCCGGGCGAGGTCCTGTCCGTCCGACGACAGGGGCGTCGGACGGAACGGGCGCGTCTGGCGTCGGCTGCGTAGGATGCGTGCTGGCACGTCGGGCGGGGGCGGTTCGACGAGACCGTTTCTCCGGGGTCCCACCTGGGCAGCGATCGCGGCGAAGGGATCGGACAGGGCGGTGGCTGTGGCCATGCTGACGAGGTTAGCCGACTTGTGCCGCCCAGGCCAGGGTGGAGAGTGCGTCTTAGATATGGAAATCGCCGATTACCTGCCGTCGTCGGCGCTGGGCCCCGGTCCGCAGAAGCGTATCGCCGATGCGTTGGAGCGCATTCCGGCCGGCGGCAGTGTGCTGCCGTGGCGCGAACCGGCCTTGGATCCTGGACTGGCCCAGGCCACGGTGACGGTCAACAGTCTGGCAGCCTGGCGCGAGGAGGACTGGAACCTGGCCTGGCGCATCGGCGCTGACTGCTGGCTGACCGTCGCCCTGGGCGGACAGGTGGCGATCACCGCTGGCAGTGACGAGCTGCATCTGGCTCCCGGCCAGGCCGCGCTCATCCCGGCCGGCGTGCGCCATCGCGGCCGCCTTCTGCCGGGCTGCAACTGGTGGGCGTCGGTGTCGTTGCATCTCGAACTGCGCGATGCCCAGGGCCGCGATCTCGCCGCGGCCATCGGCGTGCGTCGGCTGGATCTGCCTACGCCGGCACGCTGGGCCGGCATGCTCCTCGATCTGGTGGCCAGCCATGGCCGCGATGCAGATGCGGGTATGCGTATCGCCGGTACGCTGATCCCGCAGCTGCTCATCGAGTGTATTCCGGCCGGCACCTGGCGGCGGCCGGCCGATCCGGATCCGGGCCTGCTCGCCGCATTGCGGCAGCTGGAGGCGGACCCGTCTGCCGGGGTGGCGGAACTGGCCGCGCGCTGCGCCCTGTCGCCGTCCCGCTTCCGCGAGCGCTTCCACGCCGCCTATGGTATGAGTCCGGTGGCTTGGCGGCGCGAGCGGCAACTGGCGCATGCGGCTGCCGATTTGCGGCGTGGCGCGACGGTTGCGGCAGCTGCGGTAGCCGCCGGATTCTGCAATCGCCACTACTTCAGCCAGGCTTTCACTGCGCGATTCGGCTGTCCTCCGGCGCGCTGGCGGGATGGGCCGGGACCGTGAGACCTATGCCTGGGCGATGATCTCGTCGACGCTTTCGCGCGCCTCGTAGACCTTGTCCAGGCCGAGGATGCGCAGGGCCTTGCGTACCGTCTCGTTGCTTGAGACCAGATAGACCCGGCCGCCGGCGCGCTGGAACGTCATCATGACGAAACCGAGTACGCCCAGTGGCGAGGAGGCGATCGATTCGCACAGCGACAGATCGACGATCAGGCTGACCGAACGCCGCGTGTTGATCACGTCCATCGCCTTGGTCGCCAGGGCGCTGTAGCCAGTCAGGGTGGCCCGACCCTCGATCTTGAACACCAGGTGCTTGCCTAGGCTCATGAGCTGCATGCGGCAGTTGCGGTCGACGGCGGAGCTCTCGTTGAACTCCTCGATCATGCGGCGGTAGCGCCGCGTGGTCACGTCACTGGTAGGCTGGGGATCTGACGGCATGTCCACCAAGCCATACGCCGCCAGGCGCGGCGGACAACCGCCGGAGTCGCCATCCCTCTGCCTCAGGCCGCGCCGGCTCCGGAGGCCGAACGGGGGTTGAAGTTCGCGTCCGGTGCGGGCCAGCCCTCTCGGCGGATGCGTTCGCCGATCGATTTCAGAATAGCGACGCCTTCCGTAGGCAGCGAGCCATCGGCCTTGGGGCCGATGTTGGCCAGCAGGTTGCAGTCATGGGCACCGGCATAGGCGAGGCTGCGCCACACCGCCTCGGCGTCCTTCCACGGGCGTTCGGCGTGGTAGCCCCACGAACCATCCTGCAGGGTCATGCAGATCTCGTTGTGCTTGTCCTTGTTCTTCGCCCAGGCAGCGTCGGCGATGGTGCCGGCGACAGGTTTGCCTTCCTTGCGCAACTCCTCCCCCTGGCTGTGGAAATGGAACTCGGGGGCGGCGTAGTCCTCCTCGCCGGTGGCGCCCTGCTTGAAGCTGAGCAGCGCCTCGGGCCGCCCCTCGCGGATCAGGCGGTAGGTCTCGGCGAGCGGGAAGTGCTCCGGCCGCACGTAGTACATCCTGATGATGTCCAGCCAGATGCCGGCGACCGGGAAGTCGAAGGCGCACAGCTCGCGCAGGCAGCCGTGCGCCCACTCCCAGTAGCGGCGCCAGTCTTCTGGCCGGTCCGACTGGTACCGCGGCTCGGGCTGTTGGTAGTCGGGCCTCCCCATCGGTATCAGGTCGTGGGTCGGGGCGTAGGGATGCCGCCAGTTGAGCACGTGGGTGAAGTAGCAGAAGAAGCCCAGCCCCTTGCGATCGCAGGCCTCGCCCAGTTCGCGCACCAGGTCGCGGCCGGCGGCACGCTTGGCATTGAACGGCTCGGTGGCGCTGTCCCACAGACAGAAGCCCTCGTGGTGGCAGGTTGTCAGGTTGACGTAGCTCATCCCGGCTGCGATGGCCAAGTCGGTGATCGCTTCGGCGTCGAAGCGGGCCGGATCGAAGGTGTCGAACAGGCGTTCGTATTCAGCCACTGGGATGCGATCCTTGAACATCGCCCATTCGTGCCGGGCGAGCTGGCTGTACAGCCCATAATGCAGGAACAGGCCCCACTTGGCCTCGCGGAACCAGGCGAGGTTGGCGGCACGTGGATCGCGCGCCCACAGGTCGGCGTGTTTGGCGAGGTAGCGTGGGCAGCTGGGCATGACCGTCTCCATGATGTCGCATGCTAACGAGATGACTACGGGATTGCTATGGATCTGGCACATGCGCGTGTGTAGAATCCTCACATGCAGGTCGATCGCACGATCCTTGCCGAAGGCGCCGCGTCCGGTGATCCTCGCGTCGTGCTGTGCCGCATGGCGGATCTGGCGAGTTGGGATCTGCCGCACATGGCCGCCCCGCACTGGCGTCTGTATCTGCCGCTGACGGCCGGGGGGGAGTTGCGTTGGCAGGGCAGTCGTTGGGATCTGGCGCCTGGACGTTGGCTGCTGATTGCGCCGGGGACCGACTGCGCGGCCAGCTGCAGCCGGGGCTTCATCAAGACCTATGCCCACTTCATCTGGTCGCTGACCGGGCAGCGGGCGGTGCCGGGAATTCATTCCGGGGGCCTGCCCGGCCCGGCGAGGGCGGATCTCCGCGCTCTGTGGCGAAATCCGCAGCCGCGCCGGCTCGGCCTGCTGGTCCAGAGTCAGTTCCGGCTCGCCGCCGCTCGATTGCCCGACGCGGCATTCGTCCCCGAGCCTGCCGGGCGCAGTCCGGCAGTCAGTCGGGCTCTCGCCCTGCTGCATGCGAATCCGGCGCGGACGCCAGGCAACGCTGTCCTTGGGGCGGCGGTCGGGCTGCACCCGGGCAGCCTGGTACGTCGCTTCACGCACGAGGTCGGTCATTCGCCGCAGCGCGAGGGGATGCGCTTCCGCCTGGAGCACGCCGCCGTGCTGCTGGCCGAGTCAGACGATCCCATCGACGCTGTGGCCATCGCCTGCGGCTTCGGCGACCGCTACCACTTCACCCGGGCTTTTTCGGCCCATTGGCACCAGCCACCTGCGGCCTTCCGCCGTCGATCCAGGGGGGGCTGAGTAGGCTTATTGGACGTTCGTCGTTCGTAGCTACCCGCCTCGGAATATTGTGACGTCCCATGTTCACCGTGCCGGCGACGGGTTACCAAACCACCTTCGCCCCACCTGCCTCCCTGCGGAACGACGAACGACGGACCGGAGCTTGACTGCTCAGCGCTTCGGTTGATCCGCCAGCCACCGTGCCACCGCGGCGTCATCGGGCTGGGGGACGAAGAAGTTGTTCAGGCCGAGCATGCGCAGCACGGTCATGGCGCGCGGATGCGGGTTGACCACCGCCACTGGCCCGGCCCCGCGCGGGCTGGCCAGGCGCAGGAACTCCATCAGGCAGGCAATGGCGCCGCTGCCCAGGTAGCTGCACATGCTGAGGTCGACGTAGGCTCGTTGGGCCGGGTGGGCCTGCACGGCCCGCTGGATCGCAGTCATGGTGGCGGCAGGGACGGCAGCCGGCACCGGCCCTTGGAAAACCAGGCAGAGTCCCGGCGGGCGCACCTCGATGCGGACGTGGTACGGCTGGCCCTGGTGGAGGCCCTTGTGCTGCGCTGCGGCGATGAGGGCTTCGTCGACTGCCATACCGTCCTGCATTAGACCCGGACAACGTGCGGCCACAACCGGGATTGCATCCTGCCGGTCGAGGCTCCTTGCGACACCCGGGACCGTGTCTAACCTCTTTCCCGCCCAGCAGGCAGGAGAACAGTCATGGCCCTCAAGGTCGCAATCGTCGGCGCCACCGGCGCGGTCGGCGTCGAATTCATGCAGGTGCTCGAGCGCCGCAACTTCCCCGTGTCGCAGCTGACCCTGCTGGCGAGCAAGCGCTCGGCCGGCAGCAAGCTGCGGTTCCGCGGCCAGGACATCACCGTCACCGAACTGAACGCCGACTCGTTCGCCGGCCACGATCTGGCCCTGTTCAGCGCCGGGTCGTCGGTGTCGAAGTTGTACCGCGAGGCCTGTACCAAGGCCGGCTGCCTGATGGTCGACAACAGCAGCGCCTTCCGCATGGAGGATGGTGTGCCCCTGGTCGTGCCCGAGGTCAATCCGCAGGAGGCGGCCAAGGCCCTGCAGAAGAACGGCGGCAAGGGTGTCATCGCCAACCCCAACTGCGTCACCATCATTGCCCTGGTTGCGCTCGCCCCGCTGCATCGCGAGGCCGGCATCAAGCGCCTGGTCGCCGCCACCTACCAGGCCTCCAGCGGCGCCGGCCATGCCGCCATGGTCGAGCTGCAGGAGGGCACTCGTGCCTTCCTCGACGGCAAGCCGTTCACTCCCAAGGTGATCCCGGTGCCCTACGCCTTCAACCTGTTTCCGCACAACAGTCCCTGGTTGGACGACCAGGGCTATTGCGAGGAGGAACTGAAGCTGCTCAAGGAGAGCCACAAGATCCTCGGCGACTCCAGCCCGCGCATCACCGCGACCTGCGTGCGCGTGCCCATCCTGCGCGCCCACAGCGAGGCCCTGAACGTCGAGTTCGTCAAGCCGATGAGTGTCGCCCGCGCCTATGAGATCCTGCGCGCCAGCCCCGGCGTGCGCGTGGTCGAGGACCGGGCCAAGAACCGCTGGCCGATGCCGCTCGACGTTGCCGGCAAGGACGACGTCCAGGTCGGGCGCATCCGTGCCGACCAGTCGAATCCCAACACCCTCGACCTGTGGGTGGTCGGCGACCAGTTGCTCAAGGGCGCGGCGCTCAACGCCGTGCAGTGCGCCGAACTGGCGCTGCTCGGAAAGGTTGCACCGAACCAGAGCTGATGTCCGTGGCCTCGCGGCGGTCGGCTGCTAGTGTGTCGGCCATGAAATCTCCAGGCCTGCTGCTCCTCCTCGCGACTGTCGTTTCGCTTCCTGCCGCTGTCGTTGACGGGACCGGAGGGGGCGGTGGCTGGAAGAAGCCGATCGAGGAGGGTCAGCTGGCGGAGAAGAAGGTTCCCGGCTGGGTCGCCAACCCGACCGAGGGTGGCAAGACGCGTGCCGCGGTGGCCTCGTGGGGCTCCGGCGCCTCGAAGGACGAGCAGAAGACGGCCCGGGCCGATGCCTCGGCCAAGATTATCGCGGAGTTCAAGCTGCCGGAATCGACCCGCATCAAGGAGATGAACATGTGGGTCGATAGCAGCGGCAAGATCTACATTCTCCTGGTCGCACGCTAGCCCGGGGCTTCGCCCGCTACGGCTGCGCGCTTCGGCTGCGCGCTACGGCCGGCCCTGGCCGGCCCTGGCCGGCGCTGCGGCGCACAAGCGGGTAGCGCCCGCGGAGCGGGCCGAAGCGCGTAGCCGTAGCGTCTCCAGAGCGGCCCCTCCCCGCCTAAGTGGCGGCGGATGCCGTTTGGACGGCCAGCGGCGGTCGGTAGCCTGCCGCTACGATGCCCGAGAATTCGCCTCCCCAACCGCCCAAGCCGCGCGGCGTACTGATGATGACCATGCTGCTGATCGGCCTGCTGGTGCTGGTCTGGGTGGCAGTGCATGAGAGTGGCGGCGGCTTCGGCAAGAACGTCAGCTACTCCGAGTTCCTTGATCGCATCAGCAAGGGCGAGGTGGCCCGCTTCAACCTTGGGGCTGAATCCATCGCCGTCACCGCCTCGAAGACCGGCGGCGAGAGCAAGTACATCGTCAACTATCCCGGCGCCCGTCTGACCGACGAGATCAGCCAGCAGATCATAGCCGCAACCGACCGCTACAACGAGGGTGCCCGCCTGGCCAACGCCAACGGCGGGGCCAAGGTCGACATCGTCTACGACGGTGCGCCGCCTCCGGGCTTCCTTGCCCAGATGCTGCCGTTGCTGGTGTTGTTCCTGCTCGGCGGCCTGCTCTTCTGGTTCTTTGTCGTCCGGCGCATGAACCAGGGCGGCGGCGTGCTGTCCTTCGGCAAGAGCCGCGCCCAGCTCATCACCAAGGGCAAGACCGGGAAGACCTTCAAGGATGTCGCCGGCATCGACGAGGCCCGCGAGGAGGTCGAGGAGCTGGTCGCCTTCCTCAAGAACCCCAAGAAGTTCCAGAAGCTCGGTGGCCGCATCCCGCGTGGCGTCATGCTGATCGGCCCGCCCGGTACCGGCAAGACCCTGCTGGCCAAGGCCATCGCGGGCGAGGCCGACGTGCCATTCTACTCGATCTCGGGCAGCGATTTCGTCGAGATGTTCGTGGGCGTGGGTGCCAGCCGCGTGCGCGACCTGTTCAACCAGTCGAAGGATAACGCGCCCTGCATTATCTTCATCGACGAGATCGACGCGGTCGGCCGCCGCCGCGGCACTGGCTTCTCCTCCGGCGGCCATGACGAGCGCGAGCAGACGCTCAACGCCATCCTGGTGGAGATGGACGGTTTCTCCTCGACCGACAAGGACATCGTCATCGCCGCGACCAACCGTGTCGATGTCCTCGATCCGGCCCTGCTGCGCCCGGGCCGCTTCGACCGCCACATCCACGTCAGCCTGCCCGATATCGCCGGCCGCGAGCAGATCCTCGGCGTCCACGCCGGGAAGGTGAAGATCGGTCCGGACGTCGATCTGGCGCTGATCGCCCGTGGCACGCCTGGCTTCAGTGGCGCCGATCTCGAGAGCATGATCAACGAGGCCGCGCTCAACGCCGCCCGCCATGACCAGGAGGTTGTGGCGATGAAGGACCTCGAGTACGCCCGCGACCGTGTTGCTTTCGGCCGCGAGAAGAAGACCGGCAGCCGGGCCATGCCCGAGCGCGAGCGCGTCATCACCGCCTACCACGAGGCCGGTCACACCATCCTCCAGGTCCTGGTCGAGGGCGCCGATGATCTGCACAAGGTGACGATCATCCCGCGTGGCCGGGCCCTCGGTGCGACCATGCACCTGCCCAACGAGGACCGTCACACCCACAGTCTGAAGAAGCTGCTCGGCGACATGGCGGTGCTGTTCGGTGGACGCATCGCCGAGGAGATGTTCTGTGGCGACATCACCACCGGCGCCTCCAATGACATCGAGCGCGCCACCCAGCTGGCCCGCGGCATGGTCTACGAGTGGGGCATGTCAGAGCGCATGGGTCCGGTCAAGTACACCGAGTCGCATGACAGCGCGGTCGGTCACGAGGAGATCGTCGCGGTCAGCGCCACCACCAGACGCGAACTGGACGAGGAGGTCCGCCGGATCATCGACCAGCAGTACGAGCACGCCCGTCAGCTGATCCTGGCCAACCGCGACCGCCTGGAACGTGTGGCCAAGGCCCTGCTTGAGCACGAGACCCTCGACTGCGGCCAGGTGAAGCAGCTGATGGCTGGCGAGGAACTGCCGCCGCGCCGCCCCACCGTCATCGTTCCGGTGGTGCGCGACGTGCCGCCGGCCGAACCGCGACCCGAGGCCGAGCTCGGCGGATTGAAGCCGCAAATCGCCTAGCGAGGCTTCTGGGGCTTCGCCCGCTACGGCTGCGCGCTACGGCCGGCCATGGCCGGCGCTGCGGTGCGACAAGCGCACGCCAAGCCGTAGCGATATACGCTAGCTACGGTCGCTGTTCCTGCGGCCGTCGCTGCTCGTACGTCGCACGCAGCTCCTGCCGCACGGCCCAGATGCCCTCGCTGTCGGCGGTAGCGATGCGGCGCAGAGCCTCGCCCAGGCTGGCGCGGTCATGGCCATGCAGGATCTGCGCGTAGGTGCAGGCGTCGACGTAGACTTGGCCGATGCGGCGTCGGAGTAGCGGCTGGCGCAGCAGCGAGCAATCGTGCCGCTCGAACACCGGGACCCAGTGCGGCAGAGCTGATCGAACGGCCAGCATCTGCATCCATTCGAGGTTGGATCCCAGCGGCTCGCTGTCGTATTGGAAACCAAGAATACGGCGGTCGAGGCGCATCTGCCCCGAGTTGAGGTCGAACAGCACCAGCTCCTCGTGCATGCGCACGAGCGACAAGGTCACCAGTCCGACGCATACGATGGCGCCGAGTCCGATCAGCAGTCTGGTCTCGAACGAATACGGCGGACGGCGGACGGGCGGCGCTGCTTCAGACTGCGGCGCTTCGCTCACGCCTCAGAAGCGGTGGCCGAGGACGGCGCGGAAGGCCGGGCCGACTGCCACCGGTTCGGTTTCGACGGTCACGTCGATGTACGATGTCTTGATGCGGGCCTTGGACCGGGTGAATTCGCCTTCGAGGCCGAACTGCCACTGGCTGTCGGGGTCGGTCCAGTAGGCGCCGAGGCGCCCGCCGACGGTGTAGCCATAACCCTGGCCCTGCTGCACACTGAGGTCGCCCACTCCGAGGTTGGCGATGCTGTCCCAGGTCACCCAGTCGGGCCCGATCAGGCCGAGAAGTTCGAGATGTACGTCCCGTGACACCGCCCAGCCCACACCCAGGTTGGCAGCGATGCCGGTCTGGCTGTAGCTCATGCCGGGCACCTTGTCATTGTTGGCGGCGGCGAGTTGATCGGAGTTGAAGGCAGCACCATTATTGATGCGCAGCGACTGGTAGGCCATCTCGCCGGTGGTGCTGCGCAGTTGCGCGCCCCATAGGAATCCCACCGGGGCGAGGCGACCGTAGATGCCGCCGAGGGTGACAGACAGGCCGATGGTGCGCTCATAGCGGGTTTCAATCGGTGTGCCTGCCGATGCCACTGGGGAGGTGAGCTCGCCCTCCTGCTCATGCGGCAGGGTGCCTGTACCGATGGCGAGGCGCACGTCGGACACCAGTACGCCGTCGGCGGCACCGAGGGCGGAGGCGAGCATGATGAGGACAGGGCAGAGGGCGCGGGGCATGGTGAACCCAGGCTAGCGCGGGATCCCGGCCATGCCAAGGGCCGGGCGGGGCTTCAGAACCGCCTGCCGATGACAGCCCGCAGGCCCAGGCCGCGGGCTGTGACGTCGAAGTCGACGGTGTTGCCGGCGTAGTCGGTACGGACGGTACCGGTGGTCGTGGTCCATTCGGCCAGCGCGCCGAACTGCCAGCTGGTCTCGCTATCGGTCCAGTAGACCCCGGAGCGGACGCCGTAGGTCCAGCCCAGGCCGCGCCCTTCGTTGGCATAGGTCGCGGTGCTGCCGCTGCCGACCACCGAAAAGGTGTCCAGGGTCAGCCAGTCGACGCCGACGATGCCCACCGCCTCGGCGTGCCAGCCATCGGCGAAGGCCCAGCCGGCCCCGGCGTGACCGGCCAGGCCGACCGTGGTCCAGGTGTTCGAATCGACCTTATAGCCCTGGGCTTCGAATGCGGCAGCCGTGTCGACGACCCCCACCGAGGGGTAGGAGATCGATTCCAACTGCATCTCGCCGTTGCAGTAGCGGAAGGAGCCGCCGTAGATCAGCCCGACCGGCGACAGCCGGCCGTAGGTGGCAGAGATGTCAGCGGCGAATCCGATCGCGTGCTTCTCGTAGGTGTCGACGCGCGGCGCCCCAGCGGTGACGCCGAGTGGGGCACTGCCGACGTCGGCATAGGTGCCTTCGGCCGTGTCCGGCAGCGGGGCGATGCCGCCGCTGAAGCGCAGGTCCGCCAGTACGACGTCGGCCGCCGGCATGGTGGCAGCGAGGACGAGCAGGGCGGAAAGACGGCGGTGCATAGTGGGAGGGACTACATGCGCGGTTGCTGGTGGTGCAAGGGTCGGTCGAGGCTGGAACTATGACCGGGCTGCGGGCCGGTTGGACCGCCAGTATCCACACCGCCGGCTCCAGCGACTTTCCTCTCGTATCCTGGTGGGTAGCATCACCGCCCGTGCGCGTCAGCCTCCCACGTCTCGGCCATGCCCTGATCGACCGCCAGCATGTCCGGCTGGCGGCGACTGCCGGAGCGCTGCATGCGGCCGCGCAGCGCGGCCGGCCGGCCCGTGCCCTGCTTGGCCGGTTGATCCGCGACACCCGGCGGCACTTCGCCAGCGAGGACCGCCTGATGCGCCAGGTCGGCTACGCCGAGGAGGCCGGCCATCGTGCCCTGCACGACGGCGTCATAGCCGAGATGCTGCGCATGCGGGCGATGCTCGCCGAGGGTCGGGCACTGCATACCAAGCATGCCGATCTGGTCATCGAATGGCTGCGCCATCATACCGCCGAGGCCGACCGCAACCTGGTTGAACAGCTGCTGCGGCAGCGCCACCACTGAATCTTGCGGCTTTGCACAGCCGTGCGGTCATGCCAGCATGGCCCGTGTTGTCCTGGCCCGCGTCCATCCCCGTGCTCATCCCGGTCTTCGACCATTGCCGCACGGTCGGTGCCGTGGTCGCCGGGTGCCGAGCCCTTGGCGCTCCGCGTATCGTGGTGGTCGACGACGGCTCGCGTGACGGCAGCGGCGCGACGGCTGGGGCCGACGAACTGCTCACCTTGCCGCAAAACTGCGGCAAGGGCCGGGCCTTGGATCTCGGCTTGCGCCAGCTCGCGGCAGCCGGGTGGCGCCAGGTCCTGACCATCGACGCCGACCTGCAGCACCCGCCAGCTGAAGCTCTGCGTTTAGCCTTGGCGTCGTCGTCAGCCCCCGCCGCCTTGTGGGTGGGCGTGCGCACCATGCCGCACGCGCCGCTTGCCAGCCGACTCGGGCGCTGGTGCACCGGCGGGGCCAGCTGGGCGGCCTGTGGGCGTTGGCCAGCCGATAACCAGAGCGGCTTGCGGGTCTGGCCCGTGCCGGCGATGCTTGGTCTGGGTACGCGGGCCGGTCGCTACGCCTACGAGCCCGAATCGCTGGTTCGGGCGGTGCGTGCTGGCATCGCCCTGCGTGAACTGCCGGTGGCGGTCGACTATCCGGCCGATCGGGTCTCGCATTTCGCGATGGTGCGCGACACCCTGCGCACGGCGGCTGTCCTGGCGCGCCTGCTGGTCAGGCGCGCGGCTTGAGCAGGTCGGCGGCCTCGCGCTGCTGATCGGCCTGGGCGCGGAAGACGCTGTAGAGGATGCTGTTGATGATGCTGTCGGTCTTGAGGCCGACGAGGTCGCCGGTCAGCTGACTGCTATCGCTGGCGATCTCCGGGTCGGCTGCCGCCAGGCTGTCGGCGACGGTCTGCTCGGCCTTGGCATCGAAGCTGGCCTGCTGGCGCTGGATGGCGTTTCCAGTGGCGGCGAGGCCGAGAGCGACGGGCGGGAGGGTCATGTACCGATCATACGCCGTCCACGCCCAGCGCTCAACCTAAATGCCGCAGTGGGTTCGCGGTTGGATCGTCGATTACGAACCATATTGGTTTACACTTGGTCGCCCGTTTGGTGAACACCATCAACACACATAACACGTGTCGCTACAACAGCGAACAGCGAACAGCGAACCGCGAACCGCGAACCGCGAACCGCGATTTCTAGACTCAAGCGACGATGCGCACCACCAGGTCGGTCAGGGCGCCGAGCGCGAGGCCCAGGCTGAGCCAGCCGCAACCCCATGCCAGGGAAGGCAGTATGGCCCGGACGCGGGTCGGGATGCGGTAACGACAGCGGAGGGGGCGGACGGCGGTGAGGCGGATGGCGATCATGCCGGCCATGGTGCTCCCGGCCTGGCGGCTGCGTGCAACCGTTGGTGCACCTGGCATTCTGCCGCCATGTCCGACATCCCCAATCCGGCCCGCACGGTGCGCGTGCGCCAGGTGCTCGACCTGCTCGGCGGTCAACCGCTACCGATTGACGAAATGCTGGTGCGCCTGAATCGCCGGCTCGGCCAGGCCGGCCAGCCACAGATCCAGCGCCGCATGCTGCAGAACGATCTGGCCTGGCTACGTGCCCATCTGCCTGGCGCGGTCGAGCAGGTCGCGCGCGGTGCGTTGTCGCCGCCAACGTCCGACTTCCCCGAGGCGCGGCGCTTCTGGCGCCTCGGTGGTGAGGCGCTGCTGCCGGTGGATGCCGATCTGGCGGCGGTCACCGAGCTGGAGGCCCTGGCCCTGCACGCGGCCCGCGCCGTGCTCGCTGCCCCGCCGCTGCCCGGTGCGGCGAAGTCGGACGAGGGCCCGCTAGCCGCCGCGCTCGGTCGGTTGATCGAGCGGCTTGGGCTGGGCTTGGCCCGCCTGCCCGATGTGCTCGGCGTCAATCCCGGCGCGCCGCAGCCGTGGGAGCCGCGTCACGCCCTCGCCGTGCTGCGCGCCATCCGCCTGGGCGAGGCCGTGCGCATGACCTACCAGCCGCTGGAGAAGGCCGCCCACGAAGTGGTCGCCCAGCCGATCCGTCTGGTGCTCAGCGACGGCGAGCCGTACCTATGGGCCTGGGACGGCACCGCCGCACGCCTGAAGAACTACAAGCTGGCGCGCATCGTCGCGCTGACCGCGCACACGCGGCTCAAGGGTGTGCCGACCGGGCTTGATGCCGAGGTGCGTGCTGCCTTGCGCAGCGCCTTTCGTGGCGTCGCCGGCGCCAGCCAGCGCGGCCGCGTGGTGCTGCGTTTCGCCGCCGGTGCCGTGCCGCATGTGCGCGACCGCCGCCTGGGGCCGGCGCAACGCTGGCAGGATCTCGCCGACGGCGGGGCACGCGTTGCCTTCAACACGCACGGGCTCGAGGCGGTGCGCCACTGGGTGCTGTCGTTCGGTTCGCGGGTCACCGTCGAGGAGCCAGCGACGCTGGCGCAGTGGGTGCGCGCCGAGGCGCTGCGCATGGCTGGACAGGCCGACTGACCGGCGCACCGTGCAGTCGTGCCCGACAATCATTTCCTCGGCCTGCGCCTGACCGGCGAAAGTTCCGACCGCCTGCGCGCCTGGGATCTGCCGGCGCGCTGGACGCATCCGGACGACTATCATCTCACCCTGGCCTTCCTCGGCCCGGTCGACGACGACGAGGCCGCCTATCTGCCGGATGCCTTGGCCGAGGTGGCGGGCAGCCAGCGCGTCCCACGCTTGACGTTCACCGGTCTCGGTGCCGCCGGCACCAGCAGCGGTGGCGACGGGCCGAAGTATGTCTTCGCCGCGGTCGACGACCCCGAGCAGGGCTGCGACGCCATGCGCCGCGATCTCTGCGAGGTGCTGGAGATGCGGCCGGAAGCGGACTTCCGTCCGCATGTCACGCTGTGCCGGCCGGGCCCTGTGCCTGCCACATTACCGCTGGAGGGCAGCGCCGTAATCACAGCTACGGCACCCAACGGATGGTCTTCGACTGTGGTAATTCGGGCCATTCCCCCAAATTCCACCTTTTATGATAACCAGCGTGGGTTTGCTCCTGCTTTAAGTCAACAGGCCAATATTCGC
>JBBREK010000041.1:0-22231 GCA_038203025.1 Planctomycetota bacterium
CCCCTACCAGCTGTTCCGGCCGACGCCGCCGTTGGCCACGGTCGACAAGGGCAACCGCACCCTCGGCGCGGAGATGGCCCGGCTTGCCCTGGCGCGTCTGGCCGGCGACCGCAGCCCGGTGCAGCGTGTGGTCCTGCCTCCGCGCGTCATCGCCGGCTAGGCGACCGCCGTCGCGGGCCGCGCGGCGGCTGCCCGAAGTGCGCCGAGTAGGCGCGCGAGAGGTGGAAGCGGTCGCAGAATCCCAGCTCGGCGGCGACTGCGGCAAGAGCCGTTCCGCGGGCTAGCCGCTTGCGTACTTCGGCCAGGCGAAGTCCGCGCACATGGCGGGCGAAGCTGGTGCCGAAGGCGGCGGGGAAGCGGTGCGAGATGAATGACGGTGAACGGCCGACGGCGCGGGCCAGGCCGGCGAGGCTCAGTTTGTTGCCGAGATTGGCGGCGAGGTAGCGGCGGGCAGCCTCGGCCCAGGGCAGGGCCGGGAGGCGCAGGGCGGTGTTCACCGCCAAGTGCTCGGACAGCCATTTGAGCAGTTCGGCGAGGTCGCGCAGGCGGCGTGGTTCGGCCAGCGGCAGGCGGCTGCGCAGGCGCTGCATCGCCGGGGTGCGTCCTTCAGCGGCATCGCGCGGCGGACGCAGCTGGCCGAACATGATCGCGCCGAGGTAGTCGCCATCGCGGCCGTAGAGCGGGATGACGCCTTCGACCAGACCGTCGTGGCACTGGTAGATGCGGATGCCGCGGGCCCCCTTGGCCTGATCGAGATGACGGCGGTCGCAGGCCAGGCAGCGGGCGTTGAACGCCGGCTCGCGGCGGCGCGCGGCGCAGTAGGCCGAGATCGGCTTGATGTCGAAGCCGCCGGCGCCGGCCTCGACCCCGCCGAGATCGAAGAAGGTGATGCGCACGTCGAACAGTCGGCGCAGCAGGCCAAGGGCCTCGCCCAGCTCGGGCGAGGCCTGGCGTAGCAGGCTGGCTTCCGGAGTCGCGGGATGATCCGGCATACGTGCCGGATCGTCCATGCCGATGCCGGGGCGTCCATCGCCATCCGGCGGTGGCTGCCGATCATCACTGGCATGATGCCAGCCCCCATCCTCGCCCCGACGCCGTGCACCTTCGCCCTGTTCTTCGGCAACCGCGGGTTCTTCCCTTCATCCCTGATCGCCGCCGCGCGCAGCGAGCTGGGCGAGGCCCTGCTCGCCGCCGGCCACCGCGGCATCTGCCCACCCGACGACCTGACCCGCTACGGCGCGGTCGAGACCGCCGCCGAGGGCCGGGCCTGGGCGCGCTGGTTCCGCGAACAGAAGGAGCGCATCGACGGCGTCATCCTCTGCTTGCCCAACTTCGGCGATGAGAACGGCGCCGTCGCGGCCCTGCAGGACTGCGGCGTGCCGGTGCTGGTGCAGGCCTACCCGGACGCGCTCGACAAGATGGGGCCGAGCGAGCGTCGCGACGCCTTCTGCGGCAAGATGTCGGTGATGGACGTGTTCCGCCAGATCGGCCTGCGTTTCACTGCCCTGAAGCCGCACGTCGTCCACCCGTCCAGTGCGTCGTTCGCCGACAACCTGGCGCATTTCGCTGCCGTCTGCCGGGTGGTGCAGGGCCTGCGCCGCTTCTCGGTCGGCGCCATTGGCGCCCGCACCACCGCCTTCAAGACCGTGCGCATCGATGAGGTCGCCCTGCAGCGCGTCGGCGTCACCGTCGAGGCCACCGACCTCAGCGACGTGATGGCGCGCGTCCGCGCCCTCGGCGAAAGCGATCCGGCAGTGGTGGCCAAGGCGGCGAAGCTGCGCGGCTACAGCGACTTCAGCGCCGTGCCCGGGCCGGCCTTCGCGCAGCTGTGCCGGCTAGGCGTGGCCCTCGACCAGATCACCGTCGAACTGGGCTGCGACGCCATCGCCCTGCGCTGCTGGATCGAACTGCAGAAGGACCTTGGCATCTCGCCCTGCGTGCTGCTCTCGGAGATGAACGACCGCGGTTTGCCCGCCGCCTGCGAGGTCGACATCGGCAACGCCGTGGTCATGCGCGCCCTGCGTCTGGCCACCGGCGGGCAGACCACGCTGCTCGACTGGAACAACAACTACGGCGACGATCCCGACAAGGTCATCCTGTTCCACTGCGGGCCGGTGCCGCAGGGTCTGATGGCGGGCAAGGGCACGGTCACCGATCATGTGCTGCTGCAGCCGGTCCTTGGCACCGGCTGCAGCTACGGCTGCAACACCGGGCGGATCCGTCCCTTCGATTTCACCTACGGCGGCCTGGTCACCGACGCTGGTCGCGTCGACGTGTTCCTCGGCGAGGGTGCATTCACCGCTGACCAGGTGCCGCAGGACTTCTTTGGCTGCGCCGGGGTGGCGCGCATTCCCGACCTCCAGGACGTGCTGCTAACCATCGCCCGCCAGGGCCACCGCCATCACGTGGCGCTCGCCCCGGGCAAGGCGCGGGAGGCCATGGCCGAGGCCCTGGGTGGCTACCTCGGCTACCACGTCACCAGCTTCGCCTGAGCCGGCGATGAGCCTCATCACCGGTCGCGCCGCCGTCCTCGCCCAGTACCGCCGTGCGGCAGCGCGCGGCTGGACCCTGCCCTGTCTGGGCACGGAGAACCTCACCACCAGCGAGGCCTGCCTGGCGGCAGCGCAGGAGCAGGCCGAGCGCAACGGCTGGGAGCGCATCCCGCTGATCCTTGCCCTGACCATCACCTACGCGCACCGGCCGCAGGCGGTGCTCTACACCCACTCGCGGCAGTGGCAGACCGGCCTGCGCCTGGCGATGGCCGAACTCGCGGTGCTGACCCGGCCCGACGGGCCGTATCCGCGCGTCGACTGCATGCTGCACCTCGACCACGCCCAGCACGACAGCGACCGTGCGCTGCTGGAGGAGTGGGATCTCGGCGCTTTCAGCTCGGTGATGTACGACGCCTCGACTCTGCCCTTCGCCGCCAACTGCGCCGCCACCGCGGCTTTCGTCAAGGCGCATGGCCACGAGATCCTCATCGAGGGCGCCTGCGACGAAATCGTCGAGGCCGGCGGGGTCGAGGACTCGCCGCTCTCGAGCGTGGCGCAGGCCAGCGTCTTCGCAGCCACCGGCGTCGACCTGATGGTCGCCAACCTCGGCACCGAACACCGCGCCAGCGCTGCCAGTCTGCGCTACCGGCCCGAGCTGGCCCGCACGATCAGCGCCGCGGTCGGCGCCAGGCTGGTGCTGCACGGGGCGAGTAGCGTCGCGCCGGCTCAGGTCAGCGGGCTGTTCGCCGACGGGGTGGTGAAGTGCAACGTGTGGACGGCGCTGGAGCGCGACAGCAGCCCGGCCCTGTTCGAGGAGCTGGTGCGCCACGCCGGTAAGGCGGCCGGCCCGGCGGTGGCGCAGCGCCTGCAGCGCGAAGGGCTGCTCGGCCCAGACTGCGCAGCGGCGGAGGAGACTGCGCTCTCGCACTGCTCCACCGCGGCGCGACAGCAGATCATCTTCGAGCGCATGCGGGCCATCGCCGGCGGCTATCTCGCGCTGTGGTACCGCCCCGCGGCGCAGGCGGCCTGAGATGCTCGGCCTCGGCCTCGATGTCGGCACCAGCGGCGCCAAGGCCCTGCTGGTGGATGCCGAGGGCCGGGTGCTGGCCCGTGCCGTGCGCAGCTACGCCCTGACCCATCCCGAGCCGGGCGCCGCCGAGCTCGATCCCGAGACGGTGATCACCGCCGCCTTCGCCGTGATCGCAGAAGTCACGGCCCACGCCCTGGGCGCGGCTATTGGGCTGGGCATCAGCTGCCAGGGCGAGGCGGTGGTGCCGGTGGACGGCCTGGGCCGCTGTCTGGCGCCGCTGCTGGTCTCCAGCGACAGTCGGCCCGGCGCGTGTCTGGAGGCCGTGCTCGCGGAGCTGCCGGCCACCGACATCTATCAGCGCACCGGCCACACCCCGGCGGCGCTGTTCACCCTGTTCAAGCTACGCTGGCTGGCGCAGGCGCGGCCTGCGGCCTTCCGCGCTGCGCACGCCTTCCACTGCGTCGAGGATCTGCTGCACCTGCGCCTGGGCATCGTGCCAGCGATGGGCCTGCCGCTGGCGGGACGCACGCTGCTGCTCGATGTGCGGCGCGGCGTCTGGGATGAGCGGTTGTGCGCCCTCGCCGGCGTCACCCCGGATCAGCTCGCCCGTCCGCTGCCCAGCGGCAGCATCGCCGGCCGGCTGGGACCGGCGATGGCCGACCGCCTCGGTTTGGCGCACGGCTGCGCCGTGGTCTGCGGCGGCCATGACCAGTGCTGCGCCGCCCTCGGCGCCGGGGCGGTGCGCCCCGGTCAGGCGGTGTACGGCTGCGGGACGGTCGAATGCCTCACCCCGACTTTCGCTGCGCCGGTGTTCAGCGGGGCGCTGCGCGACGCCAACCTGTGCACCTACGCCGCGGCGGTGCCTGGCCGCTGGGCCTCGGTCGCCTACAGTCTGACCGGCGGTAACGCCCTGGAGTGGTTCCGCGGCGCCTGCGGCGGCGGCGCCGACCACGCCACCTTGCTTGGCGAGCTGCGCGAGACGCCGTCGCCGGTGCTGTCGCTGCCCTACCTCACGCCCAGCGGCACGCCGTGGTTCGATGCCGTGACGCCAGGGGCGCTGCTCGGCCTGCGCCTCGACACCACGCGTGGCGAGTTGCTGCAGGGCCTGCTCGAAGGCGTCGCCTACGAGATGCGGCTGAACCTTGAGCTGCTCGCCACAGCCGGGCTGGCGGTCGACGAGCTGCGCGTCACCGGCGGCGGGGCGCGCGACCGGCGGCAGTGCCAGCTCAAAGCCGACGCCATTGGCCGGCCGCTGGTCCTGCTTGCCGAGCCCGAGGCAGGCTGCTTGGGAATGGCCGCCACCGCTCTGGCCGCGGTTGACAGTACCGACGTCGCCGCGCTGGCCGCGAGCTGGGTGCGGATTACGGCGCGCATCGAGCCCAGACCAGCGCATATGGCGGCACATGGCGAACGATTCGAGCGTTACCGTGCCATGTATCCGGCACTACGCGCGTTGGCCGTCACGACATCCCAAATCGCACGCTCCCTCCCGTAACCGTCAGATCTCCGATCGGATGTGCGAAGGACCAACTTCCAGTCGACGGCGTGTCGAAGCCATTGTAGTCAAACAGGGCGCACAGCCTGTCGTTGGCGCACAGTGCCGCCCACTGGACCGGGAAAGGACTCAGAAAGTCGTGCCCAGCCGCTTGGCGATGACTTGCCGGGTATCCTGTGGTAGATTGGCGAAGGGACACGGACGATCCTGAGTCCGCGTCCCCTTCTGGTTGATCTCGCCGAAATGGGTCCAGTTGCGGGTCAGGGGCTGAGGCTCCCGGGCCGGAAGGTCGTAACGGGTGCAGTCGATGACTTGCTCGGGACCGCCCGACGCCGGGCCGAGGAGGGCGAGGCGGAAATCTCGATTCATGAACCAGCGGATGCGCAATTCGGGTTCCGAACCAGGCGCGCCGCTGCCGATCTGCGCGAAGCGGTAGGCAAAGTCGGTAGCTGTGCCCTGGGCTTCGCGCCAGGCGAGTCCGAACTCGCCGTGGGTGGGCATGCGCGCATCGGTCCAGCGGCGGCGGATCTCGGTCAGCCACTCCGTGAGGGCATCGAGATGACCAACCTGACTGACCAGGCAGACCTCCCAAGTGTTGGTGACCCAGCCGAAACCGTTGAGTGCAGCCCCGGCGTCGAAGTGGGCGGCGGTGGTGGCGAGCATCTGCGCCAAGCCGGCATCGCGGCCGAGGTGGCCGAGGGTCTCGATCGGCCCCACACCGCGGCGGCTGCAGAAGTTCGCTCCACCGGCGAAGCCCTCGCGCCGGGCGCAGAGGAAATCGCAGGTCCAGCCATCGAGATTCACGCAATCAATGCGGTCGGCCGCGCTCTGGGCCGGCTTGCAGAAATGTTCGCGGGACGGGTAGTAGGGATAGCAGACCGAGCCGTCGCCGTCCTGATTGTCGATAGCGTATTGGCTCCAGATGTTGCCTTGGCAGACATGGATGCCCTCAGCTTCGGCGAGGAAGCGCTGGTTCTCCGCTGCCAGGAAGCCGGCGATGACAGCCTTGGGCCGGTAGCCCGGACCCATGAAGCTGGCGAGGCGTGCCAACCCCTCGTGGAGGTCGCAGTTCACCTGCTCGCGGGTGTTGTAGGCATTGGCGAAATAGGCACCGGGAATGAAGGTCACCTCGTCGCCGAGTTCCTCGTGGTAACGGCACAGCAGGCGGTGGATCTCGACATAGGCCGGGGTCTCGTCGTGCAGGGCGAGCCAGCTCAGGGCCCAGGTCATGCGTCCTCCTGGCCAGCCGGCGCTGACAGCGGCGCGCAGGGCGGCGACGGTCTCCGGCGTGTGGCAGGCGCGTTCGTTCTCGCCGGCATTCTGGTCCCGGGCCACCTCGATCTGATTGACGCGGATGATGGAGGCAAAAGTCAGGAAGCGGCCGGCGAGGGGCATGGCGTGGTCCTTGGGCTCCATGATCGGGGATGATGGCTGCCGGCCAGGGTCGGAAATGGTCACTATTTGTCGGATTTGGTATATTTGCATGCTTGGGACTGACCATGCTAGACCCTTTCCACCTTCCCCGGCGCTTCCACCGCAACGCCATGTCCAACCGCGTGTTCACCACCCGCCAGGGGTCGCTGCGGATCTGGGCCGGACTGTTGATGAAGCCAGACGAGCGCAGTGCCCACCTCGACGTGGAGCAGGACTCCTTCTCTGCCATGTGGATCCTGCGAGGAAAAACCAGGTATCGGGATGCGCAGAGCGCACAATTCTGCGGTCCCGGTGTCCTGGTCTGCCGTTTGCCGGGACGACGCCACAGCACGGTGCCGGTGGCGGATTCGGGCTTGGTCGAGTTCTTCATCAACCTCGACCTCTCCTGGTACCGCCGCCTGCTCGCCCTCGGGGCGGTACCTGAGACGCCCTGCGCCGAGCTAGGCTGGGACGCTGTCTTGGCCGACTGCTGCTTGTCGCTTCTGGCCAAGCTGGGCGAGATGCCAGAGTCCGCCTGGCCCCAGGCCCTGGCGGAGTCCCAGGCCCTGCTTGCCGCCTTTGCCGTAGGCAGCCGGGGTCAGGTCAGCCAGGATCCGAACATCGCCAAGGCCTGTACCCTGCTCACCGAGGATCTGTCCGGCCAATTCAGCATTGCCGAGGTGGCGCAGCGCGTCGACTTGGGCTTCGAGGTATTCCGCAAACGCTTCACTGCCGCCACCGGCCAGAGCCCCAATGCCTAGCGCATCCGCCGACGCATCGACTCCGCCTGTGCCCACCTGCTCGCAGGCAACGCCTCTTTGGCCGAACTGGCTCAGGACCTGGGCTACACAGGTGTTCCAACCTTCGCTAAGCAGTTCCGCCGGATTACCGGCCTGCCACCAGTAGCGTGGCGGCGGGCCCAGACCTCGTAGTGCCAGCGTCTTCCGATCCTGTGACCTGGTAGCCAGAATGGCGCTGGGAGGCTCCCACATGGACATGCAGCCCGCAGGCAAGTTTAATAGGGGCATCCAGTCCGGCGATCATCGGCTGCGTAAGCCCCAGTCGCTGGAGAGAGAAGTTCCAGTGTGTTCCGCGCAACTGGCCTTGAAGTTGTGGATCGCCCTGTGGACCAAGGGCTGGTGGCCCGGCGCGGCAACTGCTACGACCACGCCAGCGCTGAAAGCCTGCGGGCGCCAGTGAGACCGACTACCATCGTCGCCAGTGGGAGGCGTCCAGTGACCGGCATGCTCCAGCCGGCTCGTAGGCCATGTTGACGAATACCGTCGTGATCGCGAGCCTTTCAACGAGGTCGTTAACAAGCGGTCTGCGAAATCGGGGCAAGGTCAACTCGCGTCGTCCTCGTTTGCCATCGACATGGATCTGTTGGCCCAAGTCGAGCGCGGCGAAGCCCAGCTCTTCCTAGCAAAGCTCTGCAAGGCCTCCGACGTCTCCAAGCGTCCGTACGTCACGAAGTAGCTGCCTCAGCAGTACGAGCCGCCGACCAGCGCCGAGCAGTCCGCGATCGCCACGCGTCGGGTGCCGCCGTCGACCAGGTTGAAGGCGACTAGCCGGCGGGTGCGGTCCCAGGCGGGGTGCGGGTCGACGCGCATGGCTGCGGGCATGCCGGGCGGGACGGCGGTGGTCATGCGCACGATCTCGCGCTCGTTGCCGGTGGCGAGATCGATCCAGCGCAGCGGCGTGGTGCCGTCGGGCCGGATGAAGGGCTGTTCGTGGGTGTAGGTGTCGGTGAGGATGGCGCCGCACTCGTGGATGGTGGGATGGCCCGATCCGCGCACGTCGAGCAGCAGCGGCCGCAGGCCAGTGCCGTCCAGGCCGACACGGACGAAGCGCAGGCTGTCGCCGAAGCCGCCGAGGTTCATCGACAGGCCGCTGCCGTCGGGCAGCCAGTTGATGTGGTGGCCGCCGTGCCGCCAGCAGATCGCCGGCACCGCGTCGCGGACCTCACTGCCGTCGGCCCGGCAGGTCAGCACGTCGAAGCGCAGCACGCCATGCCCAATGTTGTTCCACGCCTGGGCCTTGGCGTCACCGCGCCGCCAGCGCCGGATGGTGAAGATCAGCCGGCTGCCGTCGGGGCTCCACTTGCTGTGGAAGCCGTGGATGTGCCACTGCGACAGGTCGGTGTCGGCGAGTTCGGGGATGGCCTGTGCAGCCTGGGCCAGCGACAGTACCAGTCGGCGTCGGCCGGTCTGGACATCGGTGATGAACAGGCCGTCGTCGTCCGGGGCGCCGTGGTTGAGCGGCACGTGCTCGTCGGGGATGACCACGCCGTAGCCGTCCTGGGTGCGGCGCATACGCTCCAGCGAGCAGGCGGCGGCGTAGCGTCCATCGGGCGAGAGGTGGTAGACGCCGCCGGGGATGCGCTCGCAGGCACCGCTCAGCGGATCGAGTCGGACCAGCCGCGAGCCCCAGTCGTCGGGGTCGACGTCGTTGAACACCAGGCAGTGGTCATCCGCGCCCCAGTTGAGGTTGGCGCCCATCTGCGCCTCCCAGCCACGGGTCTGCGCCACCACCGTTTCGGTGCCGGCCTCAAGATCGACCAGGACCACGTCCGCGATCTCGCCAGGCTGGTTCAGTCGCGTCTCGTCCGGCATGCGCAGGGCGGCGAGATAGCGGCCCGACGGGCTGATTGGCGTGGTGTCGAAGAAGCGATGGAAGCAGCCCGGCGTGCGCGGCGTGACCAGGCGCACCGGCACCTGCGGATCGTTGCTGCGGTAGTGCGGAAAGGTGGGGTGGATGGCGATGGCTGGCATGGGCGGCTCCGCTTGCGATCATGCGCGGCGGAGGTCCGGCGGCATGGCGGGATCACGGACGGGCATGACGGAATCGACGGTGCGGCTGCTGATCCATGACGCCGCCACCGTACCGCGGCCGGCATCGACCGGACGGCACCACCACCATTTCTGGCAACTCGACCATTGCGCCAGCGGCGTCATCACCGTGCTGTCGGGCGGTATTCGGCGGAGCCTGCCACGCGGTCGCGGCGTGCTGTTACCGCCGGGTTCGCCGCACGAATTCCGCTATCCCGCGGGGTGCGCCTACGTCTCGTGGAAATTCGCCTGGGACGGGCCGGGGCCGGGCGATCCGGTGCACCTCGATCGCCAGCCCGGTTGGCGCGGTCTGGCCGGGTGCCTGGCCGCTGGACCCGCTGCTGCTGCCGTCCCGCACCTGCTGACCGCGGCCATGCGTCTGGCCGGGGCACCGGAACCGGCCACTGGCCTGGCCGCCGAGCTCGCCCGGCTGGTCGACGCACATCCTGACCGGGTGTGGACGGTGGCGGCAGCTGCCGGACAGCTCGGCCTATCGCCGGGTCATGCCTCGGCACGCTGCCGGGCCGTCCTGGGCATGTCGCTCAAGCGCTGGCTCGACGTGCGCCGGGCCGCCCACGCCGGCCGCGCCCTGGCCGGGTCGGACCTGGGCCTCGCCGATGTCGCCGCCCGTTGCGGATTCAGCGACCAGTTCGCCTTTTCGCGCTTCTTCCGCCGGATCGCCGGCGAAAGTCCCAGCGCCTTCCGCGCCCGGCGTCCCGCCGGCACGAAGTCCCTGCCGTAAGCCCCCGGTGGCGACGGATATGGTAGTGAAAGGACTCATCATGCTCAAGTTCATCCTCCCCCTCGCCCTCATCCTCGCGTTCGGAGGCCTCAGTGCCGAAGACGAGCAGCTCGTTACCATCGACCAGGTGCCGGCGGCAGTGAAGGCCACCATCCTCAAGGCCTCCTCCGGCATCAAGATCGAGAAGATCGAGCAGGAGATCAAGAAGGGCCAGGTCGTCTACTCCGCTGAATGGACAGACGCCGACGGCAAGACCGAAGTCGAGGTCACGGTCGCCGCCGACGGCACGCTGCTCAAGACCGAGCGTGATGCCAAGGATGGCAAGGACCACGAAAAGGGCGAGCACGGAGACGATGGCGAGAAGGCCGAGAAGGCCGAGAAGGCCGAGAAGGCCGAGAAGGCCGAGTAGGCCGGATCCCGGATCCTCCTTCACCGACACCCCGACCCTGGCGGTCGGGGTGCCGCGTGGAGGATCGCGACATGTTGCCAAGTTCCGCATCCGTTGGGGATCCAGCGCTGCTCCAGACCTATCTGGAGGGTGACGAGGCGGCACGCCAGGCCGCCTTCCGCGGGCTGGTCGAACGTCACGGCCCGATGGTCGCCGCAGTCTGCCAGCGCATTGCCAGTGCTGAGGCCGAGGATGCCGCCCAGGCGGTGTTCCTCATTCTTTCGCGCCGGGCGCGTGAGCTGGTCGGACACCCCACCCTGGGTGGATGGCTGCACCGCTGCGCCTACCAGGTCTCGCTGCGTCTGCGTGAGTCGCAGCGCATCCGCACACGCCACGAACAGGAGGCCGCCATGGAGGCGCCAGTCGCCGCATCGGCGGGCCACTCGCTGGAAGCGCCAGAAGGACTGCGTGCCGAGCTTGATGCCGTCCTCGATCAACTGCCTGAGCGTTATCGCCTGCCGCTGTTGCTGCATTACCTTGAGGGTCGTCCGCAGGGCGAGGTCGCGGCCCTGCTCGGCCTCAGCGTCAACAGCTTCACCTCGCGCCTGTCGCGGGCCCGCGAGTTGCTGCGTGAGCGCCTCGAGCGCCGACGCGTCGCCATCCCCGCGGCCCTGCTCCTCCTTTTTCTTGGTTCGGCATCGGCTGGAGCAGCCGAAGGTCTGCCGCCGGCCTCCGTTGCGACGCTGTGCCAGGTCAGCCTGCCTGGCGCGGTGATTCCCGCCAAGGTCGCGGCACTGGCCGTGGCCCCGGCTGCCGTTGGTGTGGCCAAGCTGGCCATCGCATGTGCTGCCGGTGTACTGCTGCTGCTCGCCGGGTCCGTCACCTGGAGGCTGTGGTCACCGCCGGCTGCGCAGGACGCAGTGCCGGAACCGGCTGCCGCCCCTGCCCCTGCCCCTGCCCCTGCCCCTGCCCCTGCCCCTGTAGCCGTACCCCAGCCTGCAACAGATCGTTCCGACGGTGACGAGGTCGACGTCACCTTTGAATCCCTGCCGCCGGCGGTGCAGCGCGCCGTGCGCACCGAGGCCGGCGCCCATCGCATCACCAGCTGCGCCAGCGAACGCTGGCATGGCCGCCGCGTCTTCGCTGTCGAGTGGGTCGGCGACCAGCCGGGCGAGCAGGTCGAGGTCAAGTTCGATCCCACCGGCACTGTGGTCGAGCGCGACGTCGAGCGAAAGCGTCGCCATACCGAGGAGTCCCGCCCCGAGCCGACCCCGCCGCCCCAAGTCCCGTTCTAGAGGGGTGTGCCAGAGGTTCTGGTCATAATCCTGGTGAACGCCTACACAGGAGACGCAGAGGCACAGAGGATCGAAGGAGTTGGAAACATGGTCGATTCAGCCGCGCTTGGCCACCGTACACGCGCCCGTACTGCGACATGCGGCATCACGAATTATGGCCGAGACCTCTGGCGCACCACATGAGACGCTGCGAAACAGTGGTCCGTTCCCGGGTCACAACCAGCTGCTGGATCCGCCGATGTTCTTGATCGAGGACTCGCGGGTCTCGCTGACCATCGGTTTCTACCACTTCAACAAGCCCTTCACCACCATCGTCGAGGAGACGGTGCATGGCGAGAAGCGCAGCCTGCCGTGCACCAGCCTGATGCCGTATCACCTGCCGTTCTACCGCTCCGGCGTGCCCTGAGCCGATGCCTGGCGCCGCCAGGCGCCAGGCGGGCAGCCCATGACGGCGCGGAACTGTCGGCAGAACAGGCTGTGATGCGTGCAGCCGACGCGCGCAGCGATGGCACCGATGTCGTCGTCGCCGGCGAGCAGCAGTTCTGCTGCACGGCGCATGCGCTCCTCGACCAGATGCTGGCGCGGAGCCACGCCGAAGGTACGGCGGAACAGCCGGGTGAAGCTGTCGTGCGCGTAGCCGCAGGCGGTGGCGAGGTCGGCCGGCTCCAGGCCGCGGTGCAGATTATGGTCGATCATGGTCAGGACGCGTTGGCGGTCGGCGGCTGGCAGCAGCCGCCCGATACGGTCGGCCGGCGGCGCATCGGCGACGGCGGTCGCCAGGGAGGCGCAGAGATGGCGCAGGTGCAGTTGGGCGTGCGGGCCTTGGCGTGGGTGCCAGGTCAGGAACTGGCCGACCAGTCCGTGCACGTGTCCCAGTCCGGTGCGTCGTTCGCATCTGCCGCCCCAGTGCTGGCGCTGACCGTGGCGTTGCACCAGCAGTTGCAGATTTATGTGCCGGGCGCGCAGGCCGCCGATGGTCGAGGCGACGCCGCGGTCCGAGTGCGGCGGCATCCACGCCAGCTGGCCGGCGGTGAGCTGATGGAAGCGGCCGCCCCAGCGGACGCGCAGGACGCCGCCCAGGCACAGGACGATCAGGTCGGTGGCCGCCCGGCCGTGGTCGCTACGCCAGCTGCCTTGTTTGCGATGTTCTCGTGCCACGACCAGTTCGACGGCTGCGTCGTCGGCGCAGACGGCGGTGAGCCAGTCGGTCAGGGGGAGGGTGCGGTCGGGGTCCGTGTCACCATGATGCGGAACCGTCTCTATCCGGTCCAGTGCTAATCACCACGTCCGGATGCCTGGCGTCGGCCAGACGAACCGGATAGCCTCTAGCCAGGAGCAGCCCATGGCGAATGCACGACCAAACATCCTCTTCATCATGAGCGACGAACACGACCCCGGGGTCACCGGCTGCTATGGCGACCCGGTCGTGCGGACGCCAAATCTCGACCGGTTGGCTGCCAATGGCGTGCTGTTCGACGGCTGCTACTGCAACTCGCCGCTGTGCGTGCCGTCGCGGCTCAGCTTCACTGCCGGGCAGTACGTCAGCCGGATCGACGCGTGGTGCAACAATCGCGTGATTGAGCAGGCGGACGCCGGGTGGACCCTGCCGCGGGTGCTGCATCGCGCCGGCTATACACCCTACCTGTGCGGCAAGCAGCACTACCACCGCGACCACCGCTATGGCTTCGTCGATCTCCTGCCCAAGCACAACCAGCATGGCATGACCGGGCATCATCGCTGGCGGAACCCCGACGACAGCGAGCCGGGCTTGCGCGTCTGGCACGAGCGTGCCGCCCAGTTCCATGTCGGTGACGACAACGAAGTCATGGCCCTGGACCGCGAGGTGACGGCGACAGTGAGGCGCTTCCTTGGCGAGGCACAGCAGGGCGAAGGCCCGTGGTTCCTCTTCGCCGGGTATGTGGCACCGCACTTCCCGCTCATCGTACCCAAGGCCAACGACAACTACCGTGGCCGCGTGCCGATGCCCGAACTGCCGCCTGGTCTGCTCGCTAATCTGCCTCGCAACTACCGCCACCATCGCCTCGGCTTCGGCAACGTCGACACCGGCGAGACCATCGTCCGCCGCGGCCGCGAACTGTACTGGGGCATGGTCGACTGGTTCGATCAGGAGGTCGGCAAGGTGCTGGGTGCGCTCGCCGATTCCGCGGTCGCAGACGACACCATCGTCATCTACACCTCGGATCACGGCGAGAACAAGGGCGATCACGGCCTGTGGTGGAAGAACTGCATGTACGAGCACGGTGCGCGTGTGCCGCTGCTGGTCAGCTGGCCGGCGCGCTGGGCCGGCGGCCAGCGGCGCAGCGGCGCCTGCAGCCTGGTCGACGTCGTTCGGCTGGTGACCGACCTCGCCGGCGGCGAGACCCCGGCGGAGTGGGACGGCGACAGCCTGCTGCCCTGGCTGGACGACGCCGGCCACCGCTGGAAGGACACCGCCCTGGTCGAGTACTACGGCCACAACATCACCAGCGGCTTCACCCTGTGGCGCGAAGGCACGTGGAAATACACCTACCACAACGCCGCCGGCCCCGGTCATCCCGCCGAGCGCGAACTCTACGACCTGGCGAGCGATCCCAAGGAGCTGCGTAACCGCGCCGCCGAGCCCGCCCAGGCCGAGCGCCTCGCCCGCATGCATGCCGCCATGCTCGCCGAGCTGGGCGAGGATCCGGAGGTGATCAACGCCCGCTGCATCGCTACCTTCGGCGGCTACGCGGCTGCTGCTGCTGCTGCTGCTGCGGGGCGCTAGCCGCCGGGCTCCTCGCGCAGCACCGCGAGCGGCGGCACGCGCCAGGCGTGGCGGGCGGTGAGCAGGGCGGTGGCGGTCGCGGCAAGCACGAGCACGCCGATCAGCAGGGCGATCTGCCACCACGGCCACACCACCTGCACATCGAGGATCACCCCGGCGAGCAGTCCGCCACCAAGCGCGCCGAGCGCGGCACCAAGCAGCGCCGCCGGCAGGGCAGCGGCGGCGAATTCTGCGGCCACCGACACGGCGATGGTGCGCGCTGTCCCGCCCAGGGCGCGGATCAGCGCTGCCTCGCCGCGTCGCTCGCGGGCGCCCGCGGCGGTGGTGCCGGCGACCACCGCCAGACCGGCGAGCAGGGCGACGGCGGCGATGGCGGCGACCGCCGCCGAGGCCCGCTCGATGGCCAGGCGCGCGGTCTGCGCCGCCTCGGCGACGTCGATCAACGAGACGTTGGGGAAGCGCTGCGCCACCTCGGCAGCGAGCGGTCGGCGCTCGGTCGCCGGCATGGCCGGGATGGTGCCCAACCACACGGCCGGCGCGCCGGCCAGGGCGTCGGGATGCAGGCTGATGAAGAAGTTTGGCTGGAAGGTCCACCAGTCGATGCGGCGCAGGCCGGTGACCACCACTGCCAGTTCGACGCCCTGGACGTCGAAGACCAGGCGCGAGCCGAGATGCGCGCCGACGCTGTCCGCCCAGGCGTCCTGCACCGCGCATTCGTCGGCGGCGGCCGGCCAGGTTCCGGCGATCAGGGTCTCGCCCGGTCCGGGAGCGGCAGACCAGGTCAGGTTCTGTTCGCGGCGGCGGAAGTGGGCGGCGCGCTCGGCCTCGCGGGTCACACCGGTAGTCGGGGCGGTGGCGGAGATGCCATCGATCGAACGTAGCCTGGCGCGCACCTGCGGTCGCAGGTTCGCGACCAGGCCCTTGCCGGCGAGCAGCGCGACAAGGGCCTCGCGCTGGTCGTCCTGCACGTCGAGGACGAAGAAGTCCGGCTTGCCGGCCAGCCGTCCGGGCGCCAGTTCGGCGTCGAAGCTGGCACGCAGGGTGATCAGGGCTGTGCCGAGGGCGGCGGCGAGGCCGAGGGCGATGATCAGGGCGATCGGTCTGCGTCCGGGCCGGGCGAGATTGGCCAGACCGTGACGTACGGCGAAAGCGCGCGGCCGGATGGCCGCGATCGCTGGCAGCACCAGGTGCCCCAGCGCGGTCAACAGCAGCGCGGTCAGGGCGACGGCCCCGGCGATGGTCGGGCCGATCTGCCACGAATGCGATTCGAAGGCGGCGGCGAGTGCGCCCAACAGCAGCACCGCAAGTAGGACGAGGATGGCGGCGCCGCGCGGCACCGGCGCCGGACTCTCGCCGCGCAGTACCGCCAACGGTGCCATGCGCGCTAGAGCCAGGGCGGGCAGGGTGGCTGCGGCCAGAGCGGCGGTCGCGCCCAGGGCGATGCCCAGGCCGACGTCGGTGGGATGCGGCCACGCTGCTGGTACGCCCATCGCTATGCCGGCGCCCAGTGCCAGCAGGCCACCAAGCAGCGTGCCAAGCGCGCCGCCGCCGGTGCCGATCAGGGCCGCCTGCATGGCGAAGATGGCCGCCGCCCGCCGACGCGAGGAGCCAAGCACGCGCAGCACCGCCAGGTCGTCAGCCTGGGCCCGCATCATACCGCCGGCCAGGGTGGCGACGCCGAGAGCTCCCAGGGCGAGAGCGAACAGCGCGACGATACGCAGCAGGTCGGCGGCGCGGCCGGCCGCCTTGGCGCCGCGCTGCGCCGTCTCGGCTGCCGAGCGTACCCGCACCTGCGCTCGGCTTGGTCCGGCGCCGAGCCCCTCGGTCTCGTCATCGTCGATCGCCAGCTGCTTGCGCAGTTGCTGCGCCAGCGGCGTTGCCGCCGTCGCATCGGCCAGCGCCACTAGCAACTGATGCCGGGCGCGGATGCCGTAGCCGCTCAACCCGGCGGCATCAAGTGCGGTGATGCCGGCGTAGATGGTGGGACCAAAGCGGAATGGGCTGCCGCCGGTGCCGGGTTCGTGGGCGATGGTGCCGGCGATGCGGAAGGTGCCGGTACCTAGACGCAGCTCGCCGCCGACCGCGACGCCGAGTCGTGGCAGCAGGTCGGCATCGACCAGCACGGCCGGGGCCTCGCCAGCCAGCGCCGCCTCAGAACCAGCAGGGGCGCCGACCAGCCGGCCGGCCAGCGGCCAGCCCGGGCCGACGGCGTGCAGTTCGCACAGGGCGGTAGCTCCGTCCGCCACCGCCATGGCGGTGAGCGTGCGCGACTCGGCGGTGCGGGAACCCGGCGGCAGGGCGGCCAGCACGGCGGTCCGCACCGTGTCATCGAGAGCCCGCGCTGACGACACCTCAAGGTCGGCGGCGATCAGCTCGCGCGCCTGGCTGGCGAGCTGGGCTTCGACCATGGTCACCGAGCCGGTGACGGCACCGCGTGCCGCCACGCCAACGGCGATGCAGGCCAGGGCCAACCAGGCCAGCCCTTGGCGTCCAGCCAGCAGCCGCCAGGCTAGGCGAATCATGGTAAAAATCGCAGTTCGCGGTTCGTAGTTCGCGGTTCGCGGTTGTAGAGACACGTGGTATGTGTGTTGATGGTGTTCACCAAACGGGTGACCACGTGTAAACCCAAGATGGTCCGTAATCGATGGTCCAACCGCGAACCGCGAACCGCGAACCGCGAACCCACTGCCGTTACAAGAATCACGCGATCCTGCCGTCCTGCAGGCGGAGGATGCGACTGCAGCGTCCGGCCAGTCGCTCGTCGTGGGTCACCAGCACCAGGGTGGTGCGGCGCTCGGCCGACAGCTCGAAGAGCAGGTCGGCGACGGCGTCGCCGGTGCGGCGGTCGAGCGAGCCGGTTGGTTCGTCGGCAAAGACAATCGCCGGATCGTGGGCCAGGGCGCGGGCCACCGCGACGCGCTGCTGCTCGCCGCCGGACAGCTGGCGCGGGCGGTGGTCGTTGCGGCCCTCCAGGCCGACCTTGGTCAGCCAGGCGCGGGCGCGGCTGGCGGCGTCGCGCGCCCCGGCCAGATCGAGCGGTGTCTGCACGTTCTCCTGCGCACTCAGCGCCGGCAGCAGGCGGTGGCTCTGGAAGACGAAGCCGCAGCGGCGTCCGCGGAAGGTGCTGGCCTCGGCGTCATCGAGGGTGGCGAGGTCGCGGCCCTCGATGGCAACGCTGCCGCGGCTCGGCCGGTCGAGGCCGGCGAGCAAGCCAAGCAGCGTGCTCTTGCCCGAGCCGCTCGGCCCGACCAGCGCCAGTGTCTCGCCGGCGGCGAGGTCAAGGTCGATGCCATCGAGCACGGTGAGCGGCCCATGCGGCGTCGGATAATCACGGCCAAGGGTGCGGGCGCTGAGGATCATGGTGCCGCCGGCAGCAAGGGCTTCAGCCACGCCGTCACCCGCATTGCGATCACTGCCTGACCCTTGGCATTGGGATGGATGAGGTCGGCCTGGTTGAGCGCCGGATCGAGGGCGACGCCGTCGAGCAGGAAGGGCAGCAGTGGCACGTCCAGTTCGTTTGCCAGGCGCGGATACAGCGCGTCGAATCGCGTCGTATAGGCTGGTCCGAGATTCTTCGGCATGCGCATGCCGATAAACAAGGCGGTGGCCCCGGTGGCGCGCACCTTGGCGACGATGCCGCGCAGGTTGGCCTCCAGTTGATCGACGGGCAGGCCGCGCAGGCCGTCGTTGGCGCCCAGGGCGATGACCACGACCGCGGGATGGCCCTTGAGGATCCAATCGATGCGGCGCAGGCCGCCGGCGCTGGTGTCGCCGGAGACCCCGGCGTTGACCACCTTCCAGTGCGCCGTCACCGGATCGGCGGCGAGGGCGGTCCCGACCAGGGTGGGGTAGGCCTGATCGCCATCCAGGCCATGCCCGGCAGTAATCGAGTCGCCGAGGAAGGCGACGCCTTCGGCGTGCAGGGCGGCAATCAGGATACAGAGGAGGAGGGCGCGGGAAACCACGGGTACAGGCTAAGGTTTCCCGGCCCCAGACCACCACCGCCAGCCTGGGCCTGCACGGATGCCATTAGGCGCCTCTGGCGTGTGGCGGCAATACGCTATACCAAAGAGCTATGATCATCGATCTCAGCCCCCAGCACGCCCGCCTCCGGCTCTTCACGGTGCGCCACGACGCCACCATCCCGCAGGAGGAGGTGTTCGCCGATCTGGTCGATGGCGCCGAGTTGACCCTGGCCGGGGCACGCCTGCGCGTGGGCGTCGCCAGCAGCGCAACCGCGGCTGGCGGCACACGGCTTGACTGCACCTTCCGCGTCATCGACGGATCGATTGCGCAGGCGGCGGTCGGCGTGGCGGTGGAGTTCGCGCGCTGGAGCATCGACGAGTGGGTGTTCATGCCGGCCTGCGTCTATGCCGGCAACCGCTTCCCGGTGAAGCACGGCAAGGAGCGCTTCGCCGACGCCAGCCCAGCGGCCGATCCGCAGAACTGGGTGACCATTTCACGCTGCCCGCACCTCGAACACGGTCCGGGTGCCAGCCGCATCCAGGTCCTGGTTGGCGACTGCGCCACGCCCTGTGTCGGCGTGCACAGCCCCGCCGCCGGGCGCGGCCTGCTGCTGATCACCGATCAGGGCGGCGCGCATGGCGATCAGGGGTTGCACGTCGAAGAAGCAGACGACCGGCGTAGCGCGCGCCTGCTGATCAAGAGTCCGGGCGTGCGTGCGGGCGGTAAGTACAACTGGCAGGGCACGCTGAAGGATCGTGGCGCCGATCTCGCGGCTGGTGATGCGATCACCGTCCGCGTCGTCGTGCACGCCTTCGCCGCCGTCTCGCCGGAGGCGTTGTACGAGCGCTTCATGGCCTGCCGCAAGGAACTGGCGCCGATCCGCGAGCGTCACGACCTGCCCTTCGCCAGCGCTTTCAAGCTGATCGAGGACAAGCACAACAAGGAGAGCTGGACCGAGCCCTACGGCTACTGGTCGGTGGGCATGCGTGAATCACCGTCGCAGGACTGGCAGACCGGCTGGGTCGGTGGCAGCAACACCATCTGGCCGCTGCTCATCGCCGGCGACCACGTCAGTTACCATCGCGCCCTGCGCGCCTGGGACTTCGTCTGCGGTAGCCAGACGCCGTCGGGCTTCCTTAAAGGCTGCTTCGGGGCGGGGACGTGGACCGACGATGGTAGCCACTGCTACCTGCGCTACAGCGCCGACACCCTCTACTTCCTGATGAAGACGCTGCTGCATCTGCGTGTCGGGCCGCCGCACATGGAGGCTCGGCCGGCGTGGCTGAAATTGGCTCGGGGACTGTGCGATGGTTTCGCCACGGTGTGGGAGAAGACGGGCCACATCCCGCACTTCGTCGACGGCACGACCGGGCAGGTCATCATCGGCGGCTCCTGCGCCGGTGCCCTGGCCCCGGCGGGACTGATGCTGGCGGCGCGCTACTTCGACGAGCCGCGCTATCGCGCCGTCGCCGAGGGCGCGGCGCGCCGCTACCGCGACCACTTCCTCGCCAAGGGCCTGACCAACGGCGGACCGGGCGACATCTTCCAGAACGTCGACAGTGAATCGGCGGCGGCCCTGCTCGAAAGCTTCGTCGTGCTGATGGAGGAGAGCGGCGGGCAGCAGGAGTGGATTGAGGCCAGCCGGCGCTGCGCCGCCTACTGCGCCACCTGGGTGACCAGCTACGACTTCCGCTTCCCGCCCGACAGCACCTTCGGCCGCTTCGACATGTTGACCACCGGCACGGTGTGGGCGAACGTGCAGAACAAGCACGCCGCGCCCGGCATCTGCACCCTGTCCGGCGCCTCGCTGCTGAAGCTGTGGCGCGCCACCGGCGAAGGATGCTGGCTTGATCTGATCCGCGACATCGCCCGTTGCCTGCCGCAGTACGTCTCGCGCGCCGACCGGCCGATCCCTGACACCCGCACCGGCAAGCGCTGGAAGGTCATGCCGTCCGGCTGGGTCAACGAGCGCGTCAACCTCAGCGACTGGGAGGTGCGTGGTCAGCCGTGGGAGGAGATCGGCGTCGGCGAGATCTTCGGCGGCAGCTGCTGGGCCGAGCCGGCCATCCTCAACACCATCGCCGAGGTCCCGGGCATCCACCTGGCCACCGACACGCTGGAGTTGACGGTGATCGACCATGTCCATGTGCAGATCGCGCACGTCAGCCCCGACCGCATCGTCCTGCGCCTGAGCAACGCCACGCGCTTCGCCGCCGCCCCGGTGCTGCTGGCTGAGGACGCCACTGAACGGCGCACGCGTTTCCTTGGCGTCAATCCGTTGTCCGGCCTGCCGGCGATCACCGTCCCGCCCTTCGCCACCGTCGAGCACACGGTGTGGCGTGACACGCCGACGCGCATGAACCGGGCTTGATCAGTCAGCCTTCACCGCGCTCGGCCAGCTGCCCATGGTCGTGCGGTAGGTGCGGCTGAAGCGCGCCAGGTCGGGGAAGCCGAGGGTGACGGCGACGTCGGTCGGGCGCCGGCCGGAGAGCAGCAGGCGGCGGGCGTGCACCATGCGCCGGCGGCGGATCCAGGAAGCAGGACCCTCGCCGGTCTCGCTGCGGAAGCCGTGGATCAGGCTGGGCACGCCCAGTCCCAGGGCCCGCGCCGCCTGCGCCAGCCGCCAGCTTTCGGCTGGCGCGCCATCGACCAGCCGGCCGAGGCGCTCGACCATGGTGCCGCCGCCACGCAGGGCGAGCGAGGCGACGTGGGCGGCGATGGCGCCAAAGCCGGCGAGCACGGCCCAGTCCCAGCCCGCCGGCCGCTCGACGGCCTGCGCGACGACGGCGTGCATGGCGGCGGCGACAGCGGCCGGTGGTTCCGGATCGGACAGCGCGCCGCCGGCCGAGGCGAGGTCGAGGTCCAGGCGACTGAACCACGGTCCTTGGCCGGACAGCAACAGGCTGTGGTGTGGACGCGGACCATCGATGGTGCAGGACCAGCGGCCCGCAGCCATCGCCACCAGGCCGCCTGTCCGGCAGACCACGATGCGCCCGGTCAGGGCCAGGGTCTCCTGCCCCGCTATGGTGAGCATGAACATGGGCTGGCGCTGTTCCTCGGGCATGCGCACGCCGGGCAGCACCGACTCGTCGCAGACGATGAGCTGGGTAAGCCCGCCCGCCAGGCAGGTGCCGGCGACCGGCGGGAAGGCGACCGAACGATGCTCGCGGCGTGGTACGCGCATATCGAATATGCTAACCTCCATATTGGAAATGCACCCTGGGACCGACGAGCTACCAGCTCGTCGGTTACGTTTGCGCCGCTTTCACCCCCCATCCCTCACCACGATTCTGCCTACATAATCCTCCATTCCGCCTATCGATCTCGCGCCCAATCCATACCCTGGCGGCATGCAGCTCGCCCACTCCCATGCCGGCGCCAGCCTGGCCCTCTCCACCACCACGGTCGTCCTGGCCGATGCCGCCGGCGTCACCACGAGGCTGGCTCCGCTTGGCGCTCCGCGTCGCCATCAGCGCGCCGCGCCCTGTCCGGCCGGCGCCCGGGTCGAGACGACCTGGACCTGGGACCTCGATGGCGGGCACAGCCTGGCCCTGGCGATCGGCGCACTCGCCGGCGGTGCGACCGCCCGCCTGGCTTTCCGCAACGGCGGATCATCGTCGCTGCGCCTGCGCGAACTGCGCCTGTCCGGCAGCCTGCGCGTCGCGGGCAATCCGGCCGACTGGCTGCTGACCACCTTCGCCTACTCGCGCCGGGTCGGAACCCTGGCCGAGCAACTGATCTCGTCCAACGAGGACGAGCGCCGGGTATGGGCCGGCTTCGGCCTGCCGGTGCCCTACGACCTGCCGGCGGTCGAGACG
>JBBREK010000042.1:0-22190 GCA_038203025.1 Planctomycetota bacterium
GACTTTCATCGGATTTAACGTCCCGGGCCGGGGGCCCCGGCGCGCAGCGTGGGGGCGGGCGCCGAGTGGCGGTGGGGGGATATAATGGGCGAAGCCCATCCGCCCACGGCTTCGAAGCGGAGCGAAGAAACCGAGCTGCGACAAAGCTCGCGGGGGCAGGCCCGCAGGGCCGCGGGGGCGGAGCCCCTGAACAGTTGCGATCCTCATGCAGTTTGTACGGAGGCCGGCGCCCCGCGCTGAGATCAGAACGAGGCGGGCGGCGCCGGGCGGCCGAGCAGGTCGTGCAGAGCGCGGACGTCACCCAGGACCTTGGGCAGATGCCTGGTCGGGATCATGTTGGGGCCATCAGACAGGGCCTTGCGCGGGTTTTCGTGGGTTTCGAGGAAGATCCCCTCAACCCCCACCGCCATGGCGGCGCGCATCAGCATGGGCGCGTAGTGCCCGGCCCCACCACTGCGGTCACCCTGGCCGCCAGGCATCTGCACGCTGTGGGTGGCGTCGAACACCACCGGGACGCCAAGGGAGCGCATGATCGGCAACGAGCGGAAGTCGGTCACCAGGGTGTTGTAGCCGAACGAGGAACCGCGCTCGATGAGGATTGGCCCCCGCCCGCCGGCATGGCGGAACTTGGCGACGATGTTGCCGCAGTCCTGCGGCGCGAGGAACTGCCCCTTCTTGATCGAGGTGGCGACGCCCGAGCGGGCGCAGGCCTCGATCAGGTCGGTCTGGCGGCAGAGGAAGGCCGGCACCTGGATGAGGTCGATGACCTCGGCAAGTTCAGCGAGTTGCTCGCGCTCGTGCACGTCGGTAGTCACCGGCATAGCGAACTCGCGCTTCACCCGGGCGAGGATGCGCAGCCCCTCGGTCAGACCCTGACCGCGGAACGAGGCATGGCTGGTCCGGTTGGCCTTGTCGAAGCTGGCCTTGAAGATCACCGGCAAGCCGACCTTGGCCGCAGCGGCCTTGACCAATCCCGCCATCTTCAGGCAGTGGCGTTCGCTCTCGATGACGCAGGGCCCCATGATCAGGACCGGCAGCGGCCCGCCGATGGCGATGTGCTTGGTGATGGAAACGGGGGCGATGCGCATGGGCGGTATTGAAAGGCTGTTTTCGGATGGCGCCAGCGCCCTCAACCCGCGGGGCTGGAGCCCCGCGGTCCGGTCGGAGCTGGAGCTCCGCGCTCCAGCTAGCGCATCACCTCGGCCTGGTCCTCGATCTGCTTGAGCCGGTTCTTCAGGCCCATGATCGCGCCACGCAGGTAATCCTCCTCCTCGGGCGTCAGGTTGCCCTGCGCCTTCTCACGCAGCATCTCGACGATGTGCACGGTGGCACGAGCGTAGGGCAGGTTCACTGCCCGTTCACCGGTCACCGGATGCGGCAGCACGCCAAGTTGGACCTGGGCTTCGATGACGAGGCCTTGGAGGAATTTCAGGAAGGTCAGGGGTTCAGGCATGGCGATCTCAGCGGCCTCGGCGTTTCTTCCACTTGCGCTCTTCGGGGTTGCGGCGCTGGCGGTCGGGGGGCTGAGCCGCTGCCGACGGGGCGGGAGCCTCGGCGGCTGGGAAGCCAAGGACGATATCGCCCCGCTCGATGTCGACCGCGTCGATGCGCACGGTCAACTCGAAACCAGGGCCGAGGATACGGCCGCTGTTGCGGCCAACCAAGGCGAGGCGTTCGTCGTCGAACGCGTAGCGGTCGTCGGTGAAGGCGCGCAGCGGCAGGAAGCCGTCGATGCCAGTCTCCAGCATCTGGACGAAGGCGCCGCCGCCGCTTGCCCCGGTGACCACGCCAGCGACCTCCTCACCGATGCGGCGCGAGAGGTAGCGGGCCGCCTTGCGCGCGAACAGGTCGCGTTCGGCATTCTCAGAGCGCTGCTCCAGCCAGGTGCTCTGCCGGGCCATGGCATCGAGGTAGTCGCGGCGGATCTCGACCTGCTTGTAACCGGACAAGCCGAGGGCGTGCTTGACCAGACGGTGCACCAGGAGATCCGGATAGCGGCGGATCGGGCTGGTGAAATGGCAGTAGTCGTCGAAGGCCAGAGCATGGTGGCCGATGTTGTCGACCTGGTAGATCGCCTTGGAGAAGGCGCGCAGACAGAGGAAGTTGAGCACCAGTCGCGTCGAATCCGGCTGCGATTCAAGGTCGCGCAGACAGCCCTGCAGACCATAGCGGCCGGCCTGCACCCGCTTGCTGTCCAGGCCAAGGTTCTCCAGCGCGGTGGCGAAAGGCTTGAGCTTCTCTGGGTTGGGCTCGGCGTGGACGCGATAGACGCAATCGTACTTCTTCTCCTTCAGCCACGCGGCGACCGCGCGGTTGGCCAGCAACATGCACTCCTCGATCAGCTGGTGGCTGATGTCAGAGCCCTCACGCTCGACCTCGATCGGCTCGCCTTCGACATCGAGGTGGAAGCGGTGCTCCTGCGAGAACAGGTTGAGCGCCCCGGCGCGCACGCGCTCGGAGCGCAGTCGCTGGGCGACCGACGAGACGCGCATCAGGGTCTCGCGGATGTCGGCCGGCCACTTGCCCGCCTCATCGCGGCCCTCGAGGACGGACAGGGCCTCCTCGTAGCTGAAGCGGTGCTTGCTGTGGATCAGGGTCTCGGCCAGGCGCGTACCGACCAGCTTGCAGTTGCGGTCGAGTTCCAGCCAGGCGGTTAAACAAAAGCGGTCCTGTCCCGGCACCAGGCTGCACAGGCCGTTGGACAGCTTCTCCGGCAGCATCGGGATGACGCGGTTGATCAGGTAGACGCTGGTGCCGCGCTGGGCGGCCTCGGCGTCGATCGGCGAGAACTGACGGACGAAGTGCGAGACGTCGGCGATGTGCACGCCGAGGATCCACCCGCCCTCGGGACGGGGTTCCAGCGACAGCGCGTCGTCGAAGTCCTTGGCCGTGGCCGGGTCGATGGTGAAGACCTGCTTGTGGCGGATGTCCTCGCGCGCGCCGTGCAGGGCGAACGAATCGCCGATGCCGGCCACCGCCCGCTCGACCTCGGGCGGGAACTCGCCGGGCAGGTCGTGGACCAGGCAGACATGGCGGAAGTCGGCAACCTCGGGCGTCTCCTCGCTGAGGATGCGTTCGATGTGCACCCCGGCCTGGCCCTGGGCATCGACCTCCAGAGTGCCGACAACGCGGTCGCCCGCGTTGTACTCCTGGTGGAATTTCGCATAGGTGGTGAGGACCGGCATCTGGCCCTCGCGCCGGTTGTCCGGGATCAGGCGCGGTCCGCCCGGGGCGAACATCACCGTGCCGACCACCGAGCGTCCGCCGCGGCGCAGCACCCGGGTGACCAGGGCCTGGCCATCGCTGGCCACCAGCACCTGCACGACATCGCCGGACCGGCTGCCCAGGCGATAGCGCGGGTGCAACGGGATGAGCACCCCGTCGGTGGTCTTGGCGAACAGCTCGCCCTCGGACTCGGTGACGATGGCGGCATGCTCGCCACCGCTGCCACTGGCGCGGTAGCGACCCGGACGAACCTCCAGCACCTGGCCCTGCTCGACCAGACGCTTCAGCGTGATCGAGATGCTGCGGGCGTCGGCCTGCAACACGCCGGCCAGCTGGCTGGCTGTAGAACCCCCCGTTTCGGCAACCAGGGCCTTAAGCAGGTCGCCGACAGCCGGCCCCTCGGGCAGACGCGGTGCAGGGCGGGGATTGCGCTCGAAGCGTCGCGATGGGCCCTCACTGCGACGCGCTGTCGGTGCGTCGCGGTGCTTCGATTTCCCCTGACCCGGTTGGTACTTCGCCATGTCGACTCCTTGACGCGGTGTCGGGTCGTCAGACCCTGTGTCCCGCGCGAGGGCACATGTTCGATATGACCCCGGCTGACGCCAGCACCGTCTCCAACATCCGGCTGATCAAGCATCAGCTCCCGTCCACCGATCACCTCCTGGCCCTGGTCACCGTGGCGCGCCTGGGTTCGTTCACCAAGGCCGCAGTCGAGCTGGAGCTGTCCCAACCTGCCCTCTCGCGGCAGATCATCGGCCTGCAGCGCACCCTCGGGGTCAAGCTGTTCGAGCGCGTCGGACGCAGCGTCCGCCTGACCCCCGCCGGCGAGGAACTGTGCGGCCGTGCCGGCCCCCTGCTGGAGGAGCTCGGCCGGGTCACCGGCAACCTCACCTCGATCAGCGGCACCGCCGCCGGGCGCGTCCGCCTGGGCGCCAGCGAGTCGGTGGCGGTCAACAGCCTGCCGGCAATCCTGCGCGCCTATCTCCAGGCCAACCGCCGGGTGCAACTGCGCCTGGCCTGCCGCACGTCGGAGCGCCTGCCCGACATGATCCACAGCGGCGAGCTCGACATCGCGGTCTGTCCGATCGAGTTCGGCGACCAGCACGATGGCCTGAAGTGCACCCGCCTGTGGGACGAGGAGATGGTCCTGGTCCTGCCGATCAACCATCCCGGGCGCAGCCGCACCATCGCCTCGTACATCAGCGACGATTTCATTCTGGTCATGCCCGGTACCGAGACACGCCGCATCCTCGACCGGGCGCTGGGCGAGCGCAAGGTCGAGCTGAAGGTAGTGCTGGAGCACGAGAGCACCGAAGTAATCAAGTCGATGGTCATGGCCGGCCTCGGCCTGTCGCTGCTGCCTGAGCCGAACGTACGCAAGGAGGCGCGCCGCGGCGAACTCGCCGTGCTGCCGCTCTCCGACCTCAAGGTCTCGCGCACCATCTACGCCATCGCTGATTCGCGCCGCCAGCCCTGGCCGGCAGAGATCGCGCTCATCGAGGCATTACAGCGCTACGGGAGGTGATGGAGCGCGGGGCTCCAGCCCCGACCGGACCGCGGAGCTCCAGCTCCGCGTGCCTTTATTGCCTGACCACCGTGACGCTGGTCATCACGACCGGGGTCAGCGGCCGGTCGCGCTCATCGCGTGGCACAGCGGCGATCGCGGTCGCCACCTCCATACCGCCGACCACCTCTCCAAAGACGGTGTGCTTGCCGGTGAGGTGCGGGGTGTCGCCGAGGTTGATGAAAAACTGACTGCCGTTGGTGTTCGGACCGCTGTTGGCCATCGCCAGGACGCCGCGCATCGGCCGACGCGACGGCGGCAGCTTGTCGTCATACCGGTAGCCAAGATCGCGGTAGAACTGCATCAGACTGAGGGTCTGCAGGCCAGGCAGAATGGCGGCGATGGCGGCGTTGCGCTGCTCGGGGGTGGCATCGGGACCGACGCCGCGCCCGGCCAGCTTGGGCTCGATGTAGGTCTGCACGAACTGCCGGCCCATGTAGGCACACTGCGCGTTGAGCTGGTCGCCCTGCAGCACCGACTCCTTGTCGAGGCCCAGCGAGAGGGCGTTGATCTCATCCTTGAACTGGAAGCCCGGCCCGCCGGTGCCATCGCCCTTGGGGTCCCCGCCCTGGATCATGAAGCCGGGGATGACCCGGTGGAAGGTCAGGCCGTCATAGAACGGTCGCGTCGCCTGCTGCCCAGTCGCCGGATCGGTGAAGGCGCGCTTGCCCTCGGCAAGATCGCAGACGTTCTGCACCGTCACCGGACACGCGTCGGCGAACAGACGACAGCGGATCACGCCCTGGGCGGTGGTGATGTCGAGGTAGACCTCGCCGGCTCCAAGAAGGACGGGCAGCAGCAGCAGGACGAAGCGCATACCCCAGGCGGTAGCGCAGCCGCCCCGCCAGCGCAAGCCCCTCAAGCCTAGGACCGACGAGTTCCAGCTCGTCGGAACGGTCAAAATACATCTGCGCTGCCCCATATAAAAAGTTTTACACAATAATCTTACGTAACATTCCACCCCCTCCCAAAAACGGAGAATGCTTGACCACACAGGGGGCGTCTTGGTAGGACTCCCCCCCGCACACGGACCCACCGATCCCATGGCCAAGCACCTCGTCATCGTCGAAAGCCCGGCCAAGGCCAAGACCATCAACAAGTATCTCGGCCGGGATTACGTGGTAAAATCCTCGTTCGGCCACGTCCGCGACCTGCCCACCGGGGGCGATGAGACCGACCCCGCCGACCGGCTGAAGAAGGCCAACGCGGCGCGCGCCAAGGGCGTCAAACAGACTCCTGCGCAGAAAGCAAAGAAGAAGCAGACCGCCCTGATCCGCCGCATGGGCGTCGATCCCGAGAACGGTTGGGAGGCGACCTACGAGATCCTTCCGGGCAAGGAGAAGGTCATCAAGGAGTTGCGCGAGGCGGCCGAGAAGGCCGAAAAAGTCTGGCTGGCCTCCGACCTCGACCGCGAAGGAGAGGCTATCGCCTGGCACCTCAAGGAGTGCCTCGGCGGCCCGGCCGACCGCTTCGCCCGCGTCACCTTCAACGAGATCACCAAGACCGCCATCCAGGAGGCCTTCGACCATCCGGGGCACGTCAATGACGACCGTGTTCACGCCCAGCAGGCGCGACGCTTCCTTGATCGCGTGGTCGGCTTCCAGGTCAGCCCCCTGCTGTGGGCCAAGGTCGCCCGTGGTCTGTCGGCCGGGCGGGTGCAAAGCGTGGCTGTGCGGCTGATCGTCGAGCGCGAGCGCGAGATCAAGGCCTTCAAGCCCGACGAGTACTGGGAGCTGTTCGCGGATCTGCACCGTGCCGACGCTCCCCTGCGGGCCCAGGTCGTGCGCCGGTCCGGCAGCAAGTTCGAGCCGACCTCCAAGGCCCACATCGACGCCGCGCTGCAGGCTCTCGACGGCGCGACCTACCGGGTCATGGCCAACGAGCGCAAGCCGCAGCGCTCGTTCCCCGCGCCGCCGTTCATCACCTCGACCCTGCAGGCAGCCGCCTCGATCCGTCTTGGCTTCTCGGTCAAGAAGACCATGACCCTGGCGCAGCGCCTCTACGAGGCTGGTCACATCACTTACATGCGTACCGACAGCGTGAACCTGTCGGCCCAGGCAGTGACTGCCGCGCGTGAGCTGATCGGCAGCCGCTTCGGCCCGCAGTACCTGCCGGAAAAGCCGAACGTCTACAAGTCGAAGTCCGGCGCCCAAGAGGCCCACGAAGCGATCCGCCCGTCCGACGCCGGCTTGGCGGCCAGCGCGCTTGAGGCAGAATCCGACGCCGTCCGCCTCTACGACCTGATCTGGCGCCAGTTCGTCGCCTGTCAGATGCCGCCGGCCGAGTTCGACACCACCACCGTGACCATCGCCGCCGGCGACTGCGAGCTGGCGGCGCGCGGCCGCGTGCTGCGCTTCGACGGCTTCTTCAAGGTCCAGCCGCCGGCCAAGAGCGACGATGTCGTCCTGCCTGACCTGGCGGTGGGCGATCCCCTCGCGCTGGACAAGCTCGACCCCAGCCAGCACTTCACCAAGCCGCCGGCTCGCTTTTCCGAAGCCTCGCTGGTCAAGGAGATGGAGAAGCGCGGCATCGGCCGCCCATCGACCTACGCCGCGATCATCTCAACCATCCAAGATCGCGGCTACGCCCGCCTCGACGCCAAGCGTTTCCGCGCTGAAAAGCTCGGCGAGATCGTCACAGAGCGCCTGGTCGCAGCCTTCCCCGACCTGCTCGACTTCGGCTTCACCGCCGGCATGGAAGAAGACCTCGACGAGATCGCCGAGGCCAAGGCCGACTGGAAGGCGACGCTCGACGGCTTCTACAAGCCGTTCAAGGAGCGCCTGCTGGCGGTCGAGAAGTCGCTCGACGCCGTGCAGCCGGTGCCGACGCCGATCCCCTGCCCGGACTGCAAGCGGCCGATGGCGATCAAGTTCGCCCGCACCGGCGTGTTCCTGTCCTGCAGCGGCTACGGCCTGCCGCCCAAAGAGCGCTGCGCCAAAACCGTCAACCTGGTGCCCGGCGCCGAATCAGAGGTAGCCAAGCCCGCCGACGAAGTCGAAGGCGAGGAGACGCAGGCGAGTGACGCCGAGGTCGCCCAGTTGCAGGCCCAGCGCCGCTGCCAGCTGTGCGGCACGGCGATGGACTCCTGGCTGGTCGACGAGAAACGCCGCCTGCACGTCTGCGGCAACAGCCCCAACTGCCCCGGCGTCGAGGTCGAAGAGGGCGCGTTCAAGATCAAGGGCTACGACGGCCCGTCGATCCCCTGCGACAAGTGCGGCAAGCCGATGCAGCTGAAGACCGGGCGCTTCGGCAAGTATTTCGGCTGCACCGGCTGGCCCGCGTGCAGCAACACGCGCAAGCTGATGCGCAACGGCCAAGCCGCCCCGCCGAAGATCCCGCCGGTACCGATGCCCGAGCTGATCTGCAGCAAGGCAGCCGACCACTTCGTCCTGCGCGACGGCGGCAACGGCCTATTCCTCTCCGCCTCGACCTACCCGAAGGTGCGCGAGACACGCAATCCCACCGTCGACGACCTGCAGCGTCACCGTGCCGAGCTGCCGGAGAAGTACCTCTACCTGGCCGACGCGCCGGCCAAGGATCCCAAGGGCCACCCGGTCAACGTCCGCTTCTCACGCAAAGAGCGTGAGCACTACGTCGCCAGCGAGACCGCCGAGGGCAAGCCCAGCGGCTGGAGCGCACACTTCGTCGACGGGGCGTGGAAGGCGGAGTGATTCCGCCTACAGGCGCACGTCGACCGAGTGGCTCTTGATGCGCAACTCCTTGTAGACGGTGTTGCGATCCTGAATTTCGACCAGACTCAGGTGGAGCATCCCCGCCAGGTCCATCAGGCTGAGCCGCTCCTCGGCCGGCACGCAGTAGCCGATGAAGATCCGATCGTAGCGTTCCTGCTGCATTCGCAGCATGCCGTCGGTGAGATTATCCGACACATCCAGCGGGACGCCAATCTCCTTGAATCTGGCTGTGTTTTTTTCGATAACCGACGTGCTCCGGGCATGCAGCAGGATGTTCATCGGATCTCCGGGCCTGTCCGGAGAGACGTCCGGCCGGAGACGGGCTTACCGACCGGTCAGCGCCAGCACGCCGCTGTCGAGCACCTCGAGCATCGACCTCTGGACGACCGACAGGTCACGCTTCAACACCAGCACCTTCGGCGCCCCGCGGTAGAGGCACCACCACGGATACCCCTGCACCGGTACAGCCAGGGCGGCCACGCCATCGGCGTCATTCAGATCGAAGCGAAAGCCCGGGTTGATCACGACGCGATAGGCCAAGATCCGCGCCTTCGGCCGGACTGCATCGGCGCTGCTGACATCGCCATCGTCAAGACCGGTGTCCTGGTCGCCGCGCTGCCGCTCGTAGGCCGACGTGCCCAACTGGCGGCCAAGGTAGTTCTGCATCATCGCGATGTCACTGGACAGCCGCATGTGCTGGATGCCGAGGAACAGGCCGCCGAGGACACATAGCAGTAGAGCACCGGTGATAAGCAGGACGCGCTTCATGACGTCATTGCTCCGACGCGGGCTGAAGTCCGCGGTCCTGGACCGGGGGGAAGAATGTGGCCATTGCGCCGATGGCGTGGCCGGCAGGGATGGAGCCGCCGAGCTGGTCGACCCGGAAGATGTCGGCCGGCAGGTTCAGCACTGCACGCAGCCGCTCCATCGTCGCGGGGACGAACGGATGCAGCATGATCATCAGGTTGCGCACGACGTGGAAGCTGGCGAACAGGGCGTCGCGACGGGCCTCCTCAGGGAAGCGGTCGTCGTGCGGCTTGTGCTGGGCGAACAGCGAATTCACGGTGCGGGCGTAGTTCTCGATCTCGAAGAGCAGGGACGGGTAGTCGGCCCGGTCCATCGCCTTAACGTAGCGGCCAACGATGCGCGTGGTCGCCTCCAGCACCTTCGGGTCCAGCTTCCCTTCGGGCACGCGGCCGCCAAACTTGCCGTGGCAGGCCGAGATCGGCTTCTCGAAGGCGGCGTTCATCGGCCCGGCGAGGAAGGCGTTACGCTCCGAAAACTTGACGAAATCGAAGTCGGAGGGGCGCTCGGCCAGGGCGATCATCGCCATGTAGTAGCGCACCTGGTCGACGGCGTAGCCCTTCTCATCTAACAGCTGATCGCCGGTGAAGAAATTGCCGCGGCTCTTGCTCATCTTCTCGCCCGCCACCAGCAAATGGCAGTTGGCGATGACGTCGGTGAGCTGCAGCTCGCCGGCCACCGGCAACCGCCCGATATCGGCCTGCGAACCGATCCACAGCGCGCCCTGCATGAGCACATAGAAGAAGACGTTGTCCTGGCCGAGGAACTGCACCACCCGCGCCTGCGGATCGCACCACCACTCGCGCCAGGACTCCGGATCACGTCCCGAGGCGGCCAGCGCCACCTGGGTGAACGGGATCGGGGCGATCAGCGAGTCCGGCCACACGTACATCGTCTTGCCGGCCAGCTCGGCATCGACCGGCGGCAAGGGGATGCCCCAGGAGATGTCGCGGCTGATCGAACGATGCGCCCATTCGTCGGCCAGGTCGCTGGTGATGCCTGCCGCAGCGAGCAGCTCGCGGCCCTTGGCCAGTGCCAGCTTGTCGGGGAACTGCAGCAGCACCCGCTTGCCGGCGGTGTACTTCATCTTGTGCGCCGGCAGGGTCGCCTTGAGTGCCTTGTAGGCCGCCTCGTGGCTGTTGGGGAAGTGCAGGGCTGGCATCACCCGGTCGAGCGGATCGGCGAGCGAACCGCGCCGCCAGGTCCGCTCCTTGCCCTGCAGCCACTGGCGTAGCACGTCCGACACCGCCCACATGTCGAGCCACCAATGCGCCGTCTCGCGCATCTCCGGGGTGGCATCCGACAGCGAGCTGACCGGATTGATCAACTCCTCGGGCGCGTGCTGATGGCCGCAGCGCTCACACTCGTCGCTGTAGGCATCGGTGGCGTTGCACTTCTGGTTCGGGCAGGTGCCGCGCACATAGCGGTCGGGCAGAAACCGCCCGATCTTCGGATCGTACCACTGCTTGCTGCGCTTCTTGGTCAGCAGGCCGTTGGCGTGCAGGCGCTTGAGCAGGTCCTGCGACACCGCCTCATGCCGGGGGAAGCACTCCGGCCGCGAGGTGCCGCTGTAGGTGTCCAGGCTGATCGCGTAGCGGTCGAGAGTCGCCTTCTGCTTGGCGTGCAGATCAGCAAGGAACTCCTGCACCGGCTTGCCGGTCTTGGCCGCAGCCAGCTCGGAGGTGCTGCCGTGGTCGTCGGTACCGCAGACGAACAGCACGTTCCCGCCGCCGATCAGCATGCGGCACCAACGGGCATAGATGTCGGCCGGCAGGTGCGCCCCGGCCAAGTGCCCGACGTGCAGCGGCCCGTTGGCGTACGGCATGCCAGCAGTCACCACCATCCGCACTGGACGCTTGAGCCGCGCCAGGATGGTCGGGATGTCGGGCGGGCCGGGGCTGGGAGGCGTCGTCATGTCGCCAGCACGCTAGCCTGACCGCAGGTCGGCGGAAGCCCTGGGACCGACGAGCTCCAGCTCGTCGGAAGGCCCCGCCGACGAGCTGGAGCTCGTCGGTCCCAGATCATGGCAGATCAGGAACAGCCAATCCCGATCCCAGGATCTTGCCCAATTCGGCGGAAACTTGCTGGCCTGCGGGGCTGTCCATCCAGTGCCAGGTGAGGGGTTCGCCCGGGTTTCCGGGCGGGCGGGCGACCAGCATGCCGTGGCCAATCAGCGTGTCCTGCTGGTCCTGGTCAGGGCCGCGTCGGCTGATGCCATCCTGAACTTCGGGAGCCATGGTCTGCAGGTAGACGATGCGCTGCGCACCGGTCGAACGCTCGCGCACAACCACCGCACGTACACCGGCTGGAGCGCCTTGGAACGGCCCGGAAGGCGACTCGATCGGCGGCATGGTGGCGATCGGCGCGGTGAAGAGACGCTGGGTGTTCAGGTCGAAGTACCACTGCCGGGCCGGAGAGCCCTCCGTGCCATCAATGCTCCAGCCCCACCACAGCACGGCGGCGACAAGGATGACGATGACAACCCGCGTCGCCGGATGACGCAGCAGGGATGGCGTGGGCGGCGCTCCGGAGCGTGGCCGTGATGTGTCAGGGCTGGGCATGGAACACCTTCGTGGTCGTGGCGGGAAGGGGATATGCGGGGATCACCAATTGTAGTAGCGGTAGGGGTCATCGCCCGAGGCGAAGTCGTCGATGTAGTCCCGATGGTAGAGCCCGGCCTGGCCCTTGCGAGCCTGCACGACCCGCCAGTCGTCGACGGGCAGCACGAACAGATCCTGTTGATCGCGGCTCATGAAGCCACCGCCACCAAAGTTGTCCCAGATGCGCACCGTGATGCGGATGGTGGGCATTGCGGTCAATGTGCCGGGAATCTCGTAATGGCGTGGAACGGTCCACCAGCGCGGCGTGTCGCCAGCGGTCGCGCCGACCTTGACGCCATCGACGAAGACGGTGTCGAAGTCGTCGAGCACCCCCAGCGAGAGCAGCAGGGGACGGTTGCGCCAGGCCTCGGGGATCTCCAGCGTGCGCTGGAATACCCCTTCGCCGTCCATGTCGCGCCAGGCCCCGCCGAACTCCTCCCAGGGACCCGGTAGCGCAAGCTCCTGGCTGCGTGTCGGACCAGGCTGTCCGGCGATGACGGCTGTGGCGGCCGCACTGATGCCCGGATCGGAAATCGGCTTGGTGCCGCCAGGAACCAGGGAGGTCGGATACGCCTGCCAGGCCCCCGCCAGGGAGAGATGCCGGCTTGAAGGTGGTGCGACGAACAGCCGTGCGTCGTGCTGGGTACGCAGGCCGTGGTTGGCCAGCACCTGGGTCAGCGCGCGCGCCTGCCGCCAGGCGGTGAAGCGCATGTAGGGATGGGCGTTGGTATCAAACTGCCAGGGATCGAAGCCGAGGAAGGCCACGCGACCTGCGCCGCGAGGCAGTTCGGCATACTGGCCGCCGGCATCGATGGCGGGGGCGCCGACCAGGATGCGGCCGGGATGGGCAGCCCGCCAGCGTAGGTCACCGACATCCAGTCCGCGCAGGGCCGCCAGGCGGGGCGGCTCGCGGCCGCCAGGCATGACCTCCACGGTGCGCCACTGCGTCCCCCAGGCCTCCGGCACAGGAACGGCAGCCAGGACCAGCGCCACGCCGCCAGCCTCGACATGCCGCTCCACCTGTTGCACCTCGGCCGGCACCAACGCCCTACCGATCAGCACGGCAGCGTCCGCGGGCATCCCATCAAGACCTTCCTTGAAGACGATCCCCAACTCGGCCAGATGCTGCGACCACACCTGGTCGACCAGGGCCCGTGCTGGGCGCTCGGCGACCTCGTCGGCCAGCGGTCGGCGCAGGGCGCCGATCAGACGATGCAGGAGGCTGGCGGCGGCTGGATCCTGCTGGACATGGTCGTGCAGATCCAAGGTCGACAACATCAGGCGACCACGACCGACGGGCAGCTCCATGAGCGGTGAATAGGCGAGATCGAACTCGGTCTGCAGGATCGGGCGCCAGGCGCTCAGGTGCGGCTTCTCGACCGCGCCGCTGCTGACGCCGCCGCGACCGCCCCAACGCCAGCCATTCAGCTTGACCTCATTGGACTGGTTGTCGTACCAGCGCGGATAGGGGTCCAGCAGGCGGCTCTCTCCGGCCCAGTTGACCAGCGCAGCCGGATCGAGGTCGCCCAGGAGTGCCGCATTCGAGCGCACCGGCCAGACCTGCCTGGCGATCCGGCGCGCCACGCGCAGACCCATGACCTCGCGGAGGGCCTCGGGATCCTGTTCCAGCAGCAACACCCTGGTGCCAGCGCGCAGCGTCGTTTCCAGTTCAGCGAGCAGACCGGGTTGCGCGCTCAAGGCCCGACGCCCGATCACCAGTACCTCGGGACGACGCTCTTTCTGCCAGAGCACCACCTGGTAACCGAGGCCGCGCAGCAGGTCGCCGCTCTCGCCGGCCGGATCGTGCAGCACCAGGTCGCCCCTGCCGCCCGCCACCGCGCCAAAGAAGCGGACCGCGACACGGTCATCAATCCCACGGCCATCGAGCTTCCCGTTCAACCGCAGTTCCGCCGCCAGCATCTCGCCGTCCGCCACTGCAGGGGCCGGTAGATCGACCGCCCGGCGTTCGATCGCGCCGGGCTGGAGGCTGCCGCGCAGTTCGAGGCGATGCACGGTGCGCCCGCCGCCGGTCATGGTCAGCGCCAACGCATAGTCGACCGGGTGCAACGAGTCGTTGATCAGCACCGCGGTGCGCTGAAATGGGGCACCAGCCCGGTAGTTGCCAGTGCGCGAGGTCAGCACCTCCTTGCCGGAGAGGCGGCCGGGGTCGGGCAGGACATTGGCGCCTGCAAGGTAGGCGATGGTCGGCGCCGCCACCTCGTGCAGGGTATCGGCAAGCGGCAGCCGCCGCACGCCCAGAGCGGCACTGTAGGGTTCGAGGGTGGCCTGATCCAAGTTCAGCAGCGCCGGTGCCTGCTTAATCGCAGCAGCAATGTCCACCCCCGGATCAAACAGCGGTAGGCCGAAGGCGTGGCCCAAGGCCCAGGGGATCGGCAGGGCAGCAGCCCCCTGGGCACGCCAGGACCGCCACACCTCCCGGTAGTGCTGTTGGACGATGCGTTGGAAGGTGGGCAGCTCTTCGAACCGCGGCTCGCGGAAGCGCCAGCGCCGCGGCTCGTTATTGACCGTGCCACGGTAGGTGGCGGCCAAAGCTGCACGGTAGTCGGCATCCTCCGCCTCCCAGGCCTCCGGCCCCAGCTCCATGGCGGCGAACTCGGTGTACCAGGGCTCGCTGGTATCGGCGCGCGTATGGCCGTCGCGATCGCGGCGCCAGGACAGATTGATCGGATTTCCGTACTCGACGATCCAATAGGGCATGTCGCCGGTCGCCTGGTGCTGGGTCAGCCATTCGGTCTTGTCCTGCAGCGGGGTCCAGCCGGGATAGAAGTTCGCCGTATACACCGCCCCCACGCCGCCACCGCTATGGGCGAACACCGGACGGGACCGATCGACCTCGGACAGCGCCTCGATCGCCGCCATGCCCGGTTGCAACCGGGACCTGGCCCACGACGGATGGTGCTCCAGACCGACCTGACGATTGCCGATGGCCCAGGGCGACAGTGAGGAACCGAAGAGGTTGCCGGAGGTGCCCCACATCACGAGCGAGGGATGGTGCGCCAGCGGTTCCATCAGCGAGGCCGCATCGGCCAGAAGGCGCGTGCGCACCGCGCCGGGATCCACGCCGACGAAGGCGCCATTGATCGGGAGTTCCTTGCCGTCCTCGGTGAGTAGACGCAGGTCAGCGAATTCGGCCTCGCCGATCGCCTTCCACACGCCCGCCGATAGGCGCAGGCGCGCGGCGCCGGCCGGCAACTCGACGCTCACGCGACGCTCGACCCAGCCGGAACTGTCGCCGACATGCAGCGCCTCACGCAACGCGGGCAGAGGCTTGCCAGCGGCATCAAGCGCAGCGATCTCGACGCGGGCCCCGTTCCAGGCCTCCCTCCCCTTCTCCGCGAAGGTGGCACGCATGCGCGCTTCCACGGTGAGACGATGGACACTTGGCGGGACGGGCGTCTCGCGACTAAAGGACACCACCGCCTCATGGCTCTGCGCCCGCACCACGACCCGACGGCCCTCGCCATCATGGATCAGGCGCAAGACGCCCAGGTCGACCGCCCAGCCCGGCCACTCCCAGCCCTCCGGGCGATCGCTGCGCCACTCCGGGAGGTAGTTGCGCAGATGCGGCATCGGGCCGGTGAGCAGGAACCCCTCTTCATCCGCGACCTCGCACCAGGGCCCGAGGTGCTTGGCGGTGCCACGCGCCAGTGGATCGCCTGGCCAGTATTCCTGCAGATTGAAGCCCAGCTCGCGCATGGTGCGTAGATGCCGACGCACGAGGTCGCGCGTCACCGGGATGCCGCTGCCCAGCGTCAGGCCACCCATGGGCACGACCTGGCTGGACGTGGGGCGCAGGCGGTAGACCTCGCCATTAAGCAGGAATTGCCGTCCCTGGATCTCGAATTGCCGGAAGCCGAAACGCCGGGACAGGGAATCGACCCGCCCCGCATCATCCCGAACCACCAGGTCGAGATGGTAGAGGACCGGTCGCTCGGGCGTCCACAGCCGGACCTGGGGACACGGCAGTTCGAGCCGCAGGGGAGTACCATCGGCGGGCGCCTGCACCGCCAGCGACTGGCGCACGTCGTCCTGTTGGCCATCGACCGGACGCAGATGCAGGTCGAGGCGCAGCGCCTTGCCCGCCAGGGCCGGGACCAGCGGAATGCGCAGATCAAGCCGGCGCTGACGCACCTGGGGCTCGATGCGCAGGCCCGCCGCGAGCAGCGCCTGCGTCGGTTCGTGCTGAAGGCGCACCGAACCGATCAGCCCCCGATTCCTGACCTTGACCTCGACCTCGTTACCGGCACCCGTCCCCATAAGATTCAGCTCGCGACGGGTCTCATCGCTGGCCAGCACCAGGACCTGGAGGCAATTGCTCGCGCCAATGCGCAGCAGCGGACCGATCTCGACCTGGCCCCCTGGCCAGGCCAGCCCGGACCCGACCGGCTGGCCGTTGACATAGACCGCCGCCTGGGTCGACACGCGGTCGAGGACCAGGTGGATCCGCCCGCCCTGCCACTGGGCCGGAATGTCGATCAGGCGCGCATACCAGCCCCGGGTGGCGGCGAAGCAGTCGAAGTCCTTCCAGGCCGCGCCCACACCCGGACGCATGGTGAAGGGGTTGCCGAGGTTGCGCCGCCAACCCTGCGGGGGCTTCCAGGACCAGACGTCGGGCGCAGACCAACTCCCCGGAACCAGCAGCAGGCCGTACCCGTCGATCGCCGCAGGGGCCGCGGCATCGGCGGCGCCAGCCGGGGCAAAGGCCCAGAAGCCATTGAGGTCGATCTGGCTGCGCGCCGACCCCTCATCCACGGCCGCGCTGTCGCGCCACGCGGCGAGCACCTGCGCCGGCAGCAGGGTCGCCGCCTCATCCCAGCCGATCACCCGCGGCGCCGGAATCTGACGCGCTGGCGCCGGTGATGGCGCCCCTCCATCCAGCACCTCGACCGCGATCGCACGGAAGTCGGCGCGACCGGCGCAGAACCACAGGCCCGGCTGTAGGCGCACCGCCACCGCCCCGGAGGGCACCTCGCGCTCGGCGGTGAAGCGCTGCCAGCCACCGACCGCCTCCGCCTGCGGCACCGCTCCGTTGCTGGCGAGGCGTCCGCCCGCGGCATCGAGAAAATCCAGGGTGATCCGCGGACGCTTCCAGTCCTCGTCGCCCGGGGTCAGCTCGTGCACTCGCAGGTCGACGCCGACGCGGATGCGGGTGGCGCCGGCGGGCAGCGCCACGCGCTGGCCGATGTACTGCGTCCCGGTGACACGCGGGTTGTCGAAGCGCACGAAGGCCCGGCCCTCCTCTTGTTGCACCGCCACGCGCACCCATGCCTCCACCTCCCAACCGGGGATCGCCTTCCCCGTCGCCTTGTCAAAGCCCGGATTTCCGACGAGGTTTTCGGCGGCCGCGAGCTGCGCCGAGGCCAGCAGGCACAGGCCGAGCAGGACGTGACGGACGGGCATGGGAACTCCTTCGCAGGCTGTGGACGGTCGACTGGGGATTAGGTGGCGGCGCTCCGGAGCTGTCGCCGGGGATCAGACGGGGAGTGGTGAGCAGATGCAGCGGCGATCGCTCGATGCGTCCGGCCAAGCGTGCGAGCAGGCAGGTGACCGCCTGCCCACCGACCTGGTCCAGGCCTGGATCGACGCCGGTCAGACGCATGTCGGGCAGGCGGGCCGTATCGTCGAATCCGACCACGCTCAATTCACCTGGCACCTGCAGGCCCCGCGACCGGAGGTGCGCCAGTAGACTGCAGGCCATGATGTCATTGTAGGCGACGATTGCAGTGGGCGGATCGGGCAGGGCGAGGAGCCGATCGAGGGCATCCTCGAAGAAGTGGCCCTCGCGCAGTCCGAGTTCCGCCTCCTTGGCGCTGGTCACGATCAGCGCGTCGTCGACCCGCAGCCCCTGGGCGTAAGTGGCGCCGAGATAAGCCCCTAGCCGCCGCGCGAAGCGTCCACTGTGGGAGGCTGGCCGGTCGCGAGCGGGGACGGACGGCAGCTCGGACGTGCCGACGAAGGCGAGGCGGCGATGCCCGAGCGTGACGAGATGCCGGACCAGCATGGTCACGCCACGCTGCTCATCGAAATCCACCGTGTCGCAGGTGAAGTCCGTGTCCGGCTGGTTGGTCACCACCAGCGGCAGATGGCGACCCAGGTCATCGGCCAGCCGGGCCTCGATCGCGCAAAAACAGATGATGCCGTCACAGTTCAGATTGACGATGAGGCTGTCGGCCGAGGCATCCGCGGGCAGTTCCTTGAACACCAGCGCATAGCCGGCGGCCTCGGCCACCGGGGACGCGCCGGCCATGAAGCGCGAGAAATAGGGCTCCAGCGCCCCATAATGGGGATCGATCCCAATCGCGATCCGGCGACGCCGGCCACGGGCGTCGCCCGAGTAGCCCAGGCGCTGGCAGGCCGCGAGGATGCGGGCCCGGCTCGTCTCCGATACCCGTTTCGTCGCCGGATCCGATAGGACGAACGACACCGCCGCACGGGAAACCCCGGCTGCTTCGGCGATCATCCGTTGGTTGACCATGCCTGTCCTCGGGTGCGGCGGTGTGGCGGTGTGGCGCCGTCTATTGCCATTGATGGTTACACTGTTATATGTATATTTACTTATGTCAAGCTCATGCCTCTTCCAGCGCTATGATGAGCTCGCCAGCCGCACGCCACGGCGCCTCCACCTGCGTCAGGGTGGATGGGGTGGATGCGGAGCATCGCCAGCACGGACAGCGCATGATCCAAGGAGGCTGCTACCATGACCAGATCCATCGCACCTCTGCCGCGGTCGGGCTTCACGCTCGTGGAACTGCTCGTCGTCATCGTGATCATCGCCGTGCTGCTCGGAATGCTGCTGCCAGCAGTGAGCCTTGTCCGCCAGAGCGCGAGGGCCGCCGTGTGCTCCAGCAACATGCGCCAGGTGGGGGCGCTGCTGCTGGTCTACGTCACCGATCAGGACGCCTTCTTCCCAATGGCCTTGGACAACAACAACGGAACGCTCTTTAACAACGATGTGATCCCCTGGCGACAGGCGATGGTGAATGCCGGAGTTCTTGAGCATGAGGCCAGCATCTCGACCACGCGGGGGATCGACTGGGATTCATGGAAGGCCGCAGCGCGCCTATTCTGCCCCAGCAACATGACCAGCCGGGTCGAATTTCCCAGTTGGAGTTATTACGGTAGTTCCTACGCCTATCCGGCTTCAAGTACGAACCAGGTCGGAATTGGCGGAAGCAGATTTGCGCCGTATCCCCGGACGGTGATCGGCCAGGTACGGCGACCGTCACGGGTGATGGGTCTCTTCGAGACGAAGACGGGCGGCCGGGCTTCCGTCGTCAGTTGGTATGAGGTGCCAGGTACGGGCTGGGGAGGATCGGTCGACTTCACGTGGCAGGACCTCCACAACGGCTCGTCCAACTACTGGTTCGTGGACGGGCGTGTGGAGCGCATCGCCAAGACCAGCATGATGGCCTCCGGCCTGTTCCCCTGGGCGCAGCTCACCCAGCGGGACTATACCGGTCCGATTCCCTGGCAGTGATCCACCCCTCCTGGCAGGTGCCTCCGGCGGTCCAGGTCAGAAGGGACAGAACTTGTGGACAGGCACCGCATGGCCATTGGGTGCAAAAACATGCGCCAGGCGCAGCTCGCGCGCCATCATTTCAATCGGTGCCTGTCCAGGGATTCGCATCCCTGGGACCGACGAGCTCCAGCTCGTCGGTCCCAGGTCCACCTTCCCCTTCCGCCTTCCGCCTTACAAACCCCCTCCCATGACTGTCCGCGTCCGCATCGCCCCCTCCCCCACTGGCGACCCGCATGTCGGGACCGGCTACATCGGCCTGCTCAACTGGTGCTTCGCCCGCCGGCACGGCGGGAAGTTCATTCTACGCATCGAGGACACCGACCGGGCTCGCTGCACCGAGGCCAGCGCGCAGAACATCTACGCCTCGCTGAAGTGGCTGGGACTGGATTACGACGAGGGTCCGGATGTCGGCGGCGAGCACGGCCCGTACGTGCAGTCGGAACGCGTCGCGCTCGGCATCTACAAGCGCTACTCCGACCAGCTGGTCGCGCAGGGCGACGCCTACCCGTGCTTCTGCTCCAGCGAGACCCTCGACGGCATGCGCAAGGCGCAGATGGCGGCCAAGCAGCCGGTGATGTACGACCGGCGTTGCCGTTCGCTCGATCCCGCCGAGGCCGCCCGCCGGGTGGCCGCCGGCGAGGCGCACGTCATTCGCATGAAGACGCCGCTGGAGGGCGACTTCTCCTACAAGGACCGCTTGCGCGCCAAGCCGACGGTCAAGGCCTGGGCCGACATCGACGACCAGGTGCTGCTCAAGGGAGACGGCTGGCCGACCTACCATCTGGCGGCGGTGGTCGACGACCACCTCATGGGCATCACCCACGTGATCCGTGCCGAGGAGTGGCTGAACTCGCTGCCCAAGCATATCCTGCTCAACCAGATGCTCGGCTTCACCCCGCCCGAGTACGTCCACGTCGGCCTGCTGCGCAACGCCGACAAGTCGAAGATCAGCAAGCGCAAGAACCCGACCTCACTGCTGTGGTACCGCCAGCAAGGCTACCTGCCCGAGGCGCTGCTGAACTTCCTCGCCCAGCTCGGTCACAGCCATCCCGAGGGCAAGGAGCAGTTCTCCATCGCCGACCTGGCATCCTGCTTCGATCTTGATCGCGTCAACGTCGCCGGGCCGGTCTTCGACCTGAAGAAGCTCGACCATCTGCAGGGTCTGTGGTTCCGCCAACTGACCCCCGAGCGCATGCGCGACGAGGTGGTGCGCGCCATCGACGACCGCTTCGCCCAGCTCTTCCCGCTGGTACGCGAACGACTCACCCGCGGCGCCGACTTCATCAGCCTGGCCGAGCCGTTCTATGCTGTCACGGTCAACCACCGCGCTGACGAGCTGGTGCCCAAGGGCAGCGATCCCGCCCAGATCCGTGGCGTGCTGGAGGCCTTCGCCAAGGCGCTGAAGGAAACCCAGGCCGCCGAACAGTGGACCGTCGCCGGCACCGAGACCGCGGTGCGCGAGGCGTGCAGCGCCGCCATCGCCAAGGCCACGGAGGACGCCGCCGTCGCCGCGTTGTGGTCGCCCAAGGTCGCCTTCAGCGCCCTGCGCGTCGCAGTCACCGGCCGGCCGAACAGCCCGCCGCTGTTCGACACCATCGCCGCACTCGGAGCGGTGCGCTGCCTAGAGCGGATCGCTGCTGCTGTCCAGCGACTGCGCTGAAGCGGAGTGAGGACAGACCATGCGCCTGTACATCATCCGCCACGGCGATCCCGACTACAGCACAGACAGCCTGACGCCGCGCGGATGCCGCGAAGCCGAGTGCCTACGCACGTGGGTGGCGCATGAGCGGCCAACACTCGCCTACAGCTCACCGCTGGGACGGGCTCGACAGACCGCCGAGCTGGCTCTGGCCGGCAGTGGCCTGACCGCACCGGTCGAGACGTGGACGGCCGAGTTGCATGACGCCGGGGCCGTGGACACGCCGATGTGCTGGTGGGATGTGCATGGCCACGAGCTGCGCAACGACGCCTATCTCGCCAGCCTGGCCTGGTCCGACCAGCCGCGCCTCGCCGGCACCCGTGCCGAGACCGAGTGCGCGCGCATCGCAGCCGATTCGGACCGCTTCCTTGGCCGCCACGGCCTGCGTCGCGAACGCGGCCATTACCGGATCTCAGGCACCTCCTGCGGCAGCATCGCGGTCTTCTGTCACGGTGGCTTCGGCCTGGCCTGGCTCGCCCACCTGCTGTGCCTACCCGTACCTCTGGTCTGGGGGGGCTTCTTTCTGCACACCAGTTCGGTCACCACCGTGCTGTTCGACGAGCGCGAGCCCGGTATTGCCACTCCACGCCTGCTCCACCTCGGCGACATCATGCACCTGCGCATAGCTGGGGTAGAACCATCCCGGGGCGGCATCAAGGCCAACTACCACTGAAGGCGGACGCGGCATACAGACTGCCGCCCCAGGGTGAAGGAGCTATTGTCGATCACCCCGCCCCGAACCGGCCAGGGCTCGTAGGTGCCGCGCCGGTAGGTCTGCACGGCGATGCGGTGCGTGCGCCATAATTCGGCGAAGTATGCCGGCGACCAGCCCTCGCGATCAAAGACCAGGATGAAGCGGTGGCGGTCAGGATCGGCGGCCAACTCAGCATCGCTGGGCTGGTTCGGCACCTTGCGCAGCAGACGCGGGAGGATCGTCGTGCGCAGGTGGTGGAGCATGCCCTCGTTGCCCATCGCCGTCACCACGAAACATGGTGTGCCATGGGTATCGTTGACCCAGTAGTCCATCAGCGAGCGCATGCAGAGTCGATCGATTGAGGAATAGCGG
>JBBREK010000043.1:0-21848 GCA_038203025.1 Planctomycetota bacterium
GGGGCTGACCAGTGACGAGGTGGCGGTGGCGCTGGCGCGAGCCTGCGGCGTGCGCGCGGTCGACATCGGCTTCGCTGGCCGCAAGGATCGCCACGCGATCACGCGGCAGTGGTTCTCGGTCCGTGGCGGGACCGACACGCAGTTGGCGGCGCTGAAGACGGCCTTCGCCAAGGGTCGCCTGGAGGTGCTGCGGATCGACCGCCACCTCAACAAGATCCGCGTCGGCCATCTGCACGGCAACCGCTTCCGCCTTGGCCTCGGCGGCGTCTCCGACCTGGTGCAACTGCAGGCCAGCCTCGACACCCTGGCCCAGCACGGCATCGCCAACCGCTTCGGTCCGCAGCGCTTTGGCTTCGGTGGCGTCAACCTGCGCATCGCCGCCGCCTGGGGGGCGGGTGACCTGGACACCGCCGTCGCCCTGGTGGTCGATCCCTCGGGCGCTTGGCAGGTCGGCGGACCGCTGCCCAGCCGCTTCCGCTTCGGCCCCGAAGGCAAGGTGATGGGGGCGCTGAAGCGCGGCCTGGATCCGGGCCGGGCGCTGAAGCAGGCCGAGGAGCTGCGCAAGCTGATCGCTTCGGCCGGCCAAGCAGCGATATTCAACGCCGTGCTCGACGCCCGCGCCGCGGCCGGGCTGTCACACCAACTGCGCGAAGGCGACATCGCCTGCACCCGCGACGGCATCCCCTTCCTGGTCAGCGCCGACGATCTTGCCGACGTCAATCGCCGCGCCCAACCGGGCGAACTGGACGCGCTGACCACCGGCCCGATGCCCGGCACCTGGCGCATCGCGCCAATCCCCCCGATTCTCGCCGAGGAGCAGGCGTGGAGCGCCTCGACCGGCCTTGACTGGGCGTGGTTCCGCGAAGGCGGCGCCTTCGAGAGCCCGGGCGGACGCCGGCAGCAATATGTCACCTTCCGCTCGCCGCCGACGGTGCAGCCGGAAGGCGACGTGGTATGGGTCGAGTTCGCCCTGCCGCCGGGCGCCTTCGCCACCGAGGTGCTGACTCAGGCCGGGGTCGAGCTGCCCGTCGACCGCTCGGGCGCCTCGGGCTGATCCGCCTCCAGCACCGTGACCGTGCGCTTGGGCGCCGGCACCAGGCGGCCGAATAGCACGGCGCAGCCGCCGGTAAGCAGCGCGCTCAGCAGACCGCTCCACCAGTGCCAGCCACCGCGGCCGCTGACCAGGATGTCGAGCCCCTGCAGGAACGCCGAGGCCCCGGCGCCGGTGAGCAGCAGGGCGAGCCAGCCGACGCCCGGCAGCCAGCGGCGCAACGGCAGCAGGACGACGACCAGGACGAGGTGGGCCCCGGCATGGAACCACTGCGATCCGGGATCGACGCCATCGCGCACCGCCCCGACCAGCCACACCCGCCACATCCACGCCTGGGGCTCACCGACCACCACCGCCCAGGCCACCAGCGCCAACGGCAGGTCAGGTACGCCCGGCAGGGCCGCAAGCCGGGCGTGCTGGATCACGGCGAGGACCAGGGCGACAGCGATCCACAGCAGCAGGCGCACAGACCCGACGGTAGCCCTGGGAACGACGAGCTCCAGCTCGTCGTCGAGGCGACGAGCTGGAGCTCGTCGCTTCCAGGGCTAGCCTCGGCGCATGCTGCGTATGGGCATCGATGAGGCCGGCTACGGTCCGACCCTTGGACCACTGGCGGTGGTCGGGGCCTTGGCCGAGGTCGATGACACCTCGGCCTTCGCCGCCGAACTTGCCGCACTCGGTGTAGCTGACAGTAAGCAGGTGCATAAGCCCGGCGATCTCGCCAGCCTGGAGCGGGTCGCCCTGCCCGCCGCCGCCTGGTTGTCGGGTTTCCAGCCAGACACAGCCGATGACCTCTTCGCCCTGCTCGGCGAGGCTGCCGCCGACCGCGCCGCCGCGCCGTGGATGGCCGGCGCCGAGGACCTGCGCCTGCCAGTCGCTGCCACCGGCCTGACCGCGTGGACGATGCGCAGCGGTGCCGCCGGCGGCCTGCACGGTCGGCTGCTGCATCCGTGCCGGCTGAACGCGGCCAAGCGCTCGGGGGTCAACCGGGCTGCCGCTGAACTCGACGTGGTGCGGCTGCTCCTCGCCGCCGGCGTGCCCGATCCGACCAGCGGTGCCGCCATTGCCTGCGACCGCCTGGGTGGCCGCAAGCGCTACGGCGACCTGCTGCAATCGGCCTGGCCGGGACAGCCGGTCGAGATCCTCGAGGAGACGGCGCCGGCCTGCCGTTACCGCTGCCGTTCGACTGGCGTCGCCTTCCTGGTCGGCGGCGAGGCCGCCGAACCGCTGGTCGCCGCCGCCTCGTGCATCGCCAAGTACGCCCGCGAGCTGCACGTGCTGCTGCTCAACCGCCATTGGAGTGGCCGCTTCGCCTGGCTGAAACCCACCGCCGGCTATCCCGAGGACGCCAAGCGCTGGCTGCACCAGCTCGGCGAAGGTACCGTAACGGCCTGGCTCGACGACCTGGTCCGGGCCTAGACGGGTATCCGGGAAACCCCTAGGAATGGCTTCCCAGGGAACTAAGATGCCGAGCGGAGTCGACACAGATGGAACTCATCGGCCCCCTGCAGGTCAAGGTCATGCACCACATCTGGCGCCGTGGACCGTCGACCGTCCACGACGTGCATGATGAATTGATGGCCGATCCGCTGGAGAAGCGGCTGGCCTACACCACCATCCTGACGGTGATGCGCAATCTCGCCCGGCGCGGATTCCTAGCCCAGACGCCGGAAGGCCGGGCCCACCGCTTCACCGCCGTCGTCAACGAGGGCAGCTACAAACGCGAGTTGCTGCACCACGTCCGCACCGAAGTCTTCCACGGCGACCTGCGGGCGATGATCGACGCGGTGGCGGCCGACGATTCGCTAGAGCCAGCACAGCGCGACTGCCTGCGCGGGATGCTTGTAGCAGGCGGCTAGAAGACTGCTGGCCGACTGCCGTCGGCAAACAGACTCGTCGGTATGGCCCAGCTCAATCCCTCAGAAATCGCCGCCGCCCTCGCCGACCTCCCGGGCTGGACGCATCGCGATGCCGCCCTGCACAAGACCTTCCGCTTCGCGTCGTTCCGTGCCGCGGTCGCTTTCATGGCCGAAGCAGCGCCGGACATCGACCGACTCGACCACCATCCCGAGTGGAGCAACGTGTACGATCGCGTCACCGTGCGTCTGACCACGCATGACGCCGGCAACCTGGTGACCGGCAAGGACGTTGAGCTGGCCCAGCTCCTGCAGCGTTACGCTGACGGAAATCCCATCGCATCGATGTAGGTGTCATCGAACGACGGCTCGATCTTCAGTTCGACCTGCCGCGTGATGTCGCGGATTGCCTGATAGGCGTGGTCATCGTCATGCAGCGCCAGCCGCGCCCCGAGCAAAGCCGTGTTCCCTGACGGCAGGACGATGGCCGGATCAACCGGCAGCAGACCGATGCGCGTCGCCGCCGCGAGGCGCACATAGTTGCCGAAGGCTCCGGCGAGGAAGACGCGACGGAGATCGTGCGCCTTGCCGCCGAACTGGCCGCACAGCAGGTGGATCCCGGCCGCAATGGCGCCCTTGGCCAACTGCAGTTGACGCACATCCAGACCTTGCAGAGCCAGACCATCGACAAGCGGCAGGTCGCTGCGACCGCGCTGCAGCCGCCCGGACGGCACGATCCAGCCGAGCTCGAGCGCCCCGGCGATGGCGTCGACCAGGCCGCTGCCGCAAATGCCGCGCGGGGGTCCGCCGCCGATCACCTCGGCGTGCAACCGGCCGTCATCGACCGTCACCGCGCCGATGGCGCCGGTCGCGGCCCGCATACCGATCGAGATGCCGGCGCCCTCGAAGGCTGGGCCGGCGGCGGTGCTGGCGCAGACCAAACCGTCGCGGCCGCCGCACACCAGCTCGCCGTTGGTGCCGAGATCGACCAGCAGGTTGAGGCCTTCGAGCTGATGGATGCGGGTGGCGAGGATGCCAGCGGTCAAATCCGAGCCGACGAAACCGCCCAGGCAGGGCAGGAAGCGCACCGTCGCGCCGCCCAGCTCCCAGCCCAGCTCGCGGTCGGTGAATTCCAGCAGACCGTCGCCCACCGGGCGGAACGGCGGGGCCGACAATGGCGTCACGTCGACACCGCCGAACAGGTGGTGCATGGCGGTGTTGCCGACCATGGTCACCAGGCGGACCGGCCGAGGCGCCTGCGCCGCCAGCTCGGCGACCAGCCGACCGAGTTCGCCGCGCACCAGATCCCGCAGTTGCGCCGCACCGTTGCGCAGGGCGTGGTCGATGCGCGTCATCAGGTCGGCGCCCAGCCGGGCCTGCGGATTCAGCGCCGTGCGTGTGGCCAGGACGCGGCCGTCGGTGCGATCAACCAGTTGCAAGGCCAGCGTCGTCGTCCCCAGATCGATGGCGATGCCGCAGCCGTCTCGGGCCTCGACGGTCACCACCGTGTTATCGGCGAGAATCGGCGAGTGCCACTGACCGAGTTCGATGGCGAGATCCGCGTCGGCGCGCATGCGACACCCGAGGCGCCAACCGTCGTCAAGCTGACCCGGCGCAAACGCCAGGCGATCATCGGCGGTCGGCGGCGGCGCCGGGCCGCGCACGCGCACCCGGCAGGCCTTGCATGTGCCCCGACCACCGCACGGAAACTCGACGCCATGCGGGAAGAGGATGTCCTGCAGCGACGTGCCGGGGGCGACCTCGATGCGGGTGCCGGCGGGAAGGATGGTGAGGATGAGGGTGAGGGTGGGCATGGGCGCGGTTTCGGGTTTCGGGTTTCGGGTTTCGGGAGACCGAGACCGAAACACGGTACCTACATGACCCCGACCAGGGTGCCGTCGTAGCGCGCGACCACAGTCTGGCCCGGCTGGATGACGAGGAAGCGTTCCGCGTCCCAGGGGCCATCGATGAGGTCCTGGATCCACCGGGGATCGCCGACCAGACGTTCAAAGGCCATGCCACGGTCGTCGGCCTTCTTCTTAGCCTCGGCGGCGAAGCGCTGCTGCGGACCGACGCCGGTGTCGATGTAGGCCAGCCGGGTGTAGTGCGCGGTCTGGGCGCGCAGCTCGTCCCACAGGAAGCGGGCGTTGTCCTCACCGTATTTCGCCAGCATCTTGACCCACTGCGGATCGCTGGCCTCGGGCACCGACGGCGGGGCGAGGTGCGAGCCGCTGCTGCCGCGTTCAAGCCAGCCAGCCGAGTACCAGTAGGTGCCGGGCTGGGCGCGGAACTCGTCCTCGTAGCGTTTGCGCGAGCCGAGCAGGCAGCCGATGCAATCGTGGCTGCGGTAGGCGACGATGGGCATCGTCCCGGCGCGCAGCCCGACGATCCCGTTGTTGCACAGGGCGAAACCCAGGGCCACGACCTGGTGGCGCTCGGGATCGGCCTGCTCGACGCGCTGCTGTAGCACCGTCATCATCGCCTTGCCGCCGCGATCATGCAGATCCTTGGGCAGCCAGACGGCATCGACCTGGCGTTCAGAGGCGGCGACGGCCGCGTTCAACTCGCGGGTGAAGACCTCGCAGCCGACGAGAAAGAGGCGTTGTGGATCGACCATCGTCATGCGGCACCCGTCGAACAGCATACCCCGGCCGGACGGCCGGGGTATGGGCACGGTCTATTTGCCGACCAGGCGGCGGGCGAGCTGAACCGCGCTGCTGGCGTTGTCCGAATAGCCATCGGCACCAATCTCCTTGGCGTAGGCGTCGGTGATCGGCGCGCCGCCGATCATCACCTTGACCTTGTCGCGCAGTCCGGCCGCGTTTAGCGCCGCCAGGGTGTCCTTCATCGACGGCATGGTCGTGGTCAGCAGGGCCGACAGGCAGATGATGTTGGCCCCCTTCTCGGTGACGGCGGCGAGGAACTTCTCTGGCGCGACGTCGACGCCCAGGTCGATGATCTCGAAGCCGCCGCCTTCGAGCATGGCGGCGACCAGGTTCTTGCCGATGTCGTGCAGGTCGCCCTTGACCGTGCCGATGGCGACCTTGCCGGTGGGCTGGGCGCCGCTCTTGGCGAGCAGCGGCCGGATCAGCTCCATCGAGCCCTTCATGGCGCGGGCCGAGATGAGCAACTCGGGCACGAAGTACTCGTTGCACTCGAAGCGGCGGCCGACCTCGTCCATGGCCGGAATCAGCGCCTTGGCCAGCAGATCGCCCGGCGGGACGTTCTCGGCGATGGCGGCGGTGGTCAGCGCCTTGGCGGACTTGGCGTCACCGTCAACAACGGCGTCGTGGAGTGCCTTGAGGTCGGTCATGTGCGGCTCCTGGGCGGTTTGCCCGTGTTGCTGTGAGGCATCGTAATCGGCCCATGTTCAAGGCCGCTATCTTTTCCGATCAGAAATTTGACTTTTTCGATCATGGACCGACGTTCTGTCATGGCCCGCGGTCCAGCCCAGTTCCGCATCGTCACCGACTTCCCGATCGCAACCACGCCGACCCCGGCGCTGCCTGGCCGCGCTCTTGCCACCCTGGTCGTCACCCAAGCCAGCGCCTCGCTCTACGACTGCACCCCCGACTGGCGCATCCTGCGGCGGCGCCAACGCAACGACATGGCCCTGCTGCCGGTGTCGGGCCGTGGGCGCGTGTCGATCGATGGTCGCTGGTTCGCCATCGCCCCGCGCCGGTTGATCTACGCTGTGCGCGGCAGTTGGCTGCAGGCCGAGGGCGACCTAGCGGCGCCGCCGCGCCTGATCGTCCTGGCGCATCGGGCCGACAGCGGCGGTGGCGTGCCCTTCGCCATCGCCGCCGGCCTGCCGCAGGCCATCCAGCTGCGCGACGAAGACGGGGTCGAGACGGCGCTGCTCGCCGCCTGCCGCGAGGACGCCCAGCGCACCCCCGGCTGGCAGGCGCTGATCCAGGCGCAGGTCACCACCGCCCTGGTGGCGACAACGCGGCGGGCCGGAGCCCGCTGCCAGCCGGCGCCAGCAGCGGCCGGCGGCGCCCTGGCACGGATCAGTCCCGCACTGGCGGTGATGGGCCAGGATCTCGCCCAGCCCATGCCGATCGGCGAGCTGGCCCTGGCCTGTGGCCTGGGCGCGGTGCAATTCCGTCGCCTGTTCGCCACCGCGATGCGGCGCAGCCCGGTGGCGCATCTACGGCGGCTACGCCTGGCCGAGGCGCAGCGGCTGATCGCTGGCGGCATGCTGGTGCGCGAGGTGGCCGAGGCGGTCGGCTACCGCTCGACCGCGTGCCTGGATCGGCTGTTTCGCAGCCTCGCCGGCACGACGCCGGGGAAGTGGCGGAGCGAAGCGGTGCGCTAGCCGGACTCGCCGACGAGCTAGAGCTCGTCGGTCCCAGGGGAGTCAGCGGATCTCGGGGACCGCCTCAAGCGCCAGGATCAGCGGGCCGCGACGGGCTTGATCGGCCCACACCGCCAGGCGAGCAGCCCCGGGGACGAACGCTGCAGCATCGACCAGGCCGAGGCGGGCGGCCAGGCCGCCGCCGCGAGGGAAGCGCTCTAGCGGCAGCGGCGCCGCCTCGTGCGCCAGCTCGCGCACCCGCGCCACCGTGCTGCCCAGGTTGCCCAGACCGTCAGCGAGACCCTCGGCGATCGCCTGCTCGCCGGTGAAAACGCGACCTTCAGCAAGCTGGTCGACGCGGGCGCGCGGCAGCTTGCGCCGCAGGGCGACGAGGTTGCGGAAGCGATCATCGACGTCAGCGATCAGGCCGCGGTAGATCGCGGCCTTGGCGTCGTCCCAGGCCCCGGGATGGAAGAGGTCCGCGTGCGGCGAGCCGAGTTCGACATGGCGCCTGATGCCAAGCAGGCCGATCGCCCCGTCGAGGTCAGGCACCAGGGCGAAGGCGCCGATCGAGCCGGTGATGGTGCTGCGGTGGACGCGGATCTCGCGCGCCGCCAGGGCGATCCAGTAGCCGCCGCTGGCGGCGACGCGGTCCATCAGGCAGACCACCGGTTTGGCGCCATCGAGCCGGCGGACGGCCTGGTGGATACGGTCGCTGGCCCCAGCGTCGCCACCCGGCGAGTCGAGGCGCAGGACCACCGCCGCCACCCGGCGATCGTCGCGCAGCCGGTCGAACAGGGCGACGGTGTCGCCGTCGGCAACCGTCTCGCCGGGCATCGAATGCTCGCCGCCGACGATCGTCCCGGCCAGCTCGACCACCGCCACCGAACGGGCCGGCCGGGCGCCGTCGTCGCCACCCATCAGCTGGCCCCAAAAGCGCATCATGCCGGCGAGACTGCTGAGATCCGGCGCCTCAGGCCCGAAGCGCAGGCGGCGCAGCGGCTGCGGCTGGGCGGCGAACCACGCCCCGGGCTCGGCGGCGGCGCTGGCGATGCCCAAGGTGCGCGCAGCCTGGGCGGTCTGCAGGCCGGCCTCCCGCGCCTTGGACAGGGCGGCGGCGTCGAAGCCGGGCCGCACCGACAGCTGGACCAGGGTGCGGTCGAGGGCGGCGAGCAGTTGGCGGCTCTCGGCGCGGGCCTGGTCGCTGGGGCCGTCGCGGGTGAACATCTCGGGAGCGGTCTTGAACGGCCCGCTGGCCACCGCGTGAAAGCGCACGCCGACGCGTTCGAGCGCCGGGGCGAGGTACCAGCTCTCGGCCGCCAGACCGTGGATCGCGGTCAAGCCGCCGTTGACGATGACCACCTCGTCGCAGGCTGCGGCAACGACCAGGGCGGCGTCCTCGATGCGGTCGATGAGGCAGGCGACGCTGCGGCCGGGGGCGCGCTCGCGCAGCACCGCAGCCAGTTCCTCGGCGGCGGCTAGGCCGGGCCGAAAGCCGCGCGACAGGTCGAGGACAATGCGGCGTTCCGGCCCACCAAGCGCGTCCCGCAGTTGGGCGGTGGCGTCATGCAGCGACGGCTCGCCGCCACCGAACAGGCCCTCGGCCGGGCGCAGCGCCAGGTCGCCGGTCAGGGTGACGACGACGGTGCCACGGGCCTCGCCGGCCGCGATGGCCACGCTGACCAGCAGCAGCAGCAGCAGGCCGATCGCGCGGAACAACGAACGACGAACGACGAACGACGAACCGGGGCAAGGACTCATGAGATCCCCTTGCGGGAGAAGGCCCGGGCGATGACCCCGCCGAGATGGTCCTGGGCATTGCGCAGATCGGTGTGATCGCCGTGCACAGCGGTAAAGAAGTCGGCGCCCCGGTCGGTGGGTTTGATGCCCACCAGCACGAAGGGCATGCCACCGAGGATGATCTGCACGGCCTTGCGCTGCTCCTCGGTAAGGCCATCCGGCCCCTTGGCTTCGCTAACCGGCTCGGCAGCCACGGGGGCCTTGGCCGCCCCGGGAAAGCGTATGATCTTGTCACTCATACCAGCACGGTGACCACCCGAACAGTCATGCAACCCCGACGCCCGGACGACCAGACGGCCAGACGACCGGACGTTCTCCCGGTGACACACACGTACCCCCCCCGCCTTCCGCGCCCCTTGGTCGATGGCGGCCCGGACGCTAGCGTGGCCATTCGCCCCGGCTTCGCGCCGGCACGCATCCACCCGTGGGGATAGACGTTATGGACAGCCATCCGGTCGCCTGGGGCCTCGACATCGGGCACTCGTCGATCAAGGCGGTCAAGCTGTCGCGCAGCGGCGACGGCGTGACGGTCCTGGGTTACGCCATCGAGCCGATCACCGTCCCCGAGGGCGGCGACCGCGATGCGGCGGTCACCTCCGCCCTGCAGGCGATCGTCGCCCGCGAAGAGTTCGGCAGCACGCCGGTCTACGCTGCGATCAGCGGACGGCAGGTCTTCTCCCGCGCCGTCAACGTGCCGGTGATCAACCAGAAGCGCATGCACGCAATGGTCGAGCTGGAGGCCAAGCAGCAGATCCCCGGCAATTTCGACGAGGTCGAGTGGGGCTACCACAGTTCGCCGGCAGCCGACGGCTCGTCGCTCGACGTCGCCCTGTTCGCGGTCAAACGCGAGATCATCGAGCAGCTCATCGCCAAGTGCAAGTCGGTCAGCCTTAACCTGGCCGGCGTCTCGGTGCCGTCGCTCGCCCTCTACAACTTCATCAAGTTCGACCAGCAGTTCCCCGACGGCGAAGCGGTGATCATCCTCGACGTCGGCGCCGACAACACCGACCTGGTGGTCTACCAGGCCGACCAGCTGTGGATGCGCTCGCTGCCGGTCTCAGGCAACGACATCACCCAGGTCTTCGCCAAAAAGTTCCGCGTCAGCATCGGCGAGGCGGAAACGCTCAAGCGCCAGGTCGGCGACAGCCGCCAGGCCGAGAAGATCATCAAGGTGATCGAAAGCGGCCTCACCGAGCTGGTCAGCGAGATCAACCGCAGCCTCGGCTTCTACCGCACCCAGAACGCCACCGCCACGCTCGACAACCTGGTCATCTCCGGCAACACCTTCCGCCTGCCCGGCCTGCCCGAGTACATGGCCGAGAAGCTGCGCCTGACCATCAACATCCTTGAGGACCTCGACCGCATCCAGGTCGCCAGTGGCCTAGACCGCACCCACTTCATGCAGGACCTGCAGGCGCTCGGCGTCGCCATGGGCCTGGGCCTGCAGGCCACCGGGGTGTCGCGCGCCGACGTCAACCTCATGCCCAGCGGCATGCAGACCGAGCGCATCCTGGCGCAGAAGAAGTGGGCAGCCATCGCCGCCATCGGCCTGCTCGGCGCCACCATGTGGATCGACTACGCCGTCGCCAGCAGCGCCGCCGACACCAACGCCCGCCTGGCCGAGAAGGTGACGCGCTACGCCAAGGACAACAGCGAACGCATGAAGGACTCGCGGGCGGTGCTGGAGAAGGTCCAGCAGCTGGCGCCGCAGCTCGCCTCCTTCGACATGGTCGGGGCCAACCAGGGCCTCACCCATGCCGTCCTCGCCAGCGTCATCGGGGCGGTGCAGGACATCGTGCGCAATCCCGGTTATCGTCCGCCCACACCAACCCTGCCATCGATCGCCGAGACCACCCCGCCCCTGCAAGGCGCCTACCTGCGCAAGGTCGAATTCGTCGAACCGACGGGCGGTGGTGATCCGTTCCGTCCCCTGGCGATGCCGCGCCTCGTCACCGTACAGATCGACATCCCGGCTGGCAGCAGCCAGGGCGAGGTGCGTTCGGCTCTGCTGAAATCCCTGCGCGACCTGCCCCTGCCAGCCCACCTGCAGGATCTCAGCAAGGCGCCGACCCTGTTCTCCGACGTGCAAGCCACCGCCGACATCGAAGGCACGGTCAGCTGGTACTATCTCGACCGCGACCGCCTCGACGAGAACGGCAGTCTCAAGCCGATCGAAGAGAAGAAGACGCTGGCCACCAGCACCACCACCTACACCTGCACCATCGCCGCCGTCGGCGGGGAGGCCGCCAAGTGAGGCATCTCTTCTGGATCATCAGCGGCACCGTCCTCGTCGCCCTGCTCGTCACCTGGTTCATTATCGTGCCGACCGACGAGGCCCGCGCCTCGAAGACCAAGCTTGATCAGCAATCCAAGGAACTGAACCAACTCGAGCAGCGCGCCGACCGTGGCGACCCGCAGGGCGTGTTCGACGCCGAGAACGCGGCTGACACCCAGCGCCTGGCCGACGAATACCTGATCACCGGCAGCTGGCTGCAGGTGCTGAATCCGCACGTCGTGAAGTACGAAAAACAGCTTGCCGACATCCGCACGCAGCTGCTCGGCCGCGGCAACTGGCTGAGCAAGTCGGTCGCCCCGACCTCCAATGTGCTCGAGTGGTACAGCGCCTACATCGCCGCCAGCGAGGCCCTGGTCGCCCGGCTGCGCGAGGCCGGCTGCCTCAAGCGCGCTCCCGAGGACGAGGAGAAGAGCGCCAGTGGCGAAAGCCCGACGACGGTGCGCCTGTCCGCCGGCCTCTACACCAAGTCGGGCAGCTTCCCCGAGCCGCGCGAGCACCCGCAGCTAACCTCCCGGCTGCGCGCCATGGAGATGATCACCGACCGGCTGATCGCCGCGCGCATCGCCATCGCCGACAGCCCGGTGGTCGGACCGACCGGGCGCAGCGATGATCGCGCCCGCTCCAGCGCCATGATCGGCAACGTCGAATGGGTCGGCGGCGGCATGACCGTCGGCAGCGAGGCCGCCGGCGGTCTGCGGCCGCTGGCCACGGCGGTGCGCGGCCAACTGCAAGCGCGATCGCTCGGCCTGCGACTGACGCTCAACGGTTCGGTCAGCGCCCTGCTCGCCGTTTCGGCCGCCCTCGAACGGAACGCCGACGCCGACCGTCCCCTGATCGCCATCACCGCAGCCAACCTGGGACGGCGCGAGAACGGTCTGGCCGGCGAACGCTACGATGTCGCCGGCGATTCCGCCCAACTGGTGCTGTCCGTCGAGGTCATCACCTTCGCCGAGTCGACCGGCGAGACGCCGATCGACGCCAACGGCATGCCCGGCGGCATGCCGAGCTTCCCCGGCATGATGCCACCCGGCGCGCCTGGCGGACCCCCGCCCTTCCTGGAAGGCAACTGACATGAGTGCCAAGACCTTCCTGATCGCCCATGGCGAGAAGTTCGTGCTCACCGCCGTCGCCGGTGGCTGCGCCCTGGTGCTGTGGGGGACGATCGACGATCCGACCATCCGACCGAAGCAGGACCAGCAGCAGATCGAGGCGATCAACGCCAAGATCGATGCCGTGTTCAAAAAGCAGAGTCCGCCGGTGATGAAGGAGCCGCGCCCCTACCTCGACCAGCTGCTGGCCCGGGTCGGTGAATCGGCGCCGATGACCCCGACCATGGCTTGGCTGACCAATCCGCCGGACAAAGGGCGCATCGTCGGTGGGGAAGGCCTGTATCTGTACGTCTACCAGGTGCTGCCACCCACAGTCAGCATCGCCGACGCGATCGGCTCGCTGAACATCACCGTTGCCGCGCCCGACAGCAGCACGGAAGGGGCGGGTAGGCGCATCTCCAGCGAGCCGGAACGTCGCTGGCGCCGCGAGGACAAGGGCACGGTCGAGAACACCGGCCGCGAGTTGGGCCTGCAGGTCGAGATCAAGATCGGCGACAACGAGTGGAAGCCGCTGGCCCTGCCCGGCGCCAGCACCGACGGGGTCCTGCCCCTGGCTGCGATCCCCGCGACGGCATTGACCATCCCCACCCCCGAACCCTGGCAGAAGCACAAGCTGCGCGCCCGGGTGATCGCCGCCGCCACCGCCCTGGACCTCGACGCCAACCTACCGGAACGGCCGAAGCAGAGCGTGCTGGTCTATCCGGGACACGCCTCCGCTGGGCCGACCGAAGACCAGACTGTGCTCGACAAGGCCCTGACCCAGGTGAAGGCCAAGAGCGGAGCATTCTACAAGGCCCTGCTGCGCCCGGTATCAGGTCCGCTGCCGGCCGACAGCAAGCTGGAACCGGGCGAGAAGCTGTTCCTTGGCCCCTGGTGCACCCCGGCCGAGACCGAGACCACGGCCAGCGTGCGCTTCGCCCTGGTCGGCCTCAGTACCGCCAGCCTGCCAGAGGATCCGACCAAGTTCCACGACGTTGGCCGCTTCCTGCTGCTGCGCCTGTTCGAACAGGACGGCGACCGCAAATGGATGGAGAAGCCGCTGGAAGAGCGCTTCGGCGTCGGCGACGTCCTCGGTCTTAAAGAGGTCGTCATCCCTAACCCGTTCCAGACCGACACGAAGATCAAGGTCAACCTCGACACCCCCTTCGTGGTCGACAAGCTGATCAAGGACCAGAAGCGGGTGCTGTACTGGATGGTGAAGCCGGTGTCGCGCAAAGGTGGCGGCAGGGCCCGCGACCTCGCCTTGGACAGCAAGGAGGTCAAGACCGACATCGTGGTGCTGAAGAACCCCGAAACCGGCAGCGAGCTGACCCTGACCAAGCTGATCAACATCATCCCGCCGACCAGTCGGCCGGACCTGTTGATTTACCCCCACCGCATGGCGGCGTACATTGAGAAAGACGAGTTCACCAAGGCGCCCAGCGAGTTCCGCCAGTGGGGCCTGATCCCCGAGACGCCCAAGGCCTATGCCCCCGGCACCGGCCCGCTCGAGGAACTGCACAAGCAGAAGATCGACGAGGGCGCCCTGGACAAGGCCAGCTACGTCACCGATACGCCGTACTACGTCTTCCCGGACGGCCGCATCGCCTGGTGGGAACTGGTCGAGAACAGCCTGAAGGTGTTCGATCCCGAAGACGTCATGGCAGCGAAGGACGTCGCCCCGGCGGCCATCACACCCGAGGCCCAGCCCCCGGCCCCGAACACCCCGCATGGCCGCAAGACCGGCGCCCATGGCGGCGAACCGGAACCGATGCAGCCGGGCGTGCCGCCGCCAGGCATGCAGCCGCCGGGCATGCCGCCGGGCATGCCGCCGAGGCGCTAGTCGCTCGCCACGCGGTGAGAGTGACACCAGGGACGCCGGCGGGGCCTTACCCCTCGGGCGCCCGACCCCCATCCTAGCATCCTGCAGACTGTCGCCGGCGGCGCGCTTGCTGCCGCATCTGCTCCGACCCCGCCCCAGAGGGACGCCTCCATGCGCCTGCGTTCACCCCTCCCGACCCACCCGCTCGTGCTGTCGCCGCTGTTGTTGGCGATCGCCATCATGGCCCCGGCTGCTGCTGCTGCTGCTGCCGAGCCGGCCACCGAGCCCACGCCGACCCCTGCCGAGCGGACCGCCCGGCCCGGCGAGGCCGAGGTCGCCGCCGAGGCCGCCTATGCCGAGGCCCTGGCCAAGTATCGGGCCGGCGCCTTCGCCGAGGCCCTGGATCTGGTGCAGCGCGCCGTGCAGCTGTATCCACCGCATGCCGGCGCCCAGCAACTACGCAGCGATGTCCTGGCGGTGCTGAGCAACCGCGAGAACCGTCTGCAGATGGCCGCCACCTGGTTCGGCAGCCTGCAGGATGTCCGCACCCAGGAGACGGCGGTGCGGCTGTCGGCGCTGATGGAGCGCGGCGATAAGGCGATGGCGGCCGGCGACTACGGCGCCGCCGAGCTTGATTTCGACCGCGTCGAAATCGGCATCCGTTCCTTCCCCTTCGCCTTCGACTGGGGCGAGCTGCCCAAGCAGGTCGCGGCCAAGCGAGCCGACGCTCGCGACAAGTCCCGCCAGCGTGAGGTCCAGCGCCAGGACGAGGACCGCAAGGCCGCCGCCGAGACCGCGCGCCGCCAGACCGAACTGCAGGTCGAAGCCCTGCGCCTCAAGGTCGACGAACTGATGCGCCGCGCCCAGACCGCCTACGACCGCAAGGACTACCGCCGGGCCGAGGTCGAGGCGTGGAACGCCTACGAGCTCGATCGCCGTCGCGACGACGCGCGTGTGCTCTACCTCGCCTCCCGGCGTGAAGGGCACTACACCTTCGACGTGCAGTACCGCACTGAACGCCTCGAGGGCCTGGCCCGCGTCGCCGAAGAGTTACACAAGTCGCTGGTGCCGCAGAACGAACTGCTGGTCTATCCCGAGGACTGGCAGCGCCGCACCCTGCGCACCCCGCGGGAGATCGGCGCCCAGCGCGCTGAGCCGTGGATGGCGGCACTCAACGACCGTCTCGAACAGCGCGTCACCTTCGACTTCCAGGACCAGTCGTTCGAGGACGTAGTCGTGTTCCTGCGTCAGGTGACCGGCGTCAACATCGTGGTCAGCCCGCAGGTCCTGGCGGCCGGCGGCGGCGGCACGGTGACGCTGAAGGTGCGCGAGATGCGCTTCCGCGATGCCCTGAAGTGGATTCTCGAGATCACCGGCTGGCACATGGCCATCCAGGACCAGGCCATCTTCATCAACAACGAGCCGGTCACCGGCGTCGCCGGCCTGCGCCTCTACGACGTCACTGACCTGATCACCCCGGTGCGCGACTTCCCCGGCGTCGAGATGGCCTACGCTGCCACCGGCGGCGGCGGCGGCGGCAACTTGTTCGGTGGCGGCGGCGCCGCCGACGAACCAGCGGGCCGAGACCCGGATGAACTAGTCCAATTCATCCAGGACAACGTCACCAAGAATGAATGGGACGAGGCCAAGAACATCAGTGTCAAGCAGCGCAGTGGTTCGACCCTGTTCGTCAGCCACACCCCGGAAGGCCACAAGCTGATCGAACAGCTGCTCGCCAACCTGCGCAGTCAGACCGCCATGCAGGTCAACGTCGGCGTGCGCCTGCTTGATGTGCGCAAGGGGTTCTTCGAGGAGATCGGGGTCGAGTGGCACAATTCTCCGACCAATATGATCGGCGCTTCAAACACCGCCGGCTACCAGACTCTGGGCCGGGAGGGCGGCGGGATCAGCGGCTACAGCGTCGCAGGCACGGTCCGCCAGGCCATGCCCGGCAACGCCACCACCTCCGGCTACGGCGTCAATCCCGCCGACGTCGCCTCCAACCCCAAGGGCCTGGTGCTCGAAGGGGCGATGAACACGGCCAGCGTCCTCAACACCGACCAGTTGAACGCCATCTTCAGCGCCGCCGAGGACGAAACCGACGCCACCATCCTTTACCATCCGCAACTGACCTGCTTCAACGGTCAGCGCGCCAACGCCTCGTTCATCAACCAGTACGCCTACATCAGCGACTACGAGATCGTCTCGTCGAACTACGACCCGGTGATCACGGTGCTGAACTACGGCGACATGCTTGATGTCCGTCCGGTGATTTCCAGCGACCACAAGTACGTGACCATGGAGATCCGACCGTCAAACGTCGGCCTGGCCGGGGTGTTCATCGAATACATCATCGCTCCGCAAATCATCCAGGGCACAGACGTCACCGTCATCGGCCCGCCTGCGGCCTACCCGATCGAGCTGCCCAACGTCGCGGTGCAGACCCTGCGCTCGACCGTCATGCTGCCCGACCGTGGCAGCCTGCTGATCGGCGGCTTCAACCGCTCGCTGCGCCAGCGTACCCATACCGGCGTACCGTTCCTGTCGCACATCCCGTTCCTCGGCCGGCTGTTCAGCCGCAATGGCACCTACGACGAGAACCGCAAGACGTTCTTCCTGCTCACCGCCACCATCCTTGACCTCGACGAGCAAGAGAAGCTGCAGTGATCACAGGGCGCGGGGAGCGGTACGGTGCAGCCGGGGCGCGCAAGCGCGGCCCCCACCGCCCCCGTGCGCTCGCGCTTGGCCTGCTGGCGGCGATGGCAGGCGCTGCAGACCAGCCACCGCCGCTGCAGGCAGCCGATGAAGCCCGGGCGGTCGAGGCGGCCGCTGACGGGGCGCCAGCGACGCTGGTCGTGGTGCCAGCCGATCAGACCTCGGCCGCCAACATCCGCCAAGCGGCCGGTAACGCCGACCTCGGGGCGGCCTGCGACGACGCCGTCTTCCTACTCGCCGCCGGACGGGCGCGCGAGGCCCTCGGCCGTCTCGAACCGGCGGTGCGACAGGCCGCCCCCGACCATACCCAGCTCACCCGGGCCCATGGCCTGATCGCGGAGGCCCGCACTGCCGAACGCCGCGAAGCCGGGGATGCCGCCGTCCAGGCGCGTCAGGATGCGGTCGGACAGGCCCGCTCGCGGGTCGAGGACGCCAGCGTCATAGCCAGCAGTCTGCGCGACGAGCGGCTGGCCCGGGTGCGCGACCTGCGCGCCCGCGGCCATCGCGAACTCGCCCTGGCCTACCTGCGTGCGCTGTTGCGCGACCTGCCTGGCGACGAGGAGGTCGATGCGTTGTTCCGTGAACTGCTCGACGAGACCCATACCGCGCGCGGTGCGGCCATCGTCGAACGCGAGCGTGAACTGCGCTCCGAGATCGCCCTGCAGGTTGAACGGTCACTGATCCCGGAGGGGTTTGATGGCCGGCCGATGTTCCCCAGTGACTGGTCCGACCGGCGCGCCGGTCGCCGCTCCCTGCTCGAGGTCGACGAGGAAGTCCCGGCCTGGCGCCTGGCGATCAGCGACCGCCTCGCCTCGCGCGTCACGGTTGGGTTCGACGCCACCCCGCTCGCCGAGGCGATCGACGTGGTCGGCAAGCTCGGCGGCATCAACCTGGTCGCCGCCCCAGAGTTGCTGGCGGCCACCGACCGCCTGATCTCCCTGCGCGCCACCGGCATGCGCCTCGAAGACGTGCTCACCTGGATCACCGAGCAGGCCGGCACGCGCTGGAGCCTGATCAACGGCGCCATCTTCCTCGGCGACAAGGTGATGGGCACGCCAACCATCGCCATCTACGACCTCGGCGAACTACTGGTCGGCACCAGCGACTTCCCAGGGCCGCACCTGGATCTGACCACCAGTGGTAGCGGTGGTGGACCGGCCGGATTCCTCGCCCCAATCGATACAGGCAACCCCCCAGCGACCGCAGACGACGTCGCCGACTTAATCAAGCGATCGGTCAGTCCGCGATCCTGGGATGTCGACGGCAACGCCATCGTCGTGCGGAACAGTGCCCTGGTGGTGACCGCGCCACCGGAGGTCCAGCGCCTGATCCGGGAATTCCTCCGCGCCCAGTCCGCCCAGCACAGCCTGTCCGTGCATATCGATGTGCGCTGGCTGCAGCTCTACGACCGCTACGTCGAGGAGATCGGTGTGCAGTGGTCGAACGGCCCCGCGCCGATGATCGCCACCGGTAATTCCGGCGGCGCGGTCCGCCAACTCGAGGGCTGGTTCTTCGCCGGCACCACCACCAACCCCTTGCCGAGCACCGCCATGTCGGTGGAACCGGCGACCGCCGGCACCGGCCTCACCCTGCAAAGCGCCTTGCTCGGCAGTTCGCGGGTCTCGGCGGTGCTGCAGGCGGTCGAACGCAATGCCCAGGGCCGTACCCTCCAGTCGCCGGAACTGAGCTGCCTGAACGGCCAGCAGGCCAACGCCTTCTTCGGCCACCAGTTTGCGTACATCTCCGACTACGAGATCGTCAACACCACCTACGACCCGGTCATCTCGGTGCTGAACCTCGGGGTCATGCTTGAGGTCCGCCCGCTGGTCAGCGCCGATCGCAAGTTCGTCACCCTCGAACTGCGCACCGCAACCTCGACCGCGACGCTGTTCACCGAGACCATCGTCGGCGTCGATGTGACCAACCTGGTCGCCGCCGCCTTTCCCATCGAACTGCCGAACGTCGCCATCAGGACGGCCGGTACCACGGTCATGCTGCCCGATCGCGGCAGCCTCCTGGTCGGCGGTTTCAACGCCAGTCTCGACCAGTTCTCCGTCTCGCGCGTCCCGCTGCTCGGCTCGATACCCTTCCTCGGCCGCCTGTTCGGCGCCCGCGGCCGCTACTCCGAGAAGAGCAAGCTCTACCTGCTCACCACCGCCACGATCATCAACTACCCGGAACTGGAGGCCCGCCTGTGAAGCCCCTGACCCACCGCCGCCTGACCCTGACCGCCAGCATGCTGGCCCTGTTCGGGCCGCTGGCCGCCGGCGAGGCCCAGCCGCCGGCCCCCAAGACCACCGGCGAGGCCTCGGCAGCGGCCGCACTCGACCAGTATGCTGCAGAACGCGCCGCCCATCAGGCCGGAGCGGTCAAGGCCGCCGAGTACCACTACGTCCGCGGCATGCGCGCCAAGGAGGAGAACCGCCTCCCCGACGCAGTGCGCGAGATGACCCTGGCGGTCGACTACACGCCTGCCAACGAGGAGTATGTCGCGCAACTGCGCGCCGTGCGCGCGCTGGCTGGACTGGAACGCGACCCGCGCTCGCAGCAGATCGACCGGCTGGTCGACGAGGTGCAGGTCAAGGACCAGGAACTGTGGAACGAGTCCCAGGCCAAGAAGGCTGAAGGCGTCGCCGCCATGCAGGCGGGAGACTTCAACCTCGCTGACCGCTCCTTCCAGATGGCCATGGTGCGCATCGAGAGCCTGCCGTTCAAGGACGACCGGCGGGCCGCCGCCACCCGCGAACTGGAAGTGCTGCTCACCGACGCCCGCACCCGCCGCGAGGCGCACGACCGCGACGACGCCGCCAGCCGCAACCGCGCCGCAGCCGACCGCAGCCGCGAGCTCCGCGACCTCGGCCTGCAGCTCGAACGCGACCGCATCGACGCCATGCTGCGCCGGGCCCTGCGGGCCCGCGAACGCCGCGACTTCGATGAATCGATCCTCATCTGCGAGCAGGTGCTGAAGCTCAACCGCGCCGACGAACGTGCCTCCGAGCTGCTCGCCAAGTGCCGCCGCGAGCGTCACGTCTACATCCGCCAGATGACCGCCGACCGTTGGGATGAGGAGCACAAGCTGCTCGCCGACCAGATCCGCACGGCCATGCTGCCGCAGCTCGAACTGGTCCGCTACACGACGGAATGGCCGGAGATCGACGCCCGGCGCAGCGCCCCGGTGCAGGGCCTGGATGAAAAGACCGAGGCCTGGCGCAAGGAGATCGCCAACCAGCTGGAGCAGGAGATCACCCTCGACTTCCAGGATACCGACCTGGCCGACGTGGTCTCCTTCCTGCAGCGCGTGACCAACGCCAACATGGTGCTCGACCCGCGCGTCGCAGCGGCCGCACCGCCGCCGGTGACTCTGCGCGTCGAGCGCATGAAGCTGCGCTTCGTCCTCGACTTCATCATGAAGATCACCGGGCTGAAGTACACGCTACGCAACGAGGCGATCTACGTCAGCAACGAGGAAGGCACGCGCGGCGACCTGTTCATGAAGATCTACGACGTACGCGACCTGACGCACGCCATGGCCAGCTTCCCCGGTCCCAGTCTGGAGATCCCCGAGCCGGGCGGCACCGGCAGCCAGCTGCTTCCGCCGATTGAGCCGGACACCAAGCCCGAGACCGGCGAGTTCATGGAGATCATCCAGCAGGTTGTCGCCCCGTCGAGCTGGAGCCCCGAAGCCGGCACCTCGATCGAGGAGTACAACGGTGCCATGGTCGTGACCCAGAGCGCCGAGGTCCACGCCCAGGTCGACGAGCTGCTGCGCGCCCTACGCAACCAGCGCGGCTCGCAGATCCATGTGAAGTGCAAGTTCCTCAGCGTTGAGAACTCGATGCTCGAGGAGATCGGGGTCAGCTGGAAGAATTACAGCACCGGAATCGGCGTCCCGCCGCTGGCGCCTGGCACCCAGCCTCCCGCCCCCTTCCAGGCCGGTGATCCGGGCACGACCAATGCCACCCCCGGCGCGGTCTGGGGCGAGGCCCGCGAAAATCAGCTGATGACTGCCGGCAGGATCAACAACCAACTGCTCGGCTACGCGGGACCGACTACCCTGCCACTCCCGGGTGCCACCGACGGCCTGAATCTCAACACCCAATCCTGGCAGCTGGCCTCCAACTTCTGGGCCAGCGCGGTGATCAATGCCGTCGAGAAGGAACGGCGCGGCAACGTCGTCTTCGAGCCGGACATCACCTTGTTCAACGGCCAGCAGGCGCACATCGTCAACATGAACCAGCAGTCGTACATCTCCGACTACGATGTGGTGCAGGGGCAGTACGATCCGATCATCTCAATCCTCAGCTACGGCACCGTGCTGGACGTGCAGGCGATCGCCTCGGCCGACAAGAAGTACATCACCCTGACCCTGCGGCCGACCAACGCCCAGGTGACGTCCTGGCGCCGCTTCGGTCCGCCAGTCGGCGGCTTCCCCGGCGGCCCGGTCGACCAGGCCGGTTCAGCCATCGCCGCCTCGCTCGCCGGCAGCTATCCGCTGCTCATCCCGCAGCTGACCTACAATGCCGTCCGCACCTCGGTGACCATCCCCGACGGCGGTTCGCTAGTCATCGCCGGCATGACCAACGGCGACAGCCGGCGCAGCCACGCCGGCGTGCCGTTCCTGTCGCACATCCCCTTCCTCGGCCGCCTGTTCAGCAGCAACGGCCGCACCGAAGCCGAGCAGCGCCAGCTCATCGTGGTGCAGGCCGATCTGGTGCTGTTCGACGAGATCGAATCGAAGCTGTAAGCTCGCGGGGCTCTGCCCCGCGTCCCCGCCGGGGGACTTCTCCCCCGGAACCCCCGCTCGACACGCCGCGCATACGCGCGTCGGATCGCCTAGTGGGGGTTTTCGCTCCAGGCTCGCTGCGCGCTCGCGACGCGGACCACACAGGCTCGCCAACACCGCCAGTCGCTCACTTGGTCGCT
>JBBREK010000044.1:0-21758 GCA_038203025.1 Planctomycetota bacterium
GCACGCTGTCTGGGCGGCAGCGGGTGGTGCGACTCCGAAACGCTGCCGGCACCTGGCCGTCGCGGGGTCCTGCCACTGGTGAACCCGGGTGTCGTGATCGATGCTCCACGGTTCGCTGGCGATCGGCTGAACGTCAGCAAACGGCCGCTCAGGCGGGCGATCCGCCGCCGGTGTCGCCAGGCGCCGCGCCAGGGCGATGGCGGCAGCATCCCAGGCCGGCCGGGCCGGCTGGTCGCCGATCGCCAGGTAGGCGGCGGCGAAGGGCTGCAACGGATGCACCGTGGTGAGCAGGCGGCTGGGCCGAGTGGTCTCGGCGCCATCCCAGGCGACAGCGCCATCGACGGCATCGAACAGTTCGACCAGGCAGGCGGACGGCGGTCGTTCGTGGCGCGGATCGCCCTGCGCGGCGCGACCTGGCCAGGTGACGACCAGACGGTCGTCGGCTGCGAGCAGCGCTTCAAGGAACAGCTGACGGTCGTCCTCGCGCGGCTGGCGGTCGCCCGGTCGGGGATGCGCTGCCAGCAGGTCGAATGGCTGCACGGTGGTGCGGCGCGGCCAGCCGGCGTCGTCCATGCCCAGCAGGACGATGACCCGGGCCGGGATCATGCGCATCGGCTTGAGCCCAGCGAGGGTGATGCTGCCGCTGACAAAATCCGAGGCGCGGGCCTCGTCGCCCAACGCGGTGGCGAGGGCCGCCGCGACCTCGGCGAGACTGACGGTGAAGTCCGTCGGCAGGCCGCCAGCGTCGTCCGCCAGTTGATCGATGGCGGCGCGGGCCTGTTCGGCCTCCGAGTCCGCGGCGTCGAGCAACGCCCGCACCACGCCCTGCAGGTCGCTCGACCAGCGCGGCAGCGGGCGCGGCGCGGCCAATCGAGCGACCGTGGCCAGCACACGCTGCAGCCAGCCGATCAGGGCACCCAGCAGCTCGTGGTCGGGTGGACCATCGGCGCCGCTGGCCGGTCGGCCGCAGACCGCGTCTGGGCCCATCGCCCAGCCCAGGGCGATGCGGTCGAGGGCGGCGGCGAGGGTGCCATGGTCCTCGACCGTGGCGAGGTCGAGCGCAGCTTGGCGATGCGCTGCGTCACGGCCCCAGCGCAGACCGGCCCGTTCCAGCGCCTCGTGCGCCTGGGCAACCTGCTCGGCGGCCAGGCCAGCGGCGGCGTGGACGGCGGGCAGCTCCAGCAGATCGAGCACTTCACCGAGCCCGCAGCGACCCTGGGCCAGGGCGAGGACGGCGAGCAGTCCCTCGGCGACCGCATCGGTGCCGCCGATGCTGCGGTCGGCGATGCGCACCGGCAGGCGGATCGTGGGATCGGCGCCAGCGAACACCGCCTCGACCAGCGGTCCGTAGACGGTCAGGTCCGGAGCCAGGATGAGGATGTCGTGCGGGCGCAGATCGGGCAGCTCGGCGCAGGCGGCGAGGATGCGGTCACGTGCTACCTCGACCTCGCGGCGTGGGCCGTGGCAGCAGTCGAAGGATAGAGACTGGTCGGCGGGGTCGAACGGGGACGCCGGGGCCACATCCCGCTCACCAATCAGCGACTGAAGCCGAGGGAGAATGCCCGCAGGCGCGCCAGCGGCGCGCGGTCCCAGGTCAAGCCACTGCCAGCCGGCGGCCCAGGCTGGGCGGTCGCCGATGGCGCGGAACCAGTCGCGGGCCTGGCGGCCCAGCGAAGCGAGCAGCGGATGGCCCTGCACAGAGGCGTTGTGGCGCGCCGCTTCGCGGCGGCTGGTCAGGTCGCCCCACGGCTGCGGCAGCGGACTGGTCAGCCAGATGCCGACGTTGAGATGCCCAGCCAAGGCCTCCAGCACGTCGACCACGCGCGGCGGCAGCACGCCGGTGGCCAGCACCGACAGGCGGGTGTGCCAGCGCGGCGGTGGGCCGTCGTGGCGCAGACGCTCGACCAGGGTGTCGAGCCGCCGGCTGCGCGGCGGAACAGCGATGTCGGTGCGCAGGCGTCGCCACAGCGCCGCCTGCCACGCCTCGTGCTGGTTACCAGCCAGGTCCGGCCAGGGCAAGCCGCCCTCCCACGCCGCCAGCATCTCGGGACGGAACAGCTGATAAGCGTCGAGTAGATCGGCGATGCGGTCCGCAAGCTGCAGGCGCTTGGCCGGCCTGGCTGCGGGGTGGCCGGCGGCGAGGTAGGCGGCGAGCGGCGCAAGTTCGCCAGCAGCGTCCTCGGCCACCGCAGCGATGCGCCAGCGCAGGCGATCGCGCTGCCACGGATCGTCGGCGGCGGATAAATCCAGGCGCTGCTCAAGGTCGGTGATCAGGCCAGCCGGAAAGGGCATAGCGAGGCCGGCGGCGCAGCCCCACGCTGTGGCCAGCCGCTGCTGCAACCAGCGGCGCAGCGACAACGACTGCACCACGATGCACTCATCCTGATGCGGCGGCAGTTGATCGCCGCCGAGTCGGCCGGCGAGGTCGGCAACAAGGCGGTCGAGCCGATCAGTGGCGGTGACGCTGAGCATGTGGGCGATTATGCACCGTCAGGCCCGGCGGCGTGCAGGCAACCGTGCACTTCAGCGCGTCAGCGTCCGAGCCTACTCGTCGTCGGCGGCCGGCACCAGCTTGACGCGGATGATGCCGGTACGGTCGCCGGTCGCCCAGAGGATGTGCGGCGAGAAGTAGATGCGGCCCGGACCATTGATGATGCCGGCATTCTGCTTGTCGCCCTTCTCCACCCAGACCATCAGCGCACCCGGGCTGAAATGGCCCTCACCGTAGAAGTATGTGTTGGACTTGTAGCCCCGCCAGTCGCAGGCCTCGGTCCGCGCCGTGCCAGTATACCAGCCGTCGAAGACGATCGACCAGGTATCGGTCGGACACGGCACGACGCGCACACGGTCGTTGGGGCCCATTGAGACACCCGGGTCGAAGCGGTCGACGCGGGCGTTCACCGCCACCACGCGGCCCTTGATCTTGTCCCACTGATTGGCGGTGAGATTCGCCCAGTCGATGTTGTCCGGATCGAGCGGTAACACCTTGTCGATCTCGGCGATGCGCTCGGCGACTCGTTGCTTGGCTACGCCCTCGAGTCCGGAGGTGATATCCTTGTACCAGTACATCGCTCGGCCAAGCATGCCCATCTTGTCCTCCTTGGCCCGCTGCTTCTGGCCGAGGTCGTACCAGGTATCGGCGGTCTGCAGACCCTCGCTGGTCCCCTTCGGCTTGGCGATTTCCATCTGCGCCAGTTTGGCCAGGTCGTCATCCGTCCCCAGCGCAAGCATGCGGAGACCATCGTCCCAACGCCGAGCGGTGAAGCAGTACCACTTGCCGGCCACGAGGTTCGCCTCGGGATCACGCGGTTCGACCAGCAGCTTGGTGATAGCGCCAGCCACCGCCCGCGATCCCAGCCGCTTCATTGCCGCCAATTTCTCATCCTTGGCATCGACGTCGGCGAAGGCGGCTGCAAGGCGGTCGGCAGCGTCGAGCAACGGCTCATAGGCCTCTGACTCGCTGGCCAGACGGATCGATTCGGAGAGCATCTGGTGGTAGATTGCCGGATCGGTCTTGTTCTTAACGGAATCAGCCAGCAGCTTGCGCGACAGGCGGCCCTTGCTGCCTTGATCGCGTTTGGCGTACTGGGCCGAGTAGGTTTTACGCAGCAGGGACAAGGCATCCTTCTGCGATTGTGACGAGGGCACCGGCGTAACCCCCGCAACCACCCGTTGAACCTTGGTGAAGCGGGTCTCGCGGGCGGTGACGGCCGCCTCCTGGATGGCCCGCATCTGCGCCTGCACGGCGGCCGCCGAACGACGGTTGGCCTCGGTCCCCTCCGGCGAACCGGGGAAGCGTTCAGCCACCTCGGTGAAATGGATGGCGATCTGCAGCGGCTCATCGGGGTGCGCGACGGCGTAGCGCTCGGCCCGGGAGAAGTACGCCTTGGCGTAGGCCGGGTCGACCTTGGCCTGGGCCACGGCGTCCATCTGCGCGGTGGCGACCTGGAAATCTGGTCCCTTGTGGGCGATGTAATCCTTGAGCGCGTCGAGATTCATCTGTTTCTTACACCAGTACAGGTTGGCCTGGATCTCGGCGACGACCTCCGGATCCGTGCCCCGCGGCAGCATCGCCCGCGCCTTGCCGAAGGCGATGGCGGCATCGACGATGGCGGTGGCGTTGCGCGCCTGGTCCTGGTTGTAGCGGCGGATGCTGTCCAGCCCCTGCAGGACCAGGCCGCTGGCCTGGGCCTGGGCCCGTCGGGCGGCCGCCAGGTCGGCATCGGAGTCGACCCGTGATCCTGGATCAGGGGCGGCATCGGGAGGCGTGGTGGCATTCGCCGACGCAGTCGCCTCCTCGTCTCCCAGGAGATCAAGACCATTGGTTTCGGCAGCCTGCGACTGGACGGAGAGGAGCGTACTGGCGATGACAATTGGCAAGAGCGAACGGAGGTTTGGCATGATGTCCAACTTTTGACACAGATTCCCGCGCAGTCCAGCGGCAATGATGTCCGGATATCCGGACACAGGCGTCAACGATCGGGTTTTTGCGGCGTATCGGCACCGCTCGGACGGCGGTCTGGGGCTCCACGCGCCAATAGGCGGAGTTGTTCCTTCGCCAACCTGGCCCAGACACGCTGTTCCGTGCGGTAACCCCAGTTGGAGATCGCCAGGGCCTCCACGATACGTTCGAACTGGCGTCGGGCCTCGTCCCGGCGACCGACGGCGAGCAGGAACAGCCCGTAGCGGGCCTTGGCCTCCTCGCCGAGGAACCCACCCTGTGCCTGTAGGAATCGTGCATCGGCCTCAATAATGCGGCCAAGAGTCTCCAAGTTGAGTGCCTGCAATAGGTAGCGCTGCTTGATCCGATCGTTGTTCGGCACCCCTTCGGCCCGGTCGAGGGCAGCCAGCGAATCGGCGTGGCTGCCGGCGGCGAAGAGGGCCTTGGCGTAGGCGAACAGCATGTTGACGTTGTTCTTGAACGGACCGGCCAGTTCACCGTCGAACAGGGTGATCGCCCCGGCGCTGTCGCCACGTGACATCAGTACGTCGGCGTAGCGGATGCGGTTGTCGAGGTTGCCGGTGAGGCGGAAGTCGCGTTCAACCTGCCGGGCATCAAAGATCTCCAGCATGGGGATACGGATGAACCTGGCCGGATTGATCGCCGACAGGCGCAGTCCGCCATGCAGGTACAGGTAAATCAAGCCGCCGATGACCGGCAGCACCAGGATGATCCAGATCCAGAAGAACTCTCGGCCGCGCCGCAGCACCTGGATGATGCAGATGGCCTGGAAGATCAGGATCAGACCGTAGTGCCACGAACCGGGTAGATAGCCGCCGAACGGATCCATGTATCCATTGTGCACACAGGAAGGGTCTGCTCAACGCCCTCGCCTCCAGGAGGACGGCTACATCTCCCCGCGCCAGCGGCCGGGGGTGGTGCCGGTGCTGGCTTTGAACAGGCGATGGAAAACGCGGGGCTGGGGCAGGCCAACGCGCTCGGCGATGACCGCCACCGGGGCATCGTCCTCGCGTAGCAGCTGGCAGGCGAGGGCAATGCGTCGCGCTTGCACGTAGCGGTGCGGGGACGTGCCGGTGGCCCGGTGGAACAGGGTGCGCAGATGGACCGTCGAGACACCGGCCACCGCTGCGAGATCGCCGATGCGCACCGGCCCCGCGGGCAACTCGCGTTCGATCAGCGCCAGAGCCGGCGCCAGACGGGCTGGCAGCGAATGCATCGCCGCGACCGGGCGAAAGGATTGACCGTGTTCAAGGACGAGATGCATGAGAACGCGCACCACCTCCGCGCTGGCCAGCATACGCCAGCCCACTGGACGGTGCGCATCAAGCCGGGCCAGCGTCCGCATGGATTCGACCAGCGGCGCATCGACGCCGTCCGGGTCGATCGGCAGGGTGATCGGGAAGCCGAGTGTCTCGATCAGTTCGCCACCGCCCGGCAGCGGAGCCTGGAAGTGCAAGCCGATCGAGGCCAGCGGCTGGCCAGGTTCGTGCCGCACATCATGCCACACGCCGGCCGGCACGATCTGCAGCGATGGACTGGTGATGCGGTGCTCGCGCCCGGCCAGACGCAAACGTCCGGCCCCGGCATAATGGAATCCGATCGTCGTGGTCGGCATGCGCCGGCGTGGCACGCTGCGGCCCTCGATCCAGCTCCATTCGGCGGCACTGACGAACTCGATGCGGGCGGCAGCAAGAATGCGCTCGATAGACAGGCCGCCCAATGCCCCGGGCCAATCGGGAAAGCTCGCCGGGACTCGGCGGCAACCGCTGAACACGGGGGCACTCAGGGACATAGTGTTTCGATTTAGTCTCTTCTGTATCCTGAAGAGTCACTGATGAACATCCAGTGCCTGTTATGATACCGTCACATGGAGCATGACATGCCAGGCGAATCCAGCACCTTCCGCGACCGCACCTCGGGCGTCGAGGTGACCCAGCTCACCGACCATCGCGGCCACAGTCATCACTTCTACTTCACCAATCCGGGCTGGTACGACGGCGGCCGCAAGCTGTTGATCGGCAGCGATCGCCATGACCGTACCAACCTCTTCGGTGTCGATCTGGGAAACGGCGCCGTCGAGCAACTCACCGACCTGCCGCCGGTACCGCTACCGCGCGAACTGGAGTTCATCCGGGCGTGCAAGAACCCGCAGCGCGACGAGGTGCTGTTCTGGCATGACCGATCGCTCATGTGCCTCAACATCGCCAGTCGTACGACACGGGTGCTGCTGGAGATCGAGCCGCGCTGGTGCGTGTCGATGAGCAACTGCTCGGCCGACGGTCGCTACGTCTACTTCGGCGCCTGGGAGGACCAGTCGCACAAGTTCCCAGTCGACCTGCTGCGCGGTTACGTCGGCTTCAGCGAGACCTGGGCCGAACAGCCGCTGTCGCGCGTCGAGCGGGTGGAGATCGCGACCGGCCGCCACGAGGTGGTGTTCGAAGAGCGCTATTGGATCGGACACATCAACACCTCGCCGACCGATCCCGACCTCCTGACCTTCTGCCACGAAGGCCCATGGAACAAGGTCGACAACCGTATCTGGGGCCTGCGCGCCTCGACCGGTCAGGCGTGGAAGCTGCGTCCGTGCGGGCCCGACGAGGTGGTCGGCCACGAATACTGGTTCGCGGACGGGCAGCGCATCGGCTATCACGGTCACAGCGGCGGACGGCCGTTCCTTGGCCGCATGCGCGTCGACGGCAGCGATGCGCACGAGACGGCCTTCCCCGGCCAGACCGGGCACATCTTCTCCCACGACCAGCACCTGGTGGTCGGCGACGGCGGCGGCGTGATCCGCTTGTGGCGCCTGATGGACGGGGCCTACGAACCGCCGCGCGTGCTCTGTCGGCACGATTCGGGCATGAAGATTCAGCAGACCCATCCGCACCCGGTGATCAGTCCGGATGGTCGCCATGTCGTCTTCACTAGCGACGCCCGCACCGGCTACGGCAACGTCTTCATGGTGAAGATCGACGGACTCGACCTGGCCGCGCTGCCACGAACCGGAGACTGACAGCCAGGGTTCCAATGAAATCCCAGGGAAACAGTTTCTGGTCGTTTCCCCGGACGTAGACTGTTCGACAGCGGTTCGAATGCGCATTGCTCGCTGAGTAATCAGCGACAAAACGATTTGCCGTATCGTACGCCATTCCGGAGACAGCGATGATCCGTTCTTCTGCAGTGCTGGTGATCGCCTTCGCCTGCCTGGCTGCGACAGCCGGGGCGGCAGACAACTCCCGGGCCAAGTCGTCGATCGACACACCGACTGACGGATTCCCACGGGATGAGATTATCTTTCCCAAGGCTGCCAGCCAGGTCGACGTGCGCGAGACGTACGGGGCCAAGGGTGACGGCAAGACCGATGACACCGCCGCCCTGCAGAAGGCGATCAGCGAGAACCTGGGCTACCACTCGCGCATCCTCTATCTGCCGGCCGGTACCTACCTGATCAGCAAGCCACTGTGGGCGCGGAAGCCGAACGGTGAGCGGCATGGGGGGCTGAAAATTTTCGGTCAGCACCGCGACCGCTGCATCATCCGGCTGCAAGACGCCTGCCCGGGTTTCGCTGATCCGGCCAATCCCATGCCGCTGATCCGCTTCATGTCGAACCCCGAACATGGCGACGAGAAGGGCAACGGCAATTCGGGCCACTGGAACTCGCTGGTCAACCTCACCATCAGCACCGGATGCAAGAACCCAGGGGCAAACGGCATCGCCTGGCTGCCCTCGAACGTCGGCACCTTGCGCGATGTCACCATCCGCTCAGAAGATGCCGGGGGACCGCTCGGCGTCGACATGACCATGGCCTGGCCGGGACCCGGGTTGATGCATGATGTCGTCATCTCGGGATTCGACACCGGCGTGCGCATCCCGCACCACGAATACGGCATCACCATCAACGGCCTGTTCCTCGAACGCCAGCGCACGGCCGGGTTGCATATCGACGGCAACGCTGTGCACGCCCGCCGCGTGACCGGATCCGGCGCGGCCTCGACCGTGCTGCTGACCCGCAAGAGTCCCCATCACCGGCCGTCGCAACTTGTGCTGCTCGACAGCACCGTCTCCGGAAATCCCGGCATCGCCGGGGAAGGGACGGTCTACGCCCGCAATGTACGCAACTCCGGCGGCGCTCCGGTGCTCAAGGGATCCGGGCCCGAGGTGCGCGAATCGCTGACCGGGGAAGCGGTGCAGCAGGTCGTACCGTCTCCCGAGTCGGCCCTGAACCTGCCGGTTCCCGAGGTCCCCGACGTGCCCTGGGATCCGCCCGCGACCTGGGCCCTGGTGCGCAACGCCAGCGAGTGCCAGATCGCCATCGACAAGGGTGCGACAACGATCTGCTTCCCCTTCACCGAGACCCGCTTCGACAAGACCGTGGTGATCCGTGGCAACGTCCGCCGCATCATCGGCATGCTCTCGAACCTGTGGTCGGCCGGTACGCACCCCTGCTGGCGCTTCGAAGGCACCAGCTCGCCGACCACGGTGCTGGAATGGATGGCCAGCGGCCCGATCGAGATCGCCTCACCGCCAAACAAGGCGCTGGTCCTGCGACATCACGTCAAGACGCGCGTCATCAGCAACACTCCCGATTGCGGCCCCCTGTTCATCGAGGACGTCTGCTCATCGCCATGGGTGTTCACCAATCCGATGAACGTCTGGGCCTACCAGTGGAACCCGGAGTGCTCGACCACCAGCGTCACCGGCAAGGGTACGCGCTTCTGGGTCCTGGGCTGGAAGACGGAGCAGCCCGGCATCCAGTTCGACCTCGATGGCGGGGCGTTGGAACTGCTTGGCGGTCTCGTCTACCCGTGTCAGGTCGTACCCAAGGACCGTCCGATGTTCGCCTTCAAGGATACGGCCTACAGCCTGTTCATGCGTTTTGCGTCCTATGGCGATAACCGCATCCACGAGACCAAGGTGCGCGACGAACGTGATGGCAAGGTCGTTTCCGTCCCGGAGATCGGTCGCGGGCTGATCCTCGGGTGGACGCCGAAGCAGCAACAAGAGGTCGTCGCGGCCATGCGCGGCGAGGACCCCAAGTCGAAGAAGTCCACCGCCCCGCCCCGACCGGTGCAACCGGTGCTGACCGCCAAAGTAGATGCCATGCCGGCCTGGGATGCCCGTCTACGGGCGCGGCTGGGCGAGCTGATCGCCATTCGCAAGGGGCCCGTGTTCATCATCGGGGCAACCAAACAGCCAGCCGAAGTCCGCGATTTCGACGGCACGGTCACCCTGACCCTCTTCACCATGGGCAGCGAACTACAGTGGTCGTGGGCCAAGTTGACCATCGGCGACAAGGCCCGCTTGGCCGAAGCAGCCAAACGACCCTTCGAGCCCGCGGACAACGCCCTGGCCGCCTACTGGTTGCTGGCGGATGGCCGATCTGTCGAGGCTGAACGCTGCCTGTCAATCGCCGGGAAGGATGCGGCGGTCGAAGTCAAATCTGCGTTCGACGCGGCCATCCCGCCATCCGCGACTGATGATCCGCAGTGACGAGCGTCAGCGGTTCTCCCAGGTGTACTGACCGTCCTTGAGTGCGCCGACGAAGCTCTTGCCGGCAGCGTAGACCCCAAGCACCCCCCTGCTTCCCCTGCATTGAGCCCCGAGCGGCCCGGATCAGTACTGGCGCGCCGCTTCGGTTCGAGATCCTGCACACACATGAGCACCACCCCAGCTGCATTCGGAGCCAGCGATCCGGACCGCTGGGTCGACGCCCATGCCGACCGCCTGTTCCGCTACGCCCTGACCCGCCTGCGCCGACGCGAGGACGCCGAGGATGCGGTGCAGGAGACCCTGCTGGCAGCCCTGCAGGCGCGGCGGGACTTCCGTGGCGACAGCGCCGAACTCACCTGGCTGACCGGCATCCTCCGCCACAAGATCGTCGACCGTATCCGCCTGGCAGTCCGCGCCGAAGCCAACACCTCGCTGTCCGACGGCGAGGAGGCGCTGTGGAGCGGCAGCATGCAGCACTGGGTCAATCCACCTAAGTTCTGGTCGGGCGATCCGGCCCATTTGTGCGAGGACGAGGAGTTCTGGCAGCAGGTCCGCAACTGCTTCGGGGCCCTGCCGGAGCGCCAAGCGCAGGTCTTTGCGTTGCGCACCTTCGACGGCCTGGAGGCGGAGGACATCTGTAAGCAGACCGGAGTGACCGCGACCAACCTGTGGGTCCTGCTCCATCGTGCCCGGCTGCGCCTGCGGGCCTGCCTGGAGCAGTCCTGGTTCACCCCGGAGTCCGCGCCATGAGCGCCATGTTCTCGTGCCGCGAAGCGGCCCGGCTGGCCTCCGAGGCACAGGATCACCCCCTGTCCCTGCCAAACCGCGTCGCCCTGCGCGTGCACCTGGTGATGTGCGGCGCCTGTCGCGCCTACCAACGCCAGATCATCTTCATCGACACGGTCTTCCGTCGCCGGGCCGAGCTCGGCGATCCGGACCTGCCGACCAGCGAAGGCCTGGACGCAGCGACCCGCGAGCGCATCCGGGAGAAGCTACGGCGCAATCCGTAGACCACATTGCCCCGGTTCGCCGTGCGTCGTTGAACCGGGTATCGACTCAGGCCCGGGGCCCCGTCGCGCAGCGATGGAACGGGCGCCGAGTGGCGGTGGGCGGATACAATGGGCGAAGCCCATCCGCCCACGGTTTCGGAGCCTGCGACGAAACCGAGCCGCGATAAAGCCCGGGGGGCAGGCCCGCAGGGCCGCGGGGGCGAAGCCCATGAGCAAACAGCCGAAGCAATGGAGGTCGTAGCGTTGCGCTTCGCCAGCCTTCGCCCTAGATTGCCGCCCCGTGTCCGACCCCGTCCTCCGTTCCAGCCAGGGCCTGTGGGCCTCGCCACGCTTTCGCATGGACGAGGAGACCTGGGACACCAGCGATGGGCCGGTCGTCCGCCCGGTCATCCATCATCCTGGTGCCGTGGTCGTCCTGGCCGAGCCGTCGCCTGGCCACATCGTGCTGGTGCGGCAATGGCGCTACCCGGTGCGGCGCTGGACCCTGGAGGTGCCGGCTGGCACCCGCGTGCCTGGCGAGGCACCCGAGGCCACCGCGGCCCGCGAACTGTCGGAGGAGGCCGGTTACGCGGCCGACCACCTGCACGAGATACTGCGCTTCTTCCCCGCCCTGGGCGTGTCCGATGAGGAGATGGTGGTCTACCGCGCCGAAGGGCTACGCGAGGCTCCCGGCCAGCGTGACCACGGCGAATTGGTCGGACGCCACGTCGTGACCCGTACCGACCTGCCCGGCTTGGTCGCAGACGGCGGGATCTGCGACGGCAAGACACTGCTGGCGTTGGCCTTGTGGGGGATTCCACTGGGCCCCCAGCCGTGATGCAGCGCTCCCGAACCAAGGACACCGCCGCCGAGGTGGTCACCCGCAGCCACGCCGGCAAGGCGGCCGAACGCACCGGCGGCCTGCTGATGAAGCAGGCCCGGCACGCTGGCCGCACCGTGCTGCTGTTCGTCGACACCTGCGCGCAGTTGCGCAACACTGGCCGGGTGCTGCCGCAGCTGATGCGCCAGATCGAGATGGCCGGTTTCGGCTCCATCCTGGTGCTGGCCCTGATCGCCGGCCTGACCGGCATGATCATGGCCATGCAGACCGGCTTCGAACTCAAGAAGATGGGCCTGCAGGAAAACCTCGGCGCGATCATCGGCGCCACCTTCTTGCGCGAGATGGGCCCGATCTGGTGCGCCATCATCACCCTGGCCCGGGTCGGCGCCTCGATCGCGGCCGAAATCGGCACCATGGCGGTCAACGAGGAGGTCGACGCGCTGCGCGTCATGTCGATCAACCCGGTGCGCTACCTGGTGCTGCCGCGCGTCCTCGCCCTGGTCATCGCCATGCCGATGCTCACCGCCATCGCCGACTTCGTCGGTCTGGCCGGCGGGGCCCTGGTCTCGCAGGCGTTGTTCGATGTCACCGTCGCCAAGTTCAAGGAGAGCGCCGTCCTCCTGCTCAACGGGCCGGACTTCTGGTACGGCATCTTCAAGAGTACCATCTTCGCCTGCATCATCGGCACCATCGCCTGCGACCGCGGCCTGAACACCAGCGACGGCGCTGAAGGCGTCGGCCGCGCCACCACCAGCACCGTGGTGCTGTGCGTGGTCTTCTGCCTGATCTCCGACTTCGTGCTCAACGCCTTTATCCATACCGTGCTGCGGCCCATCTTCGGCTGACCATGACTGACGTCGTCAAACCATCGCATCGCTGGGGCAGCACCGAACTGGAGCTGCCGGTAACCCCGTTGGCGGTTGCCGATGGACGCGAGGTCCTCATCCGCATCCGCGAATTACACCGGCATTTCGGCCCACGCCACATCCTGCGCGGCATCTCGCTGGACGTGATCAAGGGCGAGACGCTGGTCATCCTCGGCGGCTCAGGCTCGGGCAAAACCACCCTGCTGCGCCACCTCATGGGCATGCTGCGGCCCGAGCACGGCCGCATCACCATCAGCGGCGTGGGCAAGGGCGGATCCGATCTCGACATGGCCAACGCCGATGATGACGACATGGAGCGCTACCGTCGCGACCTCGGCGTGGTCTTCCAGGGCGCCGCCCTGCTCAACTCGCTGACCGTGCTGGAGAACGTCGGCCTGCCGTTGGTCGAGGTCGACCGGCTGCCGCCAGCGCAGGTGCGCGACCGCGTGGTCGAGGCCCTGCGCCGCGTCTACCTGCCGGCTGAGGACATCCTTTCGCTGAAGCCGGCCGCCCTGTCCGGCGGCATGCGCAAGCGCGTCGGCATCGCCCGCGCCATCATCCAGCAGCCGCGCGTCATCCTTTACGACGAGCCGACCACCGGCCTCGACCCGGTGACGGTCAACGGCGTCAATGAACTGACCCTTGATCTGCAGCAGAAGCTGGGCGTCACCTCGATCGTCATCACCCACGACATGGCTGCAGCCTTCATGGTCGCCGACCGCATCGCCCTGCTTTACAAGGGCCGCATTGTCGCCTGCGGCACCAAGGACGAGACCCGGGCCAACCAGCACCCAGTGCTGCAGCAGATGCTCACCGGATCGACCAAGGGTCCGCTGACCGAAGGGTACGGTGCTTGATGGCTTTTTCGACCGAACTCAAGGTGGGGACACTGTTCTTCGTCGGCCTCGGCCTGTCGGTGTGGTTCACCTTCCAGACCTCGAAGGCGAGCAACGGCGTCGGTGAACTGAAGGTCGATTTCCGTCGCGTCGCCCGCCTCGCCCCCGGCGACCCGGTGCTCTACAACGGCGTCAAGATCGGCAAGGTGGCCTCGGTTCTGCCGGTGCTGGAAGAGGGCGAACCGCGCATCCAGGTGGCGTTCTCGGTCGACGAGCAGGCCAAGTCGGCAGTGCTGGTGGGCGAGGATTCGCTGGTGCGCATCAATCAGGGCCTGCTCGGCGGTGCCAGCCTGGAGATCATGTCGGACAGCGGTGAGACCATCTCGGTCGAGAACGTCGCCGGCCTGAAGAGCAACGATCCGGCCTCGTTCGACGAGGTCATGCGCACCTTGCAGGACATCCTCGACGAGAACCGCGTTGGCGTGAAGGGCACGATCGGATCGGCGCGCAAGGCCCTGGACACCCTCGCTGCGGCCTCCTCCGAGATCCGCGACGCAGTGGCCGAAAATCGTTCGACCATCAAGGCTGCGATCGCCAACACCGAGAAGCTGACCGCCGACCTGCACGGCGTCGTGGCCGATAACCGCGACGCCTTCAAGGCGGCGATAGTCAACGCCGAGCGCATGACCCGCGAGATAGCCGACCTGGTGGCCGAGAACCGCGCCACGGTCAAGGCCGCACTCGAACGCATCGAAGCAGCCGGCACGCAAATCGCGATGCTCATAGAAGAGAACCGCAAGAACCTCCAGGCAACCACCGAGCGACTGCCTGCCGCGGTCGACAACCTGGCGCAAGCCGCCGGGCAGATCCGCGACGCCGTCGCCGAGAACCGCCAGGACCTGCGCACCGCCATGGCCGGGGTCGCAGCCTTCGCACCCAGGCTTGATCGCATCGGTGACAACCTCGAGAAAGTCACCGCCCAGGTCGCCGCCGGCAAGGGCACCATCGGCAAGCTGGTCATGGAGGACAGCGTCCACGAACAGGCCAGCGCCGTGCTGATCAACGCCAGCGAACGCCTCGACGAGATCAAGCCCTTCACCCAGGGCCTGTCGCAACTCAAGTTCTTCGCCGGCCTCGAAGGCGGCGGCAACATCGAAAGCGGCACAACGCGCGGCGAGGCCTACCTGCGCATGGAGCCGCAGGCGTGGAAGTTCTACCAGTTCGGCGTCAGCTACCGCACCGCGCCGACCGATCGCAAGATACTGAAGGACAACCCTGACAAGATCCCGTTCGATCTCAACGCGGTGTTCGGCTGGCGCTGGCTGCCGGACGATGGCATCGAACGCTATCGCCTCAGCCTCGCAGGTGGCATCATCGAATCGAAGCTGGGCATGTATGCCGACTGGGCGATCCTTCGCGATGTCGACCTGCGCATCATGGGCCGGCAGAAGGACAACGACCGGCTGCCCGATGACCGCCGCTACGAGCACGGTGACTTCATGCTGCGCGCCACCGCCAGCTGGCGCATGTTTGACCGCTGGTCGCTGATCGTCGGCGGCGACGACCTGCTCGGTGACGAGGCCGGTGTCTTCGTCGGCCTGCGCGCCGAACTGCTCGACAACGACCTGCGCAACAGCGTCACCGCCGCCAGCTTCGGCCAATGACCGACCCGGTGCACCTTGTCGCGGTCGTGCTGACCGCGGGCGCGGGGGCCATTTATCTGTGGGCGGCGCACCGCCAGTGGCGGGGGCGTGGAGGCGCGCCAGATCCCGCCGACGGCAGGTGGTGGTGGATCGCCTTCGCAGTCCAGTCGTCGGGCCTGCTGATCAGCCTGCTCGATCCGGGCCATCGTTCCTTCGCCTATGGGGTGCTCGCCGCCTGGGCGGCGGTCGCTGCCGTACTGTTCGCCGGCCGCTTCCTCTCGGCCCCGAGCCGGCTGCTCATGGCCCTGCCTCTCGGAGCGGTGGTCCTGCTGATCGCCATCGCCGGGGTGGCGACGGTCGGCCAACCACCTGCGGATGGGACCGGCACATGGATCTCCCGCCTGCATGCTGGATTCATGGCCGCACATCTTGCCGCCTTGGTCACCGCCGGCGCGGCGGGCGCGCTGTATCTGCTAGTGGTCGGCCGCCTGAAGTCCGGTGATCCCATAGCGACTCGACTGCCCAGTCTCGCCACTCTCGACCGCCTGGGCGAGCGTGGACTGGTCTGGGGTACAGCTCTGCTCACCGGCGGCCTGGCCACCGGCGGCGCGGCGATCCGCGTCTCGCAGACCTTCCAACTCATGCATCCCACAGCGCTGCTCGGCCTGGCTGAGATTTTGCTGCTGACCCTGGTGCTAGCGGTGCATCAGACCAACCGACTGTCGCGCCGCGCCCTCGCCTTCGCCGCCCTTGCCTGCCTCGCGCTGGCCGTCACCGGCACGCTCAGCCAGGTGCTCGTCGCGCATGGCTGAGCCCCAGACCCCAGCCGCCCCGCCAGTGACCGGCTGGGGCGTCGACCACCATCGTACCCCAGTTGATCTGCGTGAACGCCTGGCGGTCGCCGGTTCCGACGCCATCGCCCTCGCTGCCACGTTGCGACAACTGCCAGGGGCAAGCGAATGCGTCGTGGTCAGCACCTGCAACCGGCTGGAGGTCTATCTCGGCGGTGTGGTCGAACGTGATCGTCTGGAGGCCGAACTGGCGGCGCGCGCCGGCATCGATGCCGCCGAACTCGGCCGACACGCCTACCGCCACGATGGCGTCGCCTGCGCGCGGCATCTGTTCCGCGTCACCGCCGGCCTGGAAAGCATGGTGCTCGGCGAGGCCGAGATCGTTGGCCAGGTACGCCGCGCCTACGATGCGGCGCGCGCCGCGGGCCTGTGCGGCCCCCTCCTGCATGCGCTGCTGCAACGCGCCATGGTCTGCGGCAAGGATGTGCGCACACGCACCGGTCTGGGCGACCACAAACTCAGCGTCGCGTCAGTCGCTGTAGACCTGGCCCGCCAGGTCCACGGCGATCTGGCCATGGCGCGCCTTCTGCTGGTCGGCGCAGGCGAGACCGCTGAACTCGCAGCGCGCTACCTCGCCTCAGCTGGCGTACGCACCGTCAGCGTGATCAACCGCAACGCCGAACGCGCCGCCACCCTCGCCCAAGCGATCGGCGGCACGGCCCTGGCCTGGGAGCAGCTGCCGGAAGCCCTGATCACCCATGACGTCGTGGTCAGTTCGACGGCAGCGCCGCATCCGATCATCACCACGGCAATGGTGCGTACGGCCCTGAAGAACCGGCGTGCCCCGCTGACCCTGATCGACCTGGCGGTGCCTCGCGACGTCGAATCGTCGGTGTCAGATCTCGACGACGCCTTTGTCTTCAACATCGACCACCTCGAACGGGTGATCGCGCAGAACATCGGCAGCCGGCAGGGTGAAGTCGCCGCGGCCGAAGCCCTGGTCGTCGCGGCGGTCGAGGAATGGCGGCTGGCCACCAACTCCGGGCACGCCGAGTTGCTCGCCCAGGTCGCCCGCTACTTCCGTGACGTCGTCGCCGCCGAGGAGGCCCGCCTCGCCGCATGCCTGCCTGGCGTCGACCGCGAACAGCTGCGCTACGGCCTCGACCGGGTCGGCAGCAAGCTGCTGCATCCGGTGCTCGCCCACCTCAAGCGGCACGCCGACGATCCCGAGCGGCAGCGCATGATCGCCGAGATGCTCGGCCTTGATCCGCGCCCCTGATCAGCCGCGCAACGGCGGCTGGCCGCGACGCAGACGGTTGGCGGCGGCGCGCACCGACTGATCTGCACACAACGCCCGGGCCAACTGCGTCGGACTGAGCCCGCAGCGCTGGGCCGCCGGTTTCAACTCGCCGGCGCAGGCGTCGAGCGCATCGAGCAGCACCGCTACGACCGCCGGCCAACTAGCCGAACCGGATCCGCAGCCAAGTCGGCCGCCGCGCACCTTCCCCTGCAGCCAGGCCGGATCGGCACCACCACGCACCGCGCAGGCGATGGCCAGCCGCAGGCGGTGCAGTGCCGCCGCACGATTGGCTGCGCCCTCGCGATGCTCGCAGGCCTGCACCACCAAGCCGGTGGGCAGGTGGTACAGACGCACTCCGCTGGCTGTCTTGTTGGCATGCTGCCCACCGGGTCCGCCCCGGGCGATGCGCTCCACCCGGCACCGCCCCAGCAGGTCTCCGTCCGGGGCGACTACATCCCGCACCATTGCGGTGGGCTGCCCACCAGCATATGGTGCAGATGAATGATCGTCGCCCACCTCCCTGACGGCGTCTGCCGCATTCGCATCACCACCGAGCCGATGTTCTCGCGCAGCGAGTTCGTCCCCATCGTGCTTGAGTCGCTGCTTGAGGGGGAGAACCGGCTGATCATCGATCTGGGACTGGTCAGCATGCTGCACAGCCCGTCGCTGGCCAATCTGGTGACCATCCACATCACCCTGGCGAAGCGCTCGTCCGAACTGGTCTTGACCGGGCTTCACGAGAAGAACCTGCGCATCCTTGAGATCACCAAGCTCGACCGGCTGTTCACCCTCCAGAAGGACATCTAGTCCCTGTCGATCTGCACCCAGTGCTCGTCGGTCTCGGCGAAGCGCAGGCTGGCCAGCTGCATGCCGCGCGCAGCCAATCCCGGCTGCAGCAGACGCCAGAACACCTGGGCGACCGTCTCCATGGTCGGGACCAGACCAGCAAATATGGGCAGATCATTGAGCGTCTGGTGGTCGCAGGGCGCTACCGCCAACTCGCGCACCACGCGCTCCAGTTCCAGCACGTTGCAGAAGAACCCGGTCGCCGGGGCCGGTTCGCCGGTGACGCTGACCTCCAGGCGGTAGTTGTGGCCATGGAGGCGTTGGCAGGCGCCATAGGTGTCGGCGTTGCCGGTCGTGTCCAACCGAGATGAAACCAGGCGATGCGAAGCGCTGAAGGCGAAGCGCCGGGTCAGGGTGAGCATGCCCCAGCGTATGGCCCTGGCCGGCGGGGGAACGGCAGTTGCCTGCTGCACAGACGCCGAAACCCGGTTAGCCTCCGGCATGAACCAGCGCGAATTCACCCGCATCCGTTCAGCTGTTGCCATCGACTGCATCTTCGCCGATGGCCGCACCCAGGCCGGCACCACCCGCGACGTCAGCCTCAATGGCTGCTACATCGCTGAGGGAGAGGCTCCACCAGAGTCGACCCCATGCAGCGCGGTCCTGTACCTCGACGGCCGGGGCGGGGCGGTCCAGGTGCGCGCCCACGCCCTGGTGGTGCGCTCGCGCAGCCAGGGCTTCGCCCTGCATTTCCTCGAACTGGTCGAGTTGGAAAGCTACGAGCACCTGCGCAACTTGATCCGTTACAACGCCGACGACCCCGACCAGGCGGACAGCGAATTCAGCAGCCATCTCGGTCTGCGGAGCATCGATTCGGCACAGCCACCACCCAGTTGACCCCCGTGGGGAAGCCTCTAGTGTTCCCGCCCTTGCACGGACCTCGTAGCTCAGTTGGTTAGAGCGCAAGATTGTGGCTCTTGAGGTCGCGGGTTCGACCCCCGTCGTGGTCCCCAAGACGCTAAACCCTAGTGAAAGCTAGGGTTTAGTCGTTTTGCCAGACGCCTGCCTGCCCCTGTAAAGGCCGGAGCAAAATCAGGCCACAGGGCGGAGCAAAGCCAGGACGGCGAGATCGTGCTACTGCCGGCCCTGCCGCGTGCCTGGGCAGCCGGCGGTTCGGTCAGCGGCCTACGTCTGCGCGGCGGCTGCGAACTGGATCTGTCGTGGAAGGACGGGCGCGTGCTGCGGGTCGCCATCCGCAGTCATCACGATGCCGCGCTGCGCATACGTGTTCCTGGGGCCGAGCCGGTGGCGCTGCCGGTCCATGCCGAGCCTATCTATGCCTGCGGGCCGGAACTGCGCTTCAGCGCAGTTGGACGCGGGATGTGCTCGGGGGATGGACGCACAGCGTCCGATGTCTGCCTGTGGGTCGAGATCGCCAGTTCGACCCCTGTCGGGGTACCCAAGGCAATGCAACCCTAGCAAATAGCTGAGGTTGCATCGTTTCATCCCATCCCTCTCCGCACTCGCGCCAAGTCTGCCGGTTGTCGCTGGTGCGGGACTCCAACGTGGGTTATAATAGGGTGTGCCTCCGCCTCCAACCGGTCCTGCTTCTTCAGTTTCCTCGACCACCCCAGGCGACTGGTGGGATGTGCTCGGCCAAGTCGCCGGCTTGGTGGTCTGGGAACTGGATCTGCGGACGGGACGATTCACCGCCATGCATGGCCTCGAAGCCCTGCTCGGCCTGCCGGTCGGATCGTTCCCCGGGACCGTCGAGGCTCTGCTGGCCCATGTGCCCAGCGAGGACCAGGCACGCTGCCGCTCCCAGCTGACGGCCGGCGCCGAGGAATGCCGCCTGCAGGCCTCCCTGCGCATCCGCTTGCAGCGTCCCGACGGCACCCTGACGCATGTGCAGCTGTGTTCGACCTGTGACGCCCGCGACCAGCAGGGCGCGCCGCTGCGACTGCGCGGCACGATGCGCGACATCGGCCATGTCGTCCTGTACCGCGAACGGGTCATGGCAGTGGCCGCCACCGTAGGGCGCGCGCACGGGGCCGATAGTTTACCGGTCATCGCCCGCAGCCTGGCCGTGCAGGTCGGCGCCCTGGCCGGCATGATCGTCCGCTTCGATGGCCCAACCTGCCACTGCCTGAACACCTGGATGGCAGGCAGCGTTCCAGCAGACCTCGCCTGGCCGATCGCCGGCTCGCCGTGCGAGGCCCTGCACACCGGTTCAGCGGTGATCATCCCCGACGGACTTCCCACCGCCTTCCCACGCTGGCAACTGCCGGCCGGTTTGCAGTCGAGCGCGGCCTGCGTCGCCGTACCGCTATTCGCCGATGACGATCGGCCCTGCGGCGCGCTGATAATGCTGTTCGACGGACCTTTGCGCGAAGACGTAGAGAGTCTGCGCGACCTGCTGCTGATCTTCTCGCACCGGGCCGAGGCCGAGTTGGCCCGTCAGCACATCGCTGCCGACCTCGACCGGGCCGAGCAGCGGCTGCACCACAACGAGAAGATGGATGCGCTCGGCAGACTGGCGGGCGGCATTGCCCATGATTTCAACAACATGCTCGCCGGCATCATGGGCGCGAGCGAACTGCTCGATGCCCGCCTCGGCCTTGACTCGCCCCACCACCGCCTGCTGCGCACCATCATGCAATCCGCTGAACGGGCCGCCGAGCTGACCAAGAAGCTGCTGTCCTTCTCGCGCAAGGCTCCGGTGCAGCGACGCCAGCTCGACCTGCGCACGCCGATAGAGGAGGCCCTCGCCATCCTCGAACGCTCGATCGACCGCAACATCTCGATGCGACGTGATCTCGGCGCCGGCCCGTCTGTGGTCGCCGGTGATCCCGGACTGCTCCAGGCCATGGTCCTGAACCTGTGCCTCAATGCCTGCGACGCCATGCCCCGCGGTGGCACCCTGACCATCACCGCGAACACCGCAGCCGTCGATGCCGATGAGGCTGGCTGGAGTCTACCACCCGGGCGCTACGTCCAGCTCGCTATAACCGACACCGGCGTCGGCATGGAGGCTGAAACTGCCGCGCGCATCTTCGAGCCATTCTTCAGCACCAAGGCGCTAGGGGCCGGCACTGGCCTTGGCCTCGCCGCCGCCTACGGCACCGTCCAGGAGCACAGTGGGGCGATCCGCGTGCGCACCGCCCCGGGACAAGGCACGACCATGTTGGTCCGACTGCCGTTGCTCGCCACCCAGGTGGGATCCGGCGTCCGCCAGAGTCCGATGCCGAAGGGCACCGGCCGCGTCCTCCTGGTCGACGACGAGGAACTGGTTCGCCAGGCCACTGGCGAGCTGCTCGCGTCGCTCGGCTGGCAGGTGGTGCATGCCCGCGACGGCGAGGAGGGCGTCCGACGTCTGAGCGAGAATCCCGACGGTTTCTCGCTCGCCGTAGTCGATTCGATCATGCCGCGCATGGATGGCCTGGCCTGCTTCCGCGGCATGCGCGAACTACGCCCCGACCTGCCGGTGGTCTTCTGCAGCGGTTACACCCGCGACCGCACCCGCACCGAACTGCCCGGCGAACCACACGTCGCCTTCGTGCAGAAGCCCTACCGTATCGCCGAGTTGGTGCAGGCCATTCAGACGGTCAGGCAGGGACCCGGCTAGCAAAGTCACCACGCGGTGATGTGCCCCGCGTCGATCTCGGCGACGCCGCCGGCGGCGACCACTAGCAGTAGTCGGCCGAGCCCGTCTATGCCTCCGCCAGTGCCGTGCAGTTCGCCGCTGCGCGTCGCCACT
>JBBREK010000045.1:0-21695 GCA_038203025.1 Planctomycetota bacterium
CCCAAGCAGTGAACGTGCTCTCCGGCAGCTGAAGCCGCTTCTACCAGCAGGCCGTGGTCACCCAAGGCTGACCGGTAGTGGCGACGGATTCACCCATACCAGCTGTTCCAACCCAATATGGTCCGTAATCGATGGTCCAACCGCGAACCGCGAACGGGGGCAATGCCCTACGGAAACGGCGCATCCCCACCAGCGCCCTTGGCTGGCTTGGGCAAGGCGTTCAGGGCCTGCTCCAGGCGATCCTGGGTATTCTCGATGGTGTCGCCAATCAGGTCGGTGGCGGCCACGGTGCCGTCGGCGGCGACCAGGATGAGGCTGGGGATGCCGTCGACCCGCCAGGCGTCGTCGAGTTCGCCGTCCCAGCCGAGTTTCTCACCGACCACCGGCCAGGTAATGGCATGCTTGGCGAGGAAGGCGGGCAGGTCGGCCAGGGTCTGCGGGTTGTCGAGACTGACGCCGATGATGTGCAGGTCGGGATGCCGGGCGGCGAATTGGGCCACCGCTGGCGATACCGCCGCACACGGGGCACACCACGAGGCGAAGAAGTCGATCAGCACCGGCTGGCCGCGTAGCGTCGTCAGGTCGAACATCTCGCCGGGCTTGTCCAGACGCTCGGCCTTCAGCGCCGGGGCGGGCTGGCCGACCATGCGGTCGCCGGCGGTGGCGGCGGTGGACGCAACCTCGGCCGCGGCTGGATCAGCGATGCGTGCCTGGATCCACGCCAGGACTTCCGGCGGCTTGGCCCCGCCGCGCTCCATGGCGGTGAGGCGCAGAAGGTAGACCGGCACGCGTTCCTCTGCCGGCAGGTCATGCATCAGCACCAGCGCCTGGTCGAGGGCGGTGAGGGCGGCGGGGATGTCGGCCGGCTTGCGTTCAGCATTCAGAGCCATGCCGATTTCCGCCCGCACGATGCGTTCGTGGGCAGCGGCCCGCGGACCGGCGTCGCCAGCGGCGGCCAGGGCGTCGAGTTCGGCGGCTGCGGCCTGGCTGGATCCGTCACGCAGCAGGGCCCGAGCGGCGGCGGTGCGGGCCAGGGAGGCACGTTCGCGTAGCGCTGGCGTGATCGCCGGATCCTTCATCACGGCGGCGGCGATCTCGGCGCAGCGCGCGGGCTGGTGGCCGTCCAGCCAGGCCTCGGCCAGGGCCAGGCGGACGGTCAGACGTTCGGCTGGCGGAAGTTCACCGATGCCCTCCAGGGCGGCGGCGATGGCTTCGGCGCGGGCCGTCGAACCGGGTTCGTCACGCTGCACCTCGCTGAGCGAGGCATCAGCGGCGGCGATGACGTCGTCGGCCGTGGCTGCACCGAGGGTGCCCGCAACGAGGAACGCCACGAGCGCCGGAAGCAGTCGCATCAGCGCACCGCCAGCACCATGACGCGGATCGCGGGCAGCTGCGAACCGGCGGTGGGTGGCTGGATCCAGCACAGGCGCAGTCCGTCGTGGCTCCAGCGCGGTCGCGAACCGGCATCAGCTATGCGTTCCGACCAGCCATCGGCACGGATCGTGCCCATCCACACGCCGCCGTCCTCGCCGGTCCAGGCCAGCAGGTCGGCGATGGGATGCGGTGCCGGATCATGGGCGCCAGCGCGCACCAGCTGGGGCAGTCCACCGGGGGTGGCGAGATGGATGATGTGCGTCCCGCCGCCCCACCACGCCTGGCCGGCAGCGGCTGGCGCATCAAGGACCGTGGCCAGCACGGTGCCCCGACGTGTCCAGGCAGCCTGCATGCCGCCGGGCAGCTTGTCGACCTTGCTGGCCTGCCAGCGCACATACATGCTGCCGGGACCGGTGCGGCCGGTCCACCAGTCCGGTTCGAAGACCGGGGTGTCGCGCCAGCACAGCCCAGGTCCGTCGGCTTGCGGCACGGCCTCGAAACCTTCGCCGAATTCGCTGATCGAACCGTGGTTGTCGATAAAGAGGATGCGGTTTGCCTGCTGCGCGACGACCAGCGCCCCGCCAGCCGGCTGCGGCCGGGTGCCGCGATCGCACAGCAGGACCTTGGAGGTCGGCCGATCATCGGCCATGGTGACCACGGTGATGCCTTCACTGGGCGTGCTGATCGAGCCGTCGACAGCACGGCGGGCGTTCCAGCCGGGCCCGAAGACGAACTGCTCGCGGTTGAGCCAGCGTGGGTGGTGACTCTCGCGGCGGTCATCGGCGGCGAAGTTGCGGACGCCCTGGCCACCTTCCTCGAGCGTGCAGAAACCGCCAATGGTGCGGGCGATGAGAATGTGTTTGCCGGGATTCCAGTCTGGATCCGGATCGACCACGGTGGCCGGCCAGCCATACGAACGGATGGTTTTGAGTTGGCTTTCGAGTGGTTCGCGGTTGTCCGCGCAGCCGCCGAGGACGAGCGTGGCCAGGACCAGGAGGACGGAGAACGGTAACGACTCAGGCGCGGGGCCCCGTCGCGCAGCGCTGGGTCGGGGGCGGAGCCCCTGAGCAGTCAAAGCTCTTTTCATCATTGCTCTTTCCAGGCGGTGACGGTCAGCACGGCGGTTCCGGAGGCGTCGTCGAGGCGCGCGAGACGTCCCGTCGCATCGGCGACCACGTGGTGCGGCCGTCCGGCGATGAGTACCTGGTCATCCTGCCAGCTGACCGAGGAGACGGCCCCAGGCGCGCCGAAGAAGTCGGCTATAGGCAGTTCGCCGGATGTGCCGGCGTGCCAGGCCAGGACCAGCAGCACCGGCGTCACGCGTTCGTCCCAGCCGCGCGACATGGTGACGTCGCGTTCGTCTGCGTCCGGGGTGACGTCCTTGCCGTCTTCGATCGGGCGTTCGAGTTCGCGGGTGACGTGATAGCCGGTCGGGCTTGGCACGATGCGCTGCATCGAGTCGCGGCCGTTCCAGGCCACCAGACGCAGGTTGTCATCCAGCAACAGGAACGGGCAGTCGACGAGATGCGCGTCGGCGATGGCCGCCGGTTTCGGTGGGGTGTAGACCAGCTCAAGCATGCGGTTGCCGCCGAAGCGTTTCTCGGGCAGGTTCAGGCGCATCCAGAAGCGATCACCACGGAACGAGCCATGCAACTCGACGACCGTGGCGGGGGCGGTGGGCAGGAGGTCGGCACCATGCGCAGCTGCGCACAGGACAAGCAGGACGACGGCCGCAGTGATCCGATTGATGTTCATGCTGTCCTTCGGCGTGATGAACCCCAGGCCAGGCGGGCGGTGATCAGGCCGATGCCGCAGGCAGCAAGGCCGAAGATGTAGCGCAGCCAGGGATGGGTTTCGCTCACGTCGATGATGAACGCAGTCGAGTCGGGATCGTTCGCCCGCCAGAAGGCTTTGACCAGGTTCTGATTGCCACGCCGGTCGGGCAGGACGCGCTCGGCGACCGTCTCGGCCTCGTCGGGGGGCAGGACCGGATCGTCCATCGGGCGGAAGAACTGGTTACGCTGGGCATCGCCCAGGATCCAGCGGCCCGGAGTCACCTCGGCCTCCCACACCACATGCAGGCGGATCAGGCCATCCGGCAACGGCGTACGGTAGACCTCAAGCACCCGGGCGTGCCCGCGCTCGTGGGTCAGCAGTGCCCGGCTGAGTGGCCAGCACAGCAGCAGGCCGATTGATGCCAGCAGCAGCCCGAGGGCAATGACGACACGGCGCACCTGGCCGCGTCCTCAGGCGTTCCACAGGCCGCTGAGCCGGCCGGGCGAGAGCTTGCCAGTGTCGTCGGCAATCGGGCAGCGCTCGGTCAGTTCGGAGGCAGACATCTCGCCGAGGTCGAAACGCACACGCACGCCGGCGTTGGCCTGGCCGGGCAGGGGCAGGCCGGTGTGCTCTAGCAGACAGGTGCGGTGCACTCCACCCCACAGGTCGACGCTGCGCCGGTCGGGGCGAACCAGGGCGAGGTTGCGGGTCCAGCCGTGCTCAAACAGGCCCTGACGGAGGCGGGCGAAGCAGCGCGATTCGACCCGCACGCCCTTCCAGTCTACTTCGAGCGGGCGTTGGCAGACGTACCAGGCGAGCAGGCGCGACAGCTGCGGGTCGGCCAGCCCACCCCACAGGCAGGTCTCGTTGTCGACCACCTCCAGCCAGGGCTGATGGTGCTGTTCGGCCCAGGCGGTGAGCGGCCGGTCAGCCAGGGGGCGGCCGGCGGCCGGGGTGGCGGCTGCAAAGACCAGGCGGCCGCTGGCCAGGCCCTCAGTGGCGACGATGCGGGCATCGGCGAAGAGCTTGCCCAGGGCCACCCAGGTCTGGGTGCCAGCTTCGACTTGGTCGAGTTGGGTCTGCGATCCCTCGGCCAGGATCCAGCCGGTGCGGATGCCGATGTCCTCGCAGAAGCGCAGGGCGGCGAAGGTGGACATGTGCGAAACGGAGACAACGCGCACCCCAGCCTTGGCATGGGGTGGGTAGCCGATTGCGGTCATCGACCAGTTGACGGAAGGCACGGTGGGAAGGTAGGGACGTCGGTCAGGCGGGCAATGGGGCGGCCCCGGCGGACGACGCTCGCGTGGCCCGCACCGCGTCGCCGACAGTTGCGTGCAGGGGGATGATGGCGCCGAGGTTGAGCACTGTCAGGACCTCGGAGACGGCGTCGGACGGCTGAGCCAGGTGCAGGCCCCCACCGCAGGGACGCAGGCGCTTGTGCGTCTGCACGAGGACGGCGATGCCGGCGCTGGCGACGTAGCGCAGGCTGGACAGGTCGATGACGAGTGCTGGCTGCCGGCCGACCAGCGCCGCCTCGATGGCATTGCGCAGATCAATGCCGGCTGGTTGGTCGAGGACGCCAATCGGACGCAGGACGCTGACTCCTTCGATGGAGGCCGCGGCGATGGAGAAGGGGGTCGGGGTGGTCATGGCTGGTCCGGTGGTCGGGATGCTATGGCCGTGGCCGGGCCCTGCATCTTTCTTCCTGCTGACGATCACGGCATCAACCGGACTGTCACCTCATCCTGGGCATGCCGGGCTGCGATCGCCAGACGTAGATGGTCAGGTGTGAGTACGATCAGCCCGAGATCGGCGAGCGGTCGGGCCAACGGCAGCCAGCGGGCGGGGTCGTCGCCGAGTGCCGCCAGACCAGCCAAGTTGACACCGTCGGCCAAGCGTAGGCCAAGCATCCAGGCCTCACGCAGGCGTTCCGCCGGGGTGAGGCGTTCGCGTCGCCACACCGCATCGTCGCCGCGACTGATGGCAGCGACATACGCTGCGGGGTGCTTTTCGCGCGTCACCCGATCGCCGGCGATCGTGCTGACCGCCCCGGCGCCGGCGGCGCGATAATCGGCGAGTCGCCAGTAGGCGAGGTTGTGGCGGCATTCCTGGCCGGGCCGGGCAAAGTTCGAGGTCTCGTAGGCAGGCAGGCCGAGGTCAGCCAGGCGCTCGCCGACCAGATCGATGAGCCGTCGGCTGGCATCGCCGTCGATGTCGGCGAGCTCGCCACGCGACCGTCGGGCGTGGAACTCGGTGCCCGGCTCGAAGGCGAGATGGTAGACCGAGGCGTGGCCGAGTCCGTGCCGACGGTACAGTTCCAGGTCGGCTTCGACCTCGCGTTCGCTCTGCTCTGGCAGGCCGAACATGAGGTCGGCGGAGACGCGCGGTACGGCAGCGCAGGCGGCGGCGATGGCGCGGTCGGCATCGGCGGCGTCATGCACCCGCCCGAGGAAGCGCAGATGATGTGCGTGGGTGCTCTGCACCCCGAGACTGAGGCGATTGACGCCGTGCTCTGCCAGCACCGCGAAACGCTGTGCGTCTGACGAGCCGGGATTGGCCTCGCAGGTCCACTCGTAGTCCTCGGCCAGGCGGATATGACTGCGTAGGCCGATCAGCAGGCGTTCGAGCAGTTCAGGCACCAGCAGCGTCGGCGTCCCTCCGCCGATGAACACCGTGTCGTACGGTCCGGTCGGCAGCCGGCGCACCTCTGCGATCAGGGCATCGACGTAGGCCGCGTGCTCATCGTTACGCCCGGCGATCGAGTTGAAATCGCAGTACGGACATTTGGCGACGCAGTAGGGGACGTGGAGGTAGAGGTGGTTCATTACAGGAGCGCCGGCGCCCTCGCCGGCAGGGTGTTAGCAGAACTATCATTGCCACCAAGGCAGCCGGCGGCGGCGCCGGCACTCCTGGGCGCGAGGCAGGTCAATTCGACCGTCGGTACCGCGAGCTTCCCTGGCGCGGAGCGGGACCGCCGGCGGCGAAGTCATCGAGATGGCCGGCTGCCTCGCGTACCACGGTCAAGGCGGTCTCCTCGTCGGCGTGGCCGATGAGGATGTGGGTCCACACGTAGTAGAGCACGAAGGCCATCGGCGGTTTCCGCTTCAACTCGGCGAGTTCGGGGCCGAGTTGGGCGATGTCGGCCTCCATCTCGCTGATCACGCCGATCAGGCCGTAGACACCCTCTGCGGGCGGCGTGCAGCCGCGCTTCTGCAGGGCGAGGATGACGCCGGATTCACGCAGGTCGTGGCCGGTGGCCATGACCGGACGGCCCTCGGCGCTGCGCAGCGGGGGCGGTCGGCCGGCGTCCCGCCAAGCCGAACGCACCTCGGCCAGCCATTCGCCGGGACTGGCGGGCGGCGGACGGGTGATCGGCCAGGGCTCCTCTTCCTCCTCTTCCTCTTCCTCATCCTCCTCATCATCATCATATCCCTCCTCGTCATCGTCGCTGGGCTCGTCGTCATCATCGGCGGCCTCACCCCAGCAGTCGCGCACCACGGCCCCGGCCATGGCCTCGCTGAGCGCCCCACCATGAACCTGGGCCGCGACGTAATAGAGGAGGAAGAACTGCTGTTCAGAGATGTGGTGGTCTTCGGGGTTGCCGCCGCCGTAGCGGCGCAGGCGCTCAGTGAGGTCGGTGATCGCGTCGACGGTGCGATCGAGGTCCTCGGGTGCGACGGCCAGTTCGGGCAGCCCGCGCGCCGATCGCGCCAGGTAGACAGCCCGGTCTTCCATATGGTGCCACAATTCTTCGTCGTCGGTGTCGTCACCGGCCGACAGCGTGGAGCGGGCGGCGGCATACGCTGAGGCGAGTTCGGCACGCCAGGCGTCAATATCGTTGGGCAGGGAGGACATCAGCGTACCAGCGAGTCCCAGCCCAGTGGACACGGCACCGGCTGGGCCGCGAGCAGGCCGCCGAGGGTCACGTCCTCCAGGCGGATTTGACTGCGGTTGAGGGCGCCATCGGCATTCTGCGCCGGCAGGGTGGCGAGCATGGTCGGCGTGCCGAGTCCGCACCCCGGCCACTCCACCGCCGCCGAGGCCATGAGGTGGGCCGCTGGGTCGTGACTGGCGGGGTGCAGCAGGATGAAGGTCTGGTCAGTGAGCCGGCGGATCAGCCAGCAGCGTACGCCGCCGCTGTCGACCGGCAGGAACAGCATGACTTCGCCGGCATCACGGTTCAGGCCGCGCAGGGCGTAGAGCGACAGGGCCTCGGTCTTGTTGCGCACATGGACCGGCGGCATCTTGATGCCAAACCCGCCGCCAGCGAGCGCCTCCCAGGTCGATTGGCTGACCAGGACCTGCTCCTTGAGGGCGTGGTGCTCGATGCGGCTGGCGGTATTGACGGTGTCGCCCAGCAGCGTGTACGAGATGGTATCGGTACTGCCGATATTGCCGGCGACGACCGGGCCGGTGTTGAGCCCGAGGCCGTGGCCGAGCATCTGCCGGCCGCCTGACTGTTCGAGGCTGTTGAATCCAAGCAGCGCGATCTGCATGCCCAAGGCCGCGGCGACACCTTGGCTGGCGCTGTTCTCCTGGGCGATGGGCACGCCCCAGAAGGCCATGATCGCGTCGCCGATGAACTTGTCGATCGAACCGCCCTCGTTGCGGATGCACGGGACCATGCGTTCGAAGTACTTGTTCATCAACTCGACGACGCGTTCTGGTGCCATCGATTCGGACATGCGGGTGAAGCCGACGACATCGCTGAACAGCACCGTGCCGGCGTAGGTCTTCCCGCCCAGTGCCAGGTCAAGCTTGCCGTCGAGCACCTGCTGTGCGACCGGTCCGGGCAGGAAGCGGCAGAGATTGTCCTTAGTGCGGGTGTCGGTCTCGATCTGGCGCAGTTGCTGGGCGTTGCGCAGCGCGATCGAGGCGACTTGGCTGACTGCGGCGGCGAGTTCGAGGTCCTTGGAAGTGAAGGCTCGCACCCGGTCGGTGGTGTCGACCTGCAGTAGGCCAAGGATCTCGTCGTCGACGAGCAGCGGCACGGTCATGGCGCTGCGGATCTTCAGGGAGACGATCGACATGCCCTGGTCGAAGTCGCCAGGATTGGAATCGTTGAACAGGAAGGCCGACTTCTCCACCAGGGCCTTGCGGCAGATCGAGGTCGAGACCTTCGGTGCCTCCTGGGTGGTGGAGGCGTTGCGCACCTTGACCGCCTGCGGCTGCAATTCCTCGACCGTCTTGCCGAGCATGAGAAAGCCGCGCTCGGCCTGCGGGTAGAGCTCGAACATCACGTCGAGGATGCCTTCCAGCACGCGGTCGCGCTGGTTGATGTCCTTGCTTAGGTTCATCGCCTTGAGCAGGCCGGCGAAGCGCCGGTCGGCGACGTCGGGTGAACGGCTCTGTTCAGCCAGATTCGCCATCGGCATGACGATCGACTGGCTGAGGTCGGCCTCGGAATCGTGGAAGCCGAACACCGACTCGCTGCCCGGCTCGGTGGCGGCGCGGCGGGACTGGATGCGGATGCGCGTCTCACCGAGCCGGAAGACGTCGTCGTGCTTCAGCCGCACCGGCTCGGTCAGGCGCTTCTCGTTGAGGAAGGTGCCGTTGGCGCTGCGGTTGTCGACCAGGGTCAGGCCGGTGCCGTCGAAGACGACGCGGGCGTGCTGCCGGCTGGCGTTGGGGTCGGGGACCTCTAGCGAGCATTCGGGGCTGCGCCCAGCCATCAGCGAGCTCTTGACCACGATCACCTCGCCGGCCCGTGACCCCGTGACGAAGACCAAGTCGAACATGCTTAGCAGGATACATGCCGTCGGACGGCGTGGCAACCGTGAACGGGCGGTGCCCCGGGAGGTGCTTCCCTTTCCCGGCACGCCGTTCAGCATCGCGGCCGATGCTCACCGCCAGCTTCTCCTTCGCCAAAGGCATGACCGAGGAACTCGAACGGGGCTTGTGGGCCCGCGGGATCCTCGACTGGGACCTGGCCAGGGCCCATCCCGAGGAGGTCGTCGAAGGCGTCGGTGGTTCGCGCGCCGGCAAGGTCGCCGAGGCCATCGTCGAGGCGCAGAGGGCGCTGGCTGCTCGTGACCGGGCCTGGTTCCGTACCGGCTTTAACGCCCATGAGGCCTGGCGGCTGTGGCGTGGCTACTGCGCACCGGAACGCATCGCCCTGGTCGACATCGAGACCACCGGCCTGACCCCCGGTTACGACCAGATCACCGTCATCGGCCTGGTCGACCGGACGCAGCAGCGCGTCTTCGTTGCCGGCCGACCGATGCCCGGCGATGAACCGCTCGAGCGCTTCCCGGCGGCGCTCAAGGACTACGACCTCATCGTCACCTTCAACGGCGAGAACTTCGACCTGCCGTTTATCGAGCGCCACTTCAAGGAGGCCGGTCTGCGCATCGATCAGCCGCACCTCGACCTGCTGATCCTGTCGCGCGCCCTGGGCATCAGCGGCGGACTGAAGGATATCGAGAAGCAGGTCGGCATCGCGCGCGGCAGCGACATCGCCGGCATGCGCGGTAGCGAGGCAATCACCCTGTGGGGCGCCTGGAAGCACGGCGACGCCGACGCCTACCGCAAGATCACCACCTACTGCAAGGCGGATTGCGCCAACCTGTGGGACCTCGCCGAGGTCCTCTACGAGCGGCGCTGGACCAAGGTCCACACCGCGTACGCCAGGGCGGTCGACTTCGTGCGCACCAAGGGCCAGCAACTCTCCATCTTTGGCTAAATCCTATGCCCCGACTCGTACTGCTTCTCTGCCTCGCCATCCATGCCGCAGCCGCCCTGGCCGACGAGCCGACGCCGGTGCTCGACGTGCCTCGTCTAGCCGTGGCGCCGGCGATGACCGCGGCGTCCGATGATCCCGCCTGGGCTGCCGCTGCCGTCATCCCGGCGCTTGGCGTCAGCCGCAAAGATGCCAAGGACGGCGTGGCGCCGGATCCGGTTCCTACCGAGGTACGCCTGGGCTGGGATGCGCAGTTCCTCTACATCCGCTTCCGCTGCACCGATGGTGAGATCTACACCCCGGTCTCCGGGCGCGATGCGCAGCTCTACCGCGGTGATGTAGCCGAGGTCTTCCTTGATGTGGTCGGCGATGGCCTGTGCACCGTCGAGTTGCAGGTCAACCCGCGCGGCGACCTGTTCGATCAACTCATCCTGCTCACCGCTCCGATGCGCAGCCAGCCCAGCGGCCTGCTGGTCGGAGAGGTGATGTCGCGCGACCTGTGGACGGACATCGGTTGGAACCTGGACGGCCTGCGTACCTCCGCGGTCGTCCTGCCCGATGGATCCGGCTGGATTGCCGACCTCGCCATCCCGGCCAAGGCGGCCTTGCGGCGGCTTGGCCTCAAGACCTACGGGCCGATGGAACTGCGCATCAACCTGATGCGCTACGAGTGGCCAGCCCCGGCTGTGGCCGATGGCAAGCGCGATCTGCTGGCGATGAATTGGAGCACTGTCCAGTTCGGCTGTCCGCACATCTCGCCGTCGCGCAAGGGTACCCTTCGACTGGTCGAGGCGAAGTAGGGCACCCGCCGCTACTTGTTGCTGCTGGTCTGAGCGGCTGGCACCAGGACCACGGTTCCGGCATAGGCCCCGCTGGATCCTCCGACCAGGGCCGGCTGGCCACGGGCGTCGCGATACCAGACCGGCTGGCGCAGGCGCGCGGCGAAGCCGGTGGCGACGGAGCGCTCGGGCAGCTCGGCGGCTGGTCGTAGACGTTCGAGTACCGCTTCGACCAGATCGGCGCGCAGCCGCAACGCCGGCTGCGAGGGGCGCAGACCCTGTTCGGTCCAGCCAGCCGGCTCGGTCAGCCCGGCCTCCTTGCGCATGCGTTCGGCCTCCCACCAGCACAGCACGTGATGCGGCTCGATCGGCTGACCCTGGTCGTCGGACACGCGCCAACGCGCCTCGCCGTCGGGCTGCGGGAAGCTGCCCTCGCCAAGCATGGTCATGGTGCCGTTGGCCTCGATGCGCCAGGTACGGGTGCGCCACAGCACGCCTTCCCAACGTGCCATCGGCCAGGTACCGGCGTGGGTCACGCTGGCCGACGGCTCGGTGCCGACGGCTTCGCCGGCCAGGTAGAGCATGCCGGCGCCGGGCATGGGCAGGCGCGTTTCGGGCACCGGGATGTCGGCGAGTTCGACCGGCAGACGAACCTGGCTGGAGCCTTCAACCGTCACCTCGCCGGCCCAGCGCAAGAGGGGGCCGGGCTGATCGGCCTCGACCTCGACGGCATGTTTTCCAGGCGCGACGGTCAGGCCATCGGGTCGTGGCTTCTGCCACTCGCCGCCGTCGATGCGCACGCGCAGGCGCGGGTGCAGGCACTGGATGACCAGCGAACCGGTGGTCTGGACTGTCTGTTCGATCACCCGCGTCGGATGGGTGATCCACCAAGCCGCACCACCACCGCCGGCTACTGCCAGGCAGCCGATCGCCACCAGGGGGACCAGGCCAACGCGCTGTCGCGCCTTCAGCGCTGTGCCGCCCGACAGGGCCTCGGCGATTTGCAGGGCGGTAGGTCGGCGGGCGGCGTCCTTCTCCAGGCACAGGTCGATCAGGTCGGCCAGCCGGGCCGGTGTGCCGGGAATCAGCTCACGCAGGTTGCGCGGGCGGTCTTCGAGATGGGCCCGCATTACCGCGTAGGCGGTCTCGCCGTCGAACGGCGGCTTGCCGGCGACCATGTGGTAGAGGGTTGCGCCCAGGCTGTAGACGTCGGCTGAGGCGGCGATCTCCCCCGGATTGCGGATCGCCTCCGGGGAGCAGTACAACGGCGTACCGACGACCATGCCGGTGCCGGTCAGACGCAGTTCGTCCGGAGCAGTGACCTCCTTGGCCAGTCCCAGATCGGCGACCTTGGGCGTGCGGTCGGAGGCGACCATGACGTTGTCGGGTTTGATGTCGCGGTGCACGACGCCGGCGGCGTGGATGGCCTGCAGGCCGAGGGCGATGCCGGCGCCCAACCGGGTCACCGCCTCGGGGGGGAGTCCAGTGGGCCGGCCGGCCTTGCGCGACACCTCGTCCAGCAGGCTGCCCAGGCTGTGGCCGACGACCAGTTCCATGACCAGGTAGGGCTGGCCCTGATGCATCCCTGCCTCGAACACCTGGACGACGTTGGCGTGCGCCACCTTGGCGGCGGCCTGCCCCTCGCGCAGGAAGCGCTGCCGGGCGTGGCCCTGGTCGCCGCGCACCTGTCCCAGCACCTTGACCGCCACGTCCTTGGCCAACACCTCGTGCCGGCCCCGGTAGACCACGCCCATGGCCCCGGCGCCAAGCTTGGCCTGGATGCGGATCGAACCGACCAGCGTACCGAGGAGAGGGTCGGGGGCAGCAGGCATCGTTCCCCAGTATCGGCGACAGCCGGGGGAAGCCAAGAACGGGTTCGCGGTTCGCGGTTCGCTGGTTGCGGTTCGGCCGGGCAACACCGGTTGCTCCGGGCGTCTTGGCCTGCATTCTGCCGCCCCTCCGGCGGAGCGTGCGTGGTGTGAACCGCGACCCGCGACCCGCGAACCGCGAACCGACATGCCGCATCCCCAGCACCTCATCCGTAATTTCTGCATCATTGCGCACATTGATCATGGCAAGTCGACACTGGCCGAGCGCCTGCTCGAACGTACCGGCGCGATGGGTCAGAAGGACGATAAGGAGCTGGAAGTCCTTGACAGCATGGATCTTGAGCGTGAACGCGGGATTACGATCAAGGCCAAGGCAGTGTGCCTGTCATACAAGCATGACGACGGCCAGACCTATCAGCTCAACCTCATCGACACCCCCGGACATGTCGACTTCAGCTACGAGGTAACCCGCAGCCTGCAGGCCTGCGAGGGCTGTCTGCTGGTGGTCGACGCCACCCAGGGGGTGCAGGCGCAGACCGTCGCCAACTTCCTGCACGCCGATGCGCTGAAGCTCGCCGTGGTGCCGACGATCAACAAGATCGACCTGCCCAGTGCCCGGCCAGATGCGGTGAAGGCCGAGATCGAGGAGTCCCTCGCCATCCCCGCCGACGAGGCGATCCTGGCCAGCGCCAAGGCCGGCATCGGCATCGACGAATTGCTGCGCGCCGTGGTCCGCGAGATTCCTGCCCCGGTCGGCGACCGTGAGGCCCCGACCCAGGCACTGATCTTCGACGCGATCTACGACGACTACCGGGGCATCATCCTCTACGTGCGGGTCAAGAACGGAGCCCTACGCAAGGGCCAGCGCATCCGCCTGATCCGCAGCGACCGGACCTACGAGATCAGCGACATCGGCTCGCTGCGCCCGAAGATGGTCAGCAGCCCCGATGGCCTGGCGGCCGGCGAGGTGGGCTTCATCTGCGCCGCGATCAAGACCCTGCATGACGTCAAGGTCGGCGACACCATCACGCTGGTTGACTCGCCGGCCGATCCGTTGCCCGGCTTCCGCGAGATGAAGCCGATGGTCTACTGCGGCCTTTATCCCTCTGGCCTGACCACCTACGACCAGCTGCGCGAGGCGGTGGAGAAGTTCAGCCTCAACGACGCTTCGTTCGTCTGGGTCCCTGAAAGCGGCGGCGCCCTCGGCCACGGTTTCCGCTGCGGCTTCCTTGGCATGCTGCACATGGAGATCTGCCAGGAGCGGCTCGAGCGCGAGCACGACATGGACATGGTGCAGACGGCACCGACCGTGACTTACCGCGTCAACCTGCGCGCCATCATGAGCGAGGACGGCCAGGCGCGGTCGATCGACATCACGACCCCGGGTGAACTGCCCAAGGACGGCTACGACTCGATCGAGGAGCCGGTCGTCGACATCAACTTTTTCGTGCCATCCGACCGCATCGGCACGGTCATGCAGTTGGTCCAGGACCGCCGCGGCGACTTCCTGCGCCAGGACTACATCGGCCAGCACCGCTGCCGTCTGACCTACCGCATGCCGCTGGCCGAGGTCATTTTCGACCTCTTCGACAAGCTTAAGACCGTGACCCAGGGCTACGGCACCATGGACTACGAACTCAGCGGCTACCAGGTCGCTGACCTGGTGCGGGTCGACATCCTGGTGCACAACAACCCGTGCGACGCGCTGGCCTTCATCTGCCACCGCACCGTCGCTGAACGCCGCGGCCGGGCGATCATCAAAAGCCTCAAGGAAGAGATCCCCAAGCATCTCTTCGAAATCGCCCTGCAGGCCACCATCGGCACCCGCGTCGTCGCCCGCGAGACGATCAAGAGCTACGGCAAGAACGTTACCGCGAAGTGCTACGGCGGCGACATCTCCAGAAAGCGCAAGCTGCTGGAGAAGCAGAAGGAAGGCAAGAAGCGCATGAAGATGATTGGCAGCGTCGAGGTGCCGCAGGAGGCCTTCATGTCGGTACTGAAGGCGCGCGCTGACGAGACGTGATGGTTGCCTAGCCGAACACGGCCTTCACCGCCTCCAGATAGCCGTACCCCCAGCGCATGTCCGGCAGCAGGTAGCTGCCTTCGGTCCATTCGTTCCAGGAGTTCAGCGTCACCAGGGGCGCCTGCTGCGGACGGGCGTCAAGGAAGCGCTTGGCGCGATGCAGACAGGCGGCGAAGGCCTCAGGCGTGTTGCCGGTGACGATCTCGCGCTGCGCGGGCATGCGATGGGTGTTGTCCCAGCCGACCGAGACGTGCGGGTACCAGCAGGCATAGGCTTTCGCCCAGGCATCCCACTGTGACCAGGACTTCTCAGCCCAGGCGACGTAATCGCCCTTCCCCGGGGCGTGGTGGACCATCTGGTAGTCGGTGGCGCTGTCGAAGCCCAGCTTGCGGATGAGTTCGGCGAAGGGCAGGCCGTCGGCCGTCACCCAGGTGGTGTTGACCACTTGGAGATGCAGACCGGGCAGGCCGCGTGCCGCGACACGCTGACGCAGCCAGTCCAGCGCCGCGGCGGTGGCGACCAGTCCGCCCAGGCCCTGGATGAGGTTGCCAAGGTCGTAGATGCTCAGCACCGGCCGGCCGTCGATGCGATAACAGCGCTCGTGGCCGAGGTAGCGTTCGATCAGCCGTTCCGCCATGGGCTCGAAGGCCTTGCGGTCGACCCGCGAGGTCCAGCGCGGTTCGTCGGCGTCGGTGTGCATGTTCCACAGGGTGGTGGCCTCGTGGTTGGCCCACATCAGGTAGAACCAACTGTCGCTGCCTTCCAGGGCTGGCAGCAGCGCGTCGTTCAATTGCCGTTCGAAGCAGGGTGCGCCGTCGAACCAGTACCAGTCGACGATGAAGGTGTTGACGCCGTAGGCAGCACCGAGCGCGACCTGTTCGCGCATCACCGCTGGATCAGCCTCGTCCTGGTAACCGAGCAGGGGCAGCTTCGGCATGTCGTGGCCAGGGAAGCGTGGGGTGCCACGCCGCACGGTGTACCACTCTCCGTCGCCTTCCGGCCAGACGTCGGCCATGCGCGGCTCGTGGTGGTAGGACGGCCAGATGTAGGCGGCGAGGTCGTAACGGCGTTGGCTGGCGGACATGGGCAGATGCTCCTATTTGCACGATTGTGCCATCTGGATACGCATCATGCTAGGATTCCTATGCTATCTGCTTGGACGATACTGCGATGCTGACCTGGGCCTGGTCGCCGGACTGGTCGGCCGAAGGACTGCCGTTGCATGTCATGCGCTCGGGGGGCAGCTGTCAGCCGCATCATCATCCGTTCCACGAGCTGGTGGTGGTCGCCAGTGGTACTGGCCGGCATGCCGACGCCGACGGCGAGGTCCCTCTGCGTGGCGGCGACGTGCTGCTGCTGCATCCGCATGCCTGGCACGCCTACCCAGACGGCGAGCGACTGCGGGTCTACAACTGCGTCTTCCAGCCAGAGGTCCTGGCGGCACACCCCGCCCTGCTAGCTGACCTCGGGCCGGCCGCCGGCCTGCTGGCGCGACGGCATCCACGACCGGCGTCCGTAGCGCCATTGCACTTGCACGCCAGCGAGCCGCAGCGGCGCGAATTGGCGCATGGGCTTGAAGGCATGATCGCCGAGCAGCGTGGCCGCGCACCTGGTTGGCGCGCCCTGCTGGTCGCCGGTCTGGTGCAGGCGCTGGTCCAGCTCAGCCGCCTGCGATCGCCGGAGGCCGAACGGTCGTCATTGCCCAGCGATGCGGCGATCGATGCGGTCACCGCCTGGCTGGCTGGCCGGTTCAGCGAACCGATGATCTCACTGTCGGCGATGGCGCGGCGCTTCGGCCTCAGCCCGGGCTACCTGTCGCGCCGCTTCGCCGGCCGGACCGGGCTGGGCGTCGTCGCCTATGTCCACCAGCTGCGCCTCGAGGAGGCCTGTCGTATGTTGGTCCGCGACGATGCCACGGTCACGGCCGTGGCCTTGGCGGTCGGCTACGACGATCCGGCCTACTTCACCCGGCTGTTCACCCGCCTGGTTGGCTGCCCGCCGCGGGCCTACCGCCAGCGCAACGCCTGAGCCTCAGACCACCCCGAGATAGCTCTTCAGCAGGAACGCTGTCGACGGGTTGAAGCCAGCGACCGCAGCGTTGGCGCTGCGCGCCTGCTGCAGCTGCGAGCGCACCGTTTTGGCCAGCACCTTGCCCAGCTCGACGCCCCACTGGTCGAAGCTGTTCACGCCCCAGATGAAGCCCTGCACGGCGGTGCGGTGCTCGTACAGCGCCAGCAGCTGGCCGGTGGCGTAGGGGGTCAGCTGCTCGAGCAGGATGACGTTGCTCGGGCGGTTGCCGGGGAACACCTTGTGCGGGACCAGGTCGGGGGCGACGTTCTCGCGCACCAGCTCGGCCTCGGTCTTGCCGTAGGCCAGGGCGTCTGGCTGGGCGAAGAAGTTGCACATCAACTCGTCGTGGTTGTCGACCGCCTCGCCCGGCAGGGCGATCGGTGTCTGGCTGCGGCGGAAGCCGATGAAGTCGCAGGGCACGACCCGGCCCTGGTGCATCAGCTGGTAGAACGAGTGCTGGCCGTTGGTGCCAGGCTCGCCGAAGTCGACCTCGCCGGCCTCGAAGGGCAGGACCTGGCCGTCGGTGGTCACCCGCTTGCCGTTGCTCTCCATGTCGACCTGCTGGATGTGCGGGGCGAGCCTGAGCAGCGACTGGCAGTAGGGCAGCAGGGCGCGCGACGGCCGGCCGAGGAAGCTGCTCTGCCAGACGCCGAACAGGCCGAGCAGGGTCGGCAGGTTGCGTTCGGCAGGTGCGGCGAGGAAGTGCCGGTCCATGGCGTGGGCGCCGTTGAGAAACTCCTGCACCGGCTTGTAGCCGAAATGCAGGGCCAGCGGCAGCACGCCGACCGCGCTGCATACGCTGTAGCGACCGCCGACCCAGTCCCAGAAGCCGAAGGCGTTGGCCGGATCGATGCCGAACTCACGTACCGCGTCGAGGTTGGTCGAGACCGCGACCATGTGCTTGGCCACCGCCTCGGTGCCGAGGCTGTCGGTGATCCATGTGCGCACCGTGCGCGCGTTGAGCATGGTCTCGGCGGTGGTGAAGGTCTTCGACACCACGATCACCAGGGTGCGTTCGGGGTCGAGATCGGTGAGGGCGCGGGTGACGTCGATCGGGTCGACGTTGGCGAGGAAGTGCAGGGCACGCCGCTTGGCCGCCTTGGCGCAGCCCGGGTCGGTGCGCATGGCCTCGTAGACGAACTCGGGGCCGAGGTAGCTGCCACCGATGCCGATCGAGACGACGTTGGTCAGCTTCTTGCCGGTGACGCCCTTGCGCTTGCCGCCGCGGATCTCCTTGCTGAAGATCTTGATGCGTTCCAACACAGCGTGCACATCCGGCACGACATCGTGGCCGTCGACCAGGATGCTCTTGCGACGCGGGGCGCGCAGGGCCATGTGCAACACGGCGCGGTTCTCGGTGCCGTTGATCCGCTCGCCATTGGCCATGGCCTTGATCTTGCGTCCCAGGCTGGCCTCGCGCGCCAGGTCGACCAGCAGGTCGAGGGTCTGGCGGGTGGCATTCTGGCGGCTGGCGTCGAGCAGCACCCCGTCGACCTCCCAGCGCAGCGCGGCGCAGCGCGCCTCGTCCTGGAGCAGTTCGCGCAGGTGCGTGCCGGGGATGCTGCGGGCGTGTTCGGCGAGGGCCTTCCAGGCGGGGGTGTCGCTGATCATGATACGTGGCTCCGTGGGAGGGTCGGAGACTAGCTGCCGAGCCGGTCCTGGCAAACACGGTGGTCGGCCCGCGTCGGAGGCCTAGGTTCGGGGCCATGCCGCGCATCGTCATCGTCGGGGCCGGGGCCATCGGCCAGTTCTACGGGGCCCAGCTGATCCTCGCTGGTCACGAGGTGCGTTTCCTCGCCCGTCGCGACCTGCCGGTCCTGCGCAATCGCGGATTGCTGCTGCACCAGGAGATAAGCGACCAGGTTGCCTCGACCGGGCACCACCGTGTCGTGACCCTGCCGCCCAGCGCCTTCCTGGCCACCGACGATGCGGAGGCCGTTGCCGCCGGCGGGGTCGACTGGTGCCTGCTGGCCACCAAGGCGTCGGCCCTGCCCGAGGCCGAGCGGCTATGCGCTCCGGCGGTGCGCTCGGGGGCGCGCCTCGCGGCGCTGCTCAACGGCCTCGGGGTCGAGGACCGACTTGCCGCCTGGTGTCCGCCGGAACTGGTGTACGGCGTGCTGTGCTTTATTTGCGTCAACCGTGATGCCGACGGCACCATCCGGCATCTCGCCCATGGCCGGGTCGGGGTGGGGCATCTGCTTGATGATCCGGCCTGTCGCGGCGAACTGGCCGCGCTGTGGCGCTCGGCTGGCATCGCCGTCCTCGAACCGCCCTGCCTGTTGGAGGCGCGCTGGCGCAAACTGGCCTGGAATATTCCGTTTAACGGCCTCAGCGTCGACGGCGGCCTGCCCGGTCGTGGGACGCGGACCATCCTCGACGACCCCCAACTGCGACTGCGCTGCGAGCGCCTCATGCGCGAGACCATCCGGGTCGGGAATGCCGATCTGGCTGCGCATGGCCGCAGCGAACGCATCGACGAGGACGCCTGGACGGTCGAGCAGTTTCGCCTTACCGGCGAGATGGGCGACTACCTGACCAGCACCCTGCTTGACCTGCGTGCCGGCCTGCCCCTGGAGACGGAATTCATTTTCCGCGAGCCGCTGCGCCGGGCGCTGGCTTTGGGTATGGCCGTACCCGAGATGGAACAGCTTGCCAGGACCGCGGGCTTCAGCCCGCGATCGCTCGAAGCGGGCTGAAGCCTGCGGTCCTGAGACTTAGACCGTCACCAGTCCAGCGGTGTCCAGCGCGATGACCAGTTCTTCATTGGTCTGCACGACCAGCGCGATGGTCGAACCATCGCTGGTGATGCGGCCGTTGGAGTCCTTGCCGTTGACCGCGTTGCGCGCCGGGTCGAGGACCAGGCCGAGGATTTTGAGATGCTCGACCACCTTTGCGCGTACCGGTACGCTGTTCTCGCCGATGCCGCCGGTGAAGGCGATGGCGTCAAGGCGGCCCAGCGGCACGGCCAGCGCGGCCAGGCTCTTGGCCAGGCGGTAGCAGAACACCTCGACCGCCAGCCTGGCGCGGTCGTCGCCTTTGTCGCAGGCGGCGAGCAGGGTGCGCATGTCATTGCTGACGCCGGAGAGGCCGATCAGGCCACTCTGCTTATTGAGGATGTCGGTGATTTCCGCTGCGTCTTTGCCTAGGCGCTCGCACATGAAGGCGATCAACGCCGGGTCGATGTCGCCAGAGCGCGTGCCCATGACCAGGCCTTCCAGCGGGGTCAGACCCATGGTCGTGTCGACGCTCTTGCCGTTCTTCACCGCCGTTGCACTGCAGCCGTTGCCGAGGTGGGCGACAACCACCGCGCTGTCGTCGGCGCGCAGCCCAAGCATGCCGACGGCGCGGGCGCTGACGTAGCGGTGACTGGTGCCGTGGAACCCGTACTTACGCACCGCGTGCTGCTCGTACCACGTGTAAGGCACGGCGTAGAGGTAGGCTTGGCGCGGCATGGTCTGGTGAAAGGCGGTGTCGAACACCGCGACCTGACGCAGGCCGGGGAAGAGCTGCTTGCAGATGCGGATGCCGAGAAGGTTCGGCGGGTTGTGGAGGGGGCCGAGGGCGAAGCAGGATTCTATACCCTTCTCGACCTGCTCGTCGATCACCACCGAGGCGGAGAAGAGCTGGCCGCCATGCACGACACGGTGGCCGATGCCGGCGATGGACGAGGCCAGGCCGCGCGCCTTTAGGCCCTCGTAGACCTCGCTCATGGCCTTGGCGTGGTCTCCGTCGGGGATGGCGTCCTCGTGCTTGCGTCCGCTGGCGTCCTTCCAGGTGACCGAGGCCTCTGGCGAGCCGAGGCGCTGGGCCAAGCCGTTGACTACCTCCGTCCTGGTGGCCGGGTCGATGACCGCGAATTTGAGCGAGGAGGAGCCGCAATTGATGACGAGGATCTGCATGGTCGGGGCAGCATAACGATCGGGTGGCATATCGGAAGCCTGCCACCCGGTGCATGTGCAAGCCTTCGTTCCATGCATGGTTCAGGACTGGCGATGCCGACATTGGGCCCAGGATGCGCGCGTGCTCCGACGCTGCGTCCCGATCCTCGCATCCCTCGTCGCCGCCGCCTCGCTGGCCGCGGGTGAATCCCTGGTCGTCGAGGCGCCCGGTTCAGCCATGCAGCTGGGCAAGGGCGGCGTGGTGACCATCGCCGGCCAGGGCTTCGTGGCCCGGCGGGCCGACTGGCTGCTGACCGGCGAGGCCCTGCGCTGGGACCAGCACGGCGACAGCCTGTGGGCTAGCGGCGGCATCGTCCTGGTCATGCCGGCGGTGCGACTGCATGCCGCGCGCATCGGCCTGCGTCCCGAGGCGCGCACCGGCGACGCCTGGGATGTCGAGGCGTGGATCGAGCACGGCGACATCCGCATGCGCGTCCGCGCCGAGCGTGTCGAGATGCGTCCCGACCGCCTGACCTTCCGCGGCGTCGAGACCGATTTTGGGCATGGCGGCGCCCTGTCGCTGCACTGTCCGGTGCTGCACGTCTATCGGCGCGACCAGGAGCGCGTGGACAAGGGCAAGGATCAGATCGACCGCTACATCGAAGGCATCGCGGCGGTGCGTCCGACGGTCGAACTTGCCGGGGTGCCGGTGCTGTGGTTTCCCTACCTCTACCGCGACTACTACCTCGATTACCCGTGGTCGACGGTCGAGGTCGGCCAGACCAAGCGCCTGGGCTACTTCCTGCATTACCGCGTCGGCAGCAACCTGCCGGAGGTGGACGGCTGGCGCACCCGCATCGAGGCGCGCGCCGACCGCAATACCCGGGCCGGCAACGGTTTCGGTCTTGAACTGTTCTGGCGCAACGCCGATTGGGGCCGCGGCGGGGCCTCGCTCTACCGCATGATTCGCGAGCGTGTCTCTGATCCCGCCAACCAGTCCGTGGAGGGCGGTGAGCGCGACGTCACCACCTGGGACGCCGAGCACTATGTCTCCGGCACCGGCTGGGCCCTGGCTGGCCGCTACACCGCGCTGCCTGGTGCCGACCCCTCGCAGACCCTGTCGCCGACGCGCAGCCCTGACGAGCGGTTCCGTGCCGACCACCAAACCGAGGAGTTGGAGGAGAAGCCGTTCGCCCGTCACGGACTGAGCGGTGCCTGGGTCACGCCCTGGATATCATTCACTGCTGACGCCGAACGGCGACCCAACAACGACCTCGACGAGACCGA
>JBBREK010000046.1:0-20740 GCA_038203025.1 Planctomycetota bacterium
GGCTGGGCGCCCAGCCCTGGGCGATGCGTCTGCCGTGGACCACGCTGCGCCGCCTCGACCAGCTGGTCCTCGCCGTGGAACGCCGGTTGGAAGCGGCTGGAAAAGGCGCTGCCGAAGCGGCCCGCGTCGAGGAGCGCATCCTCCGCCTGGGCGGCGACTGCGCCGCCGCCCTCGCCCCCGAGGACGCGCGCTGGCAGCTCGCCCTTGGCCTGGCGCCAGAGGCACGGCGTCTGCGCGGCCAGCTGGAGGAGTGCGCCCTGGCCTACGCCACGCCTGGTGCCGGCGCTGCCGCCGCCCGGGCCGAGGGCGAGCTGCGCCAGGCCTGCGACAAGCTGGAACGCGCTGTCGACGCGGCGCGCGCGCGGCTCGACGCCGCCCGTCGGCGCTTGCTGGAGGCCAGGCCACTGACCGGCCGCATCGCCGACGCCACCCGGCGCCAGCGCCTGGAACGCGACCTCGACGAACTGCACCGCAGTCTCCCCGACCTCACCGTCGGTGCCGATCTCGCGGCGCAGGAGCGCAGTGCCGAGGCGTTGATCGCGCGGCTGCGGGCAATGCTGTAGGAGTATCAGCCCGCGGTCCTGGGACTGGCCTCGGGATCGGGTCGGGCGACACTCCCGTCATGCCAGTCCGCGGTCTCGCCCTGCCCATCACCACCTACCGCCGCCGCCGCGCCGCCGCGCTGCGCCTGTTGCGCACCGCCTTCAGCGAGCGCGTGCCGCTGTTGCTGCTGGGCAGCGACGAGCTGGCCCTGCGTCGCGACCGCCAGGATCCGTGGTTCGACTACTTCTGCGGCTGCGCCGAGCCGGACGCGGCCCTGTTGCTCGATCCGACGCGGACGCCGCACGACACCCTGTTCCTCGACCCGGGCGATCCGGCGCGGGTGGTGTGGGATGGGGTGCGGCTCGGCCCCGACGACACCGCACGCAAAGCGCACGGCCTCGCCGCGGTGGCCAGCCGCGAACGCCTCGACGAGGCGGTGGCGCTGGCCCTGCACCGCTCCGGCGGCCTGCTGGCGATGTGCCACCGCAGTCGCGAACCCGGCGCCCAGGCGGCGGCCTTCACTGCCTGGAAGGACAAGCTCGGCGCGCGCGTGACCCTGCTGAACGCAGAGACCCACCTTGCCACCCTGCGCGTGATCAAGGACGCCGAGGAAGTCGCCTGGCACCGCAAGGCCATCGCCATCACCGCTGCCGGCTTAAAGTCCGTGCTGCCACAGATCCCGCGCCTGAAGTCCGAGGCCGAGATCGCCAGCCTGCTGACCATGCACTACCGCTCGGTCGCCTACGGCCCACTCGCCTTCCGGCCGATCGTCGGCTCGGCCGGCAACGGCGCGACCCTGCACTATCCCTTCAACGACCAGCCGGTGGCCAAGGACCGGCCGCTGCTCATCGACTCCGGCGCCACCGCTGGCGGCTACTGCGCCGACGTCACCCGCACGGTGCCCAGCCACGGCCATTTTGACAACCCGCGCTTCCGCGAGGTCTACGAGCTGGTCCTGCAGGCCAACACCCTGGGCCGCAAGCACGCGCGGCCCGGCATCACCTTCGACGAGCTGAACAAGCTGGCCTGGGAGCCGATCGTCAAAGCCGGATTCACCAAGCATCATGGCCTGTCGCACTTCATCGGCCTCGACGTACACGATCCCGGCAATCGCAGCCTACCCTTGCGTCCAGGCATGATCATCTCCAACGAACCGGGTGTCTATCTGCCGGCCGAGAGTTTCGGCATCCGTATCGAGGACGACCTGCTGATCACCGCCGACGGCTGCGAGGAGCTGACCCACGCCATCCCCAAGGATGTGCGTGGCGTCGAAGCGTGGATGCGCGGCTAGCCTGGGCCCTTCGCGCCGCTGGTGCCCTGGCCGGGATCATGCTTGTCGTCGATCATGTCGATCAGGCCATCCTTGCCGATGATCATGCTGTCGGGCGACCACCAACCCCAAGCCGGACGTTGGAGATACTCGACCTCCTGACCGCGGGCGTCGAGGACCAGACGGCCCTGCGCGTCGCGGAAGGCCCAGGCCTGGTAGCGGACATGCCAGTGCTGCCCGTCGTCCGATTCGTACACCGTGTCGACACCGGCCCGGCCGGTCGCGTCGACCGAGACCGTACTCTCGTAGGTGCCGCCATGGGAATCGGGCGTCAGCCAGTACGCCTTGACCTCGCCGGGTTCGGCCGGCGAGACCGGTTCCGGCAGGACCGGCGGGGCCCAGCGAAAGCGGCCGAGGTCCGGCATCTCGCCGCTGGTCAGGGCCTGGCGCACGCGCGGATCAGGTTCGGCGGCCATGCGCCGCGCGACCTCGGCCACCGCCTCGGGATCACCCTCGCGAGCCCGCCGGCCGACACCGGCAGCGGTACCGATGCGACGGCGAAGGTCGCGCAACTGGTCGGCACCCGGAGAGGTCTGGTCGCGCACCGGAGAGGTCTGGTCGGGCACCGGGGCCGCGTCGGCGACCGGCGCAACCGGACCGACGGGCCTCGGACGCTGCGCCGCGGGCGGAATCTGGTGATCACCACCGGCAGGTGATCGCATCCCAGCATCGGCCGGGACCTCGCCGGACAGCGGGGATCGCCGGGCATCCTCGCGCTGGCTGTCGCGCAGATCCATCAGTGCATCGACGCCCCCGATCAGGACCGTGCCGAGGACCACCACGGCCAATATCAGCAGGACCAGACGGCGCATGCCGGCGATCCTAAGCCAGCGGCCGGCACCGGGGAAGCGACAGGCAGCGCCGCTCGACGACCTCGTTCAGCGGGTAGCGCACCTTGCCCTGGGTGGCGTACGTGTCGCCCGCCAGGCGGTAGCCGACCGGACAACACACCACGCTGCGGAAACCGCTGCCGGCGAGGCCGAGGATCTCGTCGTACTGCGCCGGATCGAAGCCCTCCATCGGACAGGCGTCAACCCCGAGTGTGGCGCACGACAGCATGAACTGGCCAAGGGCGATGTAGCACTGGCGCGCCGCCCACTCGAAGGCGGTCTTGGAGCGCGGTCCGTGTACCACATCCCTGAGCATCATGCCCTTGTAGCCATCCAGCGCCGCCGGCGGCAGGCCGCGCGCCGCCACCGTCGCATCGATCAGGCGCTGCACGTCACGCTCGGACATCTCGGTGCGGGCGAGGAAGACGACATGGTGGCTGCAATCCGTCACCTGCGACTGGCCCCAGCTGGCCGGACGCAACTTGGCCTTGAGTGCCGCATCGGTGACGACGAGGAACTTCCACGGCTGCAGGCCGTAGCTGCTGGGAGAGGCGACCAACGACCGTTCCAGCGCCGACCACACCTCGGCGGCGATGGTCTTGGCCGGATCGAAGACCTTGGTGGCATAGCGCCAGGCGAGGACGGCGTCGAGTTGGGCGGGAGAGAGGGTGGTCATGGGACGACTCATAGCTGGGGCCCGATGCGATCAAGCCGGCACGGAACGCCCTTGCACGTCCCGACCTCCCGGGAATGTCCGCCCACACATGATCCGCCTCGATCGCATCACCACCCGCGGCGGCGACCGCGGCGAGACCAGCCTCGCCAACGGCACCCGCCTGCCCAAGCACCACCCGCTGATCGCCGCCATCGGCAGCGTCGACGAGGCCAGCAGCCTGATCGGCGTCTGCCGGACCTGCTCGCTGCCCGAGGATGTCGCCGCTGAGCTGCCCTCGGTACAGAACGATCTCTTCGACCTCGGTTCCGACCTCGCCGTGCCGCCCGGTGGGCCGCACGAGGAACGCCTGCGGCGGATCAGCGACGCCCAGGTCGACCGGCTGGAGGCCCTGGTCGCGGTCAGCGCCGCCAAGGTCCCGCCGCTGACCAGCTTCGTCCTGCCCGGCGGAAGCCAGGGTGCCGCCTGGCTGCATCTGGCACGCACGGTGGTACGCCGCGGCGAGCGCGACCTGTCCGCCGCCATCGCCGCAGATGCGGCGCGGACCTGGAATCCCAACCTGCTGCGCTACCTCAACCGCCTCAGCGATGCCTGCTTCGTGTGGGCCAGGCGAGCCAACGACGACGGTCGCAGCGATGTGCCGTGGGTGCCGGGGAAGCATCACTGATGCCTGGAAATCGCGCGGTTCGCGGTTGCAACGACACGTGTTGTGTGTGTGGATGGTGTTCACCAAACGGGTGACCACGTGTAAACCCAATATGGTCCGTATTCGATGGTCCAACCGCGAACCCACCGCGGCCTTTAGACTAAGACGATAGACGGCCAGCCTGTTGCTGGACCTTGGGCTTCCGCCCGCATAACCGATTGTGTGAACGAAGCCGCTCCCCCTCCCGCAACCTTGGCGAAGCAGCAGGGGCTGCTGCGTCCGGCCGCCCTGTGGATGCTGCCGCTGACCGCGCTGGTCCTGCTGGCGCTGGTCCCCCTGGCCCTGGAACCCTGGCTGGCCGCCAAGGTGCGCAGCGCCGCGGGCCTGGCCGGACTCGAGATCGCACCGACGACGCGCATCGACGTGTCGGTGTTCGGCGGACGGATCACGCTGACCGCCCTCGACCTGCGCGAGGTCGTCGACGGCCAGCCGCGCTCGCTGTTCAAGGCCGACACCGCCGAACTGGATGCGGACGTCCTGGCCTGCCTGGGCGGCGACATCGTGCTCGACAGCGTCAGACTCGACGGCGCCAGCGGCGACCTGCGCCGGCGCGGCGATGGCACCATTCCACTGGCCACGCCAGAGCCCGAACAGCGCGGCGATACCGACTGGGGCAAGCTGGACTGGTGGAGCTATGCCCGCAAGGCGTACGAGTGGCGCTCCCACGAGGACGCGGCGGCCACCGAGCCCGCCCCGGCCACGACGAAACCACCACGCCAGCGGCCGGCCCTCGACTGGGGCGGGGCGCGAATCTACGAGCCCGCACCCGGACCTCGCGGGCCGGCGATGCGTGTGCTCATCCGCTCGCTGTCGGCCAGCGGGCGCGAACTGCTGCTGCCGGACGACACGCCATTCGCCATCACCGCGTTCTCCGCCACCGGCCGGAACCTGGGCTGGGGCCGGCGCGAATCCGGCAGCGACTGGGGTCTCGACGTGCAGGTGCAGACGCGCGCTGCCGGCACGCTCGACCTCGGCGTGGGCAGCGGCCGCCTCCGGCTGGTCGCCGCCACGCTGCCGTTGGAAGCCCTCGCCCATCCGGCCCTGGCCGGCGAGGCCATCGCGCGGCACGGCGCCAGCGGCACCGCCGACCTCACCCTCGACGCCCACTGGTCCGACACGCTCGATGGCACCATCGCAGCGCGGGTCAGCGGCCTGCGGCTGCAGCCGCAGGCGCCCAGTGCGCGCGAAGCGCAGATCGCCCAGCTGATCGACCGTCTGCAGGGCCGGCCACTCGACTGGACGATGCGGCTCGGCGGCACGCCGGAACAGCCCGAGGTGACCGACGATGGCCTTGAGGCTCTGGCCAAGGGCTCGCTCGCCGATGCCGCCAAGCAGGCGGTGATCGAGGAGGGCGGCAAGCGCCTGCAGGAGCAGTTGAAAAAGAACGAGAAGGTCCAGGAACTGCAGAAGAACGAGAAGGTCCAGGAGGCAACGGGCAAGGCCAAGGATCTGCTCAAGGGCTGGGGGAAATAGCCATGTTCCTGCTCTACAAGATGCTCAAGGGCTTTCTGCGCTCGCTGATCTCGGCAGCCGAGCCATGGCAGGTCGGCTGTGCCGCCGCGCTCGGCACCCTGCTTGGCTTCATGCCGATATGGATCGGCGGGCCGAACCCGATCGCCCTGGCGGTGCTCGGCCTCGCCATCGTCATCAACTGCCACCTCGGCACCGTCTTCCTGTGCCTGGGCGTGATGAAGCTGCTGGCCCTGGCCGTTGGCCCGGCCGCCCTGGCCCTGGGCAACGCCCTCGACGGAATCGCGCAGATCGCCGCCGGCATGCCGCTGCTGCACGCCAGCGGCTGGTCGCACACTGGCTGGCTTGGTCTGGCGTTGATCGGCCTGGCGCTGGCACCCCTGACGGCCATCGCCATGGCGCGGGTGACGGTGCTGTTCCGCACCCGGCTGCGCGACCGACTGCTGGAAAACAAGCGCCTGACTCTGGCCGGCAAGGTCGGCGGCAACGCTACGCTCGTCCGCTTCGCCTGCTGGTTCTTCGACCTCTAAGGACTGTGGGCTTCAGCCCGTGACCCACTTGCCCTCGCACGAGCCGAACAGGTCGTCAGAGGCGAACGGGCCCCAGTTGTTGCGGGCGTAGAGGTACAGCGGGGTGTCCTTCATGCGTGCGCGCAGGCTGTCGGTCCAGCGCCAGCTCTGCTCGATCTCGTCAGAGCGGATGAACAGGGCCTGGTCGCCGTTGATCACGTCGATGAGCAGCCGTTCGTAGGCGTCCGGCGCCGGCTTGTTGAAGCGCTCGGCGTAGTTGAAGTTGAGTTTGGCCGGCTGGATGACCAGACCCTGGCCGGGCTCCTTGACGTCGAAGCCAAGGTCGATGCCATCGTTGGGCTGGATGCGCAGGGTGATGGCGTTGGGCCGCAGGTGGCACTCGTCGGGGCCGCCGAAGAGGGTGTGCGGCGGCATGCGGAACTGCACCTTCACGCTGGTGAAGCGGGCCGGCAGATGCTTGCCGGTGCGCAGCAGAAACGGCACCCCGCCCCAGCGCCAGTTGTCGATGAAGGTGCGGGCGGCGAGGTAGGTCTCGGTCTCGCTCTTGGGATCGACGCCGGGCTCGGCGCGGTAGCCCTCGTACTGGCCGCGCACGATATGCTTGCGCGGATCGAGATCGTCGAAGCCACGCAGGGCGCGCAGCACCTTGACCTTCTCGTCGCGGATGTCCTTCGACTGCAGCGAGGACGGCGCCTCCATCGCCACCAGGGCGAGCACCTGCAGCAAGTGGTTCTGCAGGATGTCGCGCGCCGCGCCAGCGGTGTCGTAGAAGCCGCCGCGGCCGTTCTCCATGCCGATCGCCTCGCCCACCGTGATCTGCACCAGCTCGACGTACCTCTGGTTCCACAGCGGTTCGAACAGGGCGTTCCGGAAGCGGAAGACGATGGTGTTCTGCACCGTCTCCTTGCCCAGATAGTGGTCGATGCGGTAGAGTTGGTCCTCGCCGATCAGCTTAAGCAGGTTCTGGTTGAGCACCGTGGCGCTGCCCAGGTCGGCGCCGAACGGCTTCTCGACCACGACGCGGCGGCGCGGTCCGCCGTCCTCCTGGGCGAGCAGTCCGGCGGCGTGCATGTTGCTGACCGCCGACAGGAACAGGTCGGGCTTGATCGCCAGGTAGAACACCCGGTTGACCGCTGCTGCTGCTGCACCGCCGGCGGCGTCGAGGGCCGAGGCCAGGCCGCGGTAGTCGTCCGCAGTGTCGAGGTTGGTCTGCACATAGCGCACGCCGGCAAGGAACTCGCCCCAGCGCGGGTCCTCGGCCGCCTTGCCGACCGTGCCCTGCAGATGGGCGCGGAAACCGGCGTCGTCCCACGGCCGACGGGCCACGCCGATCACCTGGGTGCCGGCCGGCAGATGGCCGCCGAGGAAGGCAGAAAATAGCGCCGGCACCAGCTTGCGTGCGGTAAGGTCGCCCGAGGCGCCGAAGATGACGACCTGGGTGGGAGGGGCAGACGGCATGGGCCTGGTGTCGGCCTGCATCAGCGGGGTGCAAGCAGGGGAGAGGCCGAGACCGGACACGTTAAGCCGCCACGATCCACCGACGGCCACCCTTGCACCCTTCCTCCCCCGCGGATAACCTCTGGACTGCGAGGCAACCATGGCCGGTCTGAACGTCGATTACATCAACCCGTTCATCGAGGCGACGGTCAACACGTTCTCGACCATGTGCAACACCACGCCGGTGCGCGACAAGGTGTTCCTCAAGGGCGAGGGTGAAGAGGTCTACGGAGTCAGCGGCATCATCGGCCTGGGCGGCGAAGCCCTTGGTGCCGTGGTCCTGAACTTCCCCGAGAGCGTCGCCATCGCCGCGGTCAGCAAGTTCGTCGGCGAGGAGTACTCCTCAATCACCTCGTCGGTGGTCGACGGGGTCGGTGAGCTGACCAACATCATCGCCGGCGATGCCAAGAACCGCCTGATCCAGAAGGGCTACAAGTTCGAGATCGGCCTGCCCAAGATGGTCACCGGGCGCAACTACATCACTGCCCAAAATAAGTCGGTGCCGTGCATCGTGGTGTCCTTCGCCAGCCCGATCGGCAAGTTCTGCCTGGAAGTTAGCCTGCGCAAATCGAGCTGAGTGCCGTGCGTCTGCTCCTGATCCTGTGCGCTGCGCTGCTCGCCGGCTGCGGCGGTGCCAGACCCCCTGTCGCCAACGATCTGCTCGACGGCTTCGAACGCGACCCGCTGTGGGCCCACGACAGCGCTGACGACCATGCCACCATGGCCTGCGAGGCGGGCGAGGCGGTGCAGGGCGAGACCGCCCTGGTCGTGCACGCCAGCCGCGGCACCCGCGGCAAAGTGCTGGTGCGCAAGGAGGTCGACCTCGACGCCAGCGGCCTGACCGGCCTGACCCTGGCCGCCCGCACGGTCGAGGGGCCGCCACCGCTGCTTGCCCTGGCCCTGCGCGGGGCCGACGGCACCTGGCTGGAATCGCCACCATTCACTCTGACCCCGGGCTGGAACCGCGATCTCGCCTGGGATCCGCGCGGACTCGCCGGCTGGGCCACGGCGGCCCCACGCATCGACCGCCTGATCGTGCTGATCACGCCGCAGGACGGCGACTGCACCGTGGCGCTCGACGATCTACGCGCCACCGGCGCCTGGCGCTGGCGCTCCGACGCCGCCACCCTCGGCGCAGTCGAACCGCCGCCGGCCAAGGCCGGCCTCAACCAGCCGCTCCAGCTGGCCTTCACCCTGTCCTGGCCGCCAGACCTGCGTGCCGCCCCGGCACCGAAGCCTGGCATCAACGGACGCCTGCTGCGGCGCCAGGTCGCCGGCGGCGCCTGGATCACCGCCCCGGATGGCGAGCGCTGGTTTCAACCCGCCGCCAGTCTTGGCGGCGGACGCTACGCCGTGCGCCTCGCCCCCGACCACGCCGGCACGTGGACGCTGGAGCCCGGCGTCGAGGCCGGGGCCGGCCGCTGGCAGTGGGGCGCACGGGCCGAGGTGGCGGTGTCGCCCCAGGCAGCGTCGCCCGGCGCGGTGCGCGTCGATCCTGTGGATCGTCGCTGGCTGTCGCGCGCCGATGGCTCGTTCATCTGGCCGCTGGGCCTGAATGTCGCCTGGGCCGGCGACTACACACCGTGGCTCGACCGGCTGCAGGCTGATGGCTGCACCGCTCTGCGCGTCTGGCTGTGCCCGTGGAGCAACCCGCTCGATGTCGCCGGCGACCTGCAAACGGTCAACCAGGCCAGCGCCACGGCCATCGATGACCTGCTCGACGCGGCCGCCGCCCGCGGTCAGGTGGTGCAGTTGTGCCTGGCCTACCACGGCTGGTTCGGCGGCGACTGGGGCCGCAACCCGTTCAACCGCCTCAATGGTGGACCGGTGACCGACGCCCGGGAGTTCTGGACCGACGGTCAGGCCCGCGCCGGATTCCGCCGACTGCTCGACTATGTCAGCGCCCGTTGGGGTCATCACCCCGCCCTGCTCGCCTGGGAACTGATGAACGAATGCGACCTGGCGCCGCGCTACCGCGACCAGGATCTGATCGACTGGCACCGCGAGATGGCCGCGCACCTGGCGCGCGTCGACCGTCGCCGCCACCTCATCACCACCAGCGTCTCCGAACCAGGCCACCTGGCCGAGCTGTGGCGCACCGGCGATATCGACGTGGTCAACGTCCACCGCTACCAGCGCGATCCGCTGCGTGGCATGGCCGCGGTGGCGCGAGATGCCACCGCGGCCGGCAAGCCTGGCTGGGCAGCCGAGACCGGACTCGACTGGCGGCCCGACCAGGCCCTTGCCGAACGGGACGGCAACCATCTGCGCCAGGCCCTGTGGTGGAGTTGGATGCATGGCTTGGCCGCCTCGAGCTGGGCCTGGTGGTGGGACCTGCAGCAGGCGCAGGGTCTGACCCGGCACCACGCCGCACTGGCCCGCTTTCTCGCCGGCGAGGACCCCCGCGGCCTGGCCCTGCGGACGGTCAGCGCCGGCGGGCCCGGCTGCGCCGTCGCCGCCCTGCTCGCCCCCGATCGTGGCTGGGTCTATGCCGCCGACCCGTCTGCCGCCGACCCCGCCAACGGCTCCCCCCAACTGCCGGCGCAACCCTTCGCCATCGACGGTCTGGCGCCAGGCACCTGGACGGTCGAGCGCTGGGACGTGCTCACCGGCGCTGTCGTCGAGACGACGCAGGCCACCATCGCCGACGACGGCCGCCTGCCGCTGATCGCCCCCGCCGGCAGCGGCGAAGCCGCCTGGAAATTGCGCCGCCTGCCCGCGCTGACCCCAGCGATCAGCCTGCCGACGGCCGGACACTCTCGATGAGCTGGACCGAACGCCTGTGGGAAGCCCAGAGCAAGGGCTGGCTCACCCGCGAAGAAGCCTGGCAGGTACTGATCGATGCCCGTGACGCCCCCGATCCGGGCCTGGTCGTCAACACCGTGCTGCGCGGCCTGGCTGCGGCCTATCGTCCACCGGTCGAGACACCGGAGGTCGATCCGGTGGTGATCGAGGATCTGCCGGAGGCGGGGCCGCAGGACTGATCCTGCCGGCCGGATACACGCAACGTCTGCAACGTTTGCATCACTTGGAACGATTTTCGACGCGTATTCTCGGTTTTTTCGGGCCAGACAATACCTGAACGCAGAACCCTCGCGGCGTTTCCCGTTCCCTCGAATATGGTGTATAGTAAGAGTGCATTCTCGGCCCAGGCCACGCCTGGGCCAACCCTATAGGCCTATAGTCCTATAGCCCTATAGCCATATAGCCCTATAGCCATGCCCTTACCTGCCGACGCAACTATCGCCATGGATGCCCAGCCGGCCCAGGCTGGCGGTGTGCCGCAGCAGATCGGGGATTGGCTGGTGCAGCGGCGCATCGGTGCCGGCGCCATGGGCGAGGTGTTCCTCGCCCAGCGCGGTCCGCAACGCGCAGCGCTCAAGCTGGTGGCCAAGCGCTACGCTGGTGACGACGCCTTCACCCAGCGCTTCCAGCGTGAGATCGCCCTGCTCGCCAAGTTCGACCACCCCAACGTGGCGCGGGCGCTGGACGGCGGCGAGCACGACGGTCGGCCATGGTTGGCGATGGAGTTCATCAACGGGCCCGACCTCGACGGCCTGCTCAAAGGCCACGGCCCCTTCTTCGAGACCGACGTGCTCAGCCTCGCCGTGCAGATGGCACGCGGCCTCGAGCACATCCACGAACAGGCCGGGCTGATCCATCGTGACATCAAGCCGGCCAACGTGCTGGTGGCGCGCGCACCGGGCGGTGATCCCAACCGGCTGCTCAATACCGGCGACACCGCCAAGCTGATCGACTTTGGTCTGGCCAAGCCGGTCGAGCAGGACGAAGGCAGCGGCCTGACCATGACCGGCATGATCATGGGCACGCCCAACTACATCGCCCCTGAGCAGGTCGCTTGCGAGCGCCACCTGACCCTGCACGTCGACATGTACGCACTGGGCGCCTCGATGTTCCATCTGCTCACGGGGGTCGTGCCCTTCGAGCGTTCCAGCGCCGCCGCAGTCATGGCCGCCCACCTCAACGATGCCGTGCCCGATCCTGGGCAGCTGGTGCCGGCGATCAGCCAGGCGACCCGCCGGCTGGTCATGACGTCGCTGGGCAAGCGCGCCAAAGACCGCTTTACCGACTGGAAGGCGTTCATCATCGCCTGCGAAAAGGCGCTGGCCGCGTTAGGCGAAGGCAACGGCCCAGCGACCAACCGCTTCCTCAAGAAGCCGCTCAGCCGACCCCCGACCACCACCGCACGCAAGGCGGCGGAGTCGGGCTCCTCCAGCGGCGCGCGCAGCACCGCCAAGCCGGTCGTCGCAGTCGGCAGTGGCCCGGCCCTGGAGCCGCGTCCGGGCAGCGCCGCCGCGGTCGCAGCATCGCTCGGCGTAGGCGGCCCGCGCACCGGCTCCGACGCCCTGCGCGCCGCAGTCACCTCGCGCATCATCAAGGTGCAGACCAGTTCGGTGCATCGCAAAGCGACCACCAGGCGGCAGGCCAACGGCGTCGCCACCTCGGCGGTCAGCAAGTGGAGTGGCCGCCTGGAGACCGCCGGCACCACCGGTGGCAGCATCCTGCCCTGGCTGATGCTCGGCCTGGCCGGGGCGCTGGCCGTCGCCGGCACGGTCTGGGCCCTGTCGGCCTAAGACTCCGCCGTTCCCGTCTTGCGCCTGCCGGCCCAGACCGACCCTGCCTGCGCTCAGGCTGGAAGGACGGTCATGGCGGGCGACGACATCCTCGGACACGGTACCAGCTACGTGCTGCTGGTGGTGGGCCTGTTCATCTTGCCGCAGGTGCTGGAGCGCTGGCGGGTGCCAGCGGCGATCACCAGCATGGCCCTGGGCGCCGCGCTGGGCATGGGCTTCGGCTGGTTCACTGAGGATCCCGTGGTCGCCATGCTGTCGACCTTCGGCATCGTCGCACTGTTCCTCTTCGCCGGCCTGGAAGTCGACATGGACCTGCTGGTGCGCGAGCGGCGCGCCATCCTCGAGCACATCGCCATGCGCACCCTCGGCTTGGCCGTACTCACCTACACTGCGATGCACATCCTGCATCTGCCGCTGCGGCCGGCCGCCCTCTTCGCCCTCGCCCTGCTGACGCCATCGACCGGCTTCATCCTCAGCGCCCTGAAGGGGTTCGGCCTCGATCCACTGCAGGAGCGCACAGTCAAGTCGCACGCCATCGCCTCGGAGATCGTCGCCCTGGTCGTCCTCTTCCTGCTGCTGCGCAGCAGCGACGGCATGTCGATGATCACCGGCATCGCCGCCCTCTCCGCCATGGCGGTGGTCGTGCCGCTGCTGTTCCGCTGGCTGCGCCACTGGCTGCTCGCCCGCGGCCTGCAGGCCGAGTTCGCCTTCCTCGTCGTGCTGTCGGTGGCCTGCGCGTCGATCACCAAGGCACTCGGCGCGTACTACCTGCTCGGCGCCTTCCTCGCCGGCCTGATCGCCCAGCGCACGCGCTGGAAGTATCCTGGCCTGGTCTCTGAACGACTGGTCGAATCCGTCGAGTTGTTTGCGGTGTTCTTCATCCCGTTCTACTTCCTGCGCGCCGGCCTCGAACTGAAGACCACCGATCTGTCACTGGTCGCGGTGGCAACCGGCGTGAGCATCTTCGTCCTGGTGCGTCCAGCCTGGTTGCTGCTGGTCGCCGTCCTGCGCCGCCGACGGTACGGTGAACCACTGTCCAAAGCCATGCGGGTCGGCTGGGCACTGATGCCGACCCTGGTCTTCACCCTGGTCATCGCCCAGATCCTGCGCGACCAGTTCCAGCTCGACTCCATCCTCTTCGGCAGCCTGATCGTCTACGCGCTGCTGACCACCATCGTGCCGGTGATCGCCCTCGGCCTGCCGGGCCGTTCGCTGGACTACCTGGCGCCAGAGGCGCTCGATACGGTTCCGCCGCCGGAATCCGACCCCTACGCTGGCCCCTCCGGACCGACCGGCTAGGATAGCCAATCATGGATGGCCTCTTGGAGTCGGTACAGACGGCATGGGAGCACCCGCTGTTCAACCTCGACGGCGCCTCGATGACCACTGGTCGCCTGGCGCTGGGGATCACCGCCCTGCTGGTCGGGCTATGGCTGGCGCAGATGCTCAGCCGCCTGGCCGTCGCCCGCCTGCTGCGCCGCCTGCACGTGCCAGAAGGCTCAGCGGTGGTGCTGCGCACGGTGATCCACTACTGCTTGGTCACGGCCGTGCTGCTGGTCGCGCTGCATGCCGCCGGCGTGCCGCTGACCGCCTTCACCATCTTCGGCGGGGCACTGGCCATCGGCGTCGGCTTCGGCTCGCAGAACATTCTCAACAACTTCATCAGCGGCCTGATCCTCATCTTTGAGCGTCCGATCCGTCCCGGCGACCTGGTATCGCTCAACGGCCAGGTCGGCGTCGTCTCCCGCATCGGGGCGCGAGCGACGGTGCTGACCGACTACAAGGGCATCTCACACCTCATCCCCAACAGCCACTTCCTTGAACAGACGGTGACCAACTGGCACTACAACGACGAGCTGGTGTGCGCCTCGATCAGCGTCGGCGTGGCCTACGGCAGCGACACCCAGCTGGTACGCAAGCTGATGCTCGAGGTCGCCGCGGCGCATCCGATGGTGCGGAGCGAGCCGGAGCCCTGCGTGCTGTTCAACGACTTCGCCTCCGATGCACTGATCTTTGAGGTGCTGCTGTGGATTCCTGCGCGGCGCGTGATCGAACGGCGGCGCGTCGAGAGTGACATCCGCTTCTCCCTCGACGCGGTGTTCAGGGAACGTGGGGTGGTGATCGCCTTCCCACAGCGCGATATACACGTGGATGCATCAACTCCGATCCCGGTGCGGATGGTGCCGGGTCCCGCTTGATGGCACCGGCGCGGCGGACAGGGTCGTGCGGCCGGCGTTCAACCCCGACCGAGGAATGATCTTGCATGCGCATCGACGTCCGCCCCATGTCCCCCCGCGACTTCGCTGCCGTGCAGGAGCTGCAACGCCGCTGCTTCCCTTGTATCGAGCCATGGCCAGAAGCGGCGCTGCGCGCCCAGGTCGATCGCTTTCCTGAAGGCCAGATCGTCGCCACCGTCGATGGCCGCCTGGTCGCGACCTCAAGCAGCCTGATGGTCAAAGAGGACGCGTGGAACCGGCAGCACAGCTTCAGCGAGATCAGCGACCATGGCCACATCGGCACCCACGACCGTGACGGCGATGCGCTCTACGGCATCGACATCGCCGTCGATCCGCGCCAGCGCGGCATGCGCCTGGCGCGGCGCATCTACGACGCGCGCAAGGCGATCATCCGCCGACGCAACCTGCGCTCGTTCCTCATCGCCGGCCGTATCCCCGGCCTCGCCGCGCAGGCCGGACGGGTCGATGCCGCGACCTACGTGCGCAAGGTGGTGGAAAAGGAACTGACCGACGCGGTGCTGACCACGCAGCTGGCCAACGGCTTCGCCATCCGCGCCATTCTCCCGGCCTACCTGCCAAGCGACCGCGAGAGCCTCGGCCACGCCGTGTTCATGGAGTGGCTGAACCCCGACTTCGCACCAGCCGGCGCCACTCCCACTGGCCGCGTGCGACTGGCCGCCGCCCAGCTGCAGATCCGGGCGATGGCCTCGTGGGAGGAGTTCGCCGCCCAATGTACCTTCTTTGTCGACGCCGCCGGCGACCAACGGGCCGATATCCTGGTCTTCCCCGAGCTGTTCATCTCGCAACTGCAGCCGACGGTGCAGGCCGCACGGCCGGGACTGGTGGCGCGCGCCCTGGCGGCGCTACGCCCGCGGGTTGAGGCGCTGTTCACCGATCTGGCCGTGCGTCACAACATCAACATTGTCGCCGGCAGCATCTTCGCCCTTGAGGGACGCCAGCTCCGCAACCTCTCGGCGCTCTACCGCCGCGACGGGACCATGGCGACCCAGGCCAAGCTGCACATCACCCCTGGCGAGGAGCGCTGGCTGGGGGTACGCGGCGGCGAGGGCTTCGCCGTGCTGCCCAGCGATCGCGGCAACCTCGCCATCCTCACCGGCTACGACGCCGAGTTTCCCGAACTGGCGCGCATGGCAGCCCACGCCGGGGCGGATATCTGCATCACGCCCTTCGCCGCCGACCTGCGCCAGACCTACCTGCGTCTGCGCACCTGCGCCCACGCCAACGCCATCTGCAACGGCATGCATGCGGTGCTCGCTGGCGCCTGCGGCGGCATGCCGCTGATCGCCGGATCGGATCTGCACTACGCCCAGTCGTGCATCCTCACGCCCTGCGATCTCGGCTTCGCTGGTGACGGCGTCGCCGCCGAGGCCCCGCCCGGCATCGAGACCCTGCTGGTGCAGGACGTCGACGTGCGCGCCCTGCGCCAGTACCGCCAGCAGGGCAGCGTACGCCACGCCGCCGCCCGCCGCCGCGACCTCTACCGCCTGCGCTGGACCCAGGGCCAGAGCGCCAAGCAGATCTGAACGGAACCGCCATGCGTCAGCCCGCCGACCAGTCCGTACCCGCCACCGCCGGAACCAAGACGCGCGTCACCGTCCGCCATGCCGTCCCCGGGGATGCACCAGGCATGGCAGCGGTGGCGCGGGCCGCCTACAGTGCCTGGCCGGCACATCACATCGCCGGTGAACGCCACTACCGGCTGCAGCTCAAGGCCTTCCCCGAGGGCCAATTCGTCGCTGAGCTCGATGGCAAAGTGGTCGGCTACGCCACCAGCCTCGTCGTTCACCTCGACGACGAGTCGCCGTGGTTCAACCACACCGAGATCACCGGCGACGGCACCTTCCGTACGCACGATCCCAGCGGCGAGACGCTCTACGGCAGCGATATCTGCGTGCATCCGCAGTGTCAGGGCCAGGGCGTCTCGCGGCTGCTCTACCGCGCACGCAAAAGCCTGCTGCGCCGCTACAATCTCAAGCGCATGGTCGCCGGCGGCCGCATCCCCGGCTATGCCGAGCACCGCGGCAGGATGACCGCAGAAGAATACGTCGCCGCGGTGGTCGCCGGCAAGCTGCGCGACCAGGCGCTTAACGCCCACCTGCACGCCGGCTACACCGTCGACGGCGTGCATTTTGGTTACCTCGCTGACGAGGAGAGCCTCGGCTACGCCACCCACCTGGTCATGCTCAATCCGCGTTTCCAGGCCAAGCGGCGTATGGTCGCCGGCGCCCCCCTGCGCGGCGCGGCACGGCGCCTGCGCGTCTGCTCGGTGCAGTACGAACACCGCCGCATCGACGCCTGGCAGGACTTCGCCGACCAGGTCGAGCATCACGTGCGCACCGCCAACAGCTACGACGCCCACCTGCTGGTCTTCCCCGAATACCTCACCGCCCATCTGTTCAGCACCTTCAAACCGCGCACCCCGCTACCCGAGGCGATCCGCAAGCTGGTCGCCATGGCCGGACGCATCGACCAGCTGTTCCTCGGCCAGGCGCAGGCCACTGGCTTGCACATCGTCGGCGGCACCACCCCGCGCCTGGTCGACGGCGAACTGAAAAACGTGTCCACCCTGTACACCCCGGCCGGCGGCATGTTCCGGCAGGAGAAGCTGCACATCACCCCCAACGAGGTCGCGGAATGGGGCATCCGGCCCGGCGCCGGCCTGCGCGTCTTCGACACCGCCATCGGCCGGCTGGCCATCCTGGTGTGCTACGACATCGAGTTTCCCGAACTCTCCCGCATGCTGGTCGATGCCGGCGTCGACATCATCGTCGTGCCCAGCGCCACCGACGAGCGCAAGTCGTACCTACGGGTGCGCTACTGCGCCCAGGCGCGGGCGGTTGAGAACATGGTCTACATCGTGCTCGCCGCCAACGTCGGCCAGCTCGCCAACAGCCCGGCGATGCAGATGAACTTCGGCCAGGCGGCGATCCTCACACCCAGCGACTTCGCCTTCCCGATGAACGGCATCGTCGCTGAGGGCGTGATCAACACCCCGGCGCTGGTGGTCGGCGATCTCGATCTCGGGGCCCTGGAGGTGCAACGCAGCACCGCCTCGGTCCGCCCACTACTCGACCGCCGCCTCGACCTCTACACCGTCGCAGGTCGCATCAAGGTCGAACGCGTCAACACCAGCCGGATCGGCGGGTAGCGCTGAATCCGGCGTCTCGGGTGCCGCGAAGACCGTCGGCTTAGGCGAATTCGGAGTAGATCGCGCGGATCGCCGTCGCCAAGTCGTCTTCCTCGACCCCAACGATGATGTTCTGCTCGGACGAGCCCTGGTCGATCATGCGGATGTTGACCCGCGACTTGGCCAAGGCAGCGAACAGGCGGGCAGCGGTACCGATGGCATGGCTCATGCCCTGACCGACTGTGGCGATCAGCGCCATGCCCGGCATCGCCCGGAGGACATCCGGGTGCACCGCGCCCTGCAGGTCTTCAATCACGGTGTCGAGCTTGTTGCCGAGCTGCTTGTCTGAGACGATCACCGAGACGGTGTCGATGCCGGTGGGCATGTGCTCGATCGAGATGCCATTACCGGCGAAGACGTCGAGCACCTTGCGGGCGAAGCCGACTTCGGTGTTCATCATCGCCTTTTCCAGCGCCACCACGGTGAAGCCCTTGGTGCCGGCGATGCCGACCACCACCTGATGGCCCGGGTCGCGCTCGGCAACAATCAGCGTCCCCGCATCGTCGGGGCGATTAGTGTTCTTGATGTTGATCGGGATGCCCTTCTCGCGCACCGGGAACACCGCCTCTTCGTGCAGCACGCTGGCGCCCATGTAGGACAGCTCGCGCAGCTCGCCGTAGGTGATCACGGCGATGCCCCTGGCCTCTGGGACGATGCGCGGGTCGGTCATGAGGAAGCCGCTGACGTCGGTCCAGTTCTCGTACAGCGCCGCATCGACGGCGTTGGCGACGATCGAGCCGGTGACATCCGAGCCACCGCGCGAGAAGGTCTTCACCTCGCCGCTGATGGTGGTGCCGTAGAAGCCGGGAATGACGACGCGGCGTCCAGGAGTGCAGCGCGCCCGAATCGCGGCATAGGTCCGGGGGGAGTCGAGACGCCCCGACTTGTCGAAGAAGACCACTTCGGCGGCATCGACGTAGACCGCACCGAGCAGGGCGGCGCAGACCACGCCGTGGATCGCCTCGCCGCGGCTGGCGGCGTAGTCGGCGGTCGCGCCAGCCTGGAGGCGCGCCTTGGCCTCGGCCAGCACCGGACGCAGGTCGAGATTGAGACCGAGTTCGGAGACAATGCCCAGAAAGCGGTTCTCGACCTGACCCCACACCGTGTCGATCGCCTGACCCTTGGCGCCCAGCTCATGCGCCAGGTACAGCAGGTCGGTGATCTTGGTGTCCTTGGGGTGGGCCTTGCCCGGAGCGCTGACCACCACGCATGAGCGGCGCGGGTCGGACTCGATGATCGCCTTGACCTTGCGCAGTTGCTCGGCCGTGGCGACGCTGGTGCCGCCAAACTTCGCCACCCGGATGCCGTCGCGGACCTGGACCATGGGAACCTCCTGGGGAGGCAAGACCCTATGGCATCTCACGGCCTGTCACGGGGGAGATCGCGCAGGGCGGCTCAAACTAGCCGGACCCCCAAGAGCGCCCCGACCAGTTTGCGATCGTACCTGAGTTGAGTTCGCGCATCAGCATGGGTCAGACTCAGCCGTTTGGCTGCTGCGATGGCGATGGAGAAGCACACGGCGAAGACGACGGGGACGTTGGCGACGTACCGATGCGAGTCATCTTCGTCGTAGACGGCGTCTCTGATCCAGTGCAGTTGGTTCTCGATGGCCCAGTGGGCGCGACTGGCCATGGCGAGCACGGGGAGATCGCTGCCGTCACCGGCGATGGGACGGCTGGTGATGTAGTATGCGGTCTCGTGGGTCGTGCCGGCCTTGGCTTCTCGGGTCCGTTTGACGCGTACGACGCCGCTGACACGTGGCCACGGCAGTTGACCGGGGCCCATGCCCGTGCCGACGATGGGCATCAGAGTGGCCGTGCGGATCTCGTGCCTGCCATGTCCACGATTGATGGTGGTGAGTGATGGTGCGTTGGCCCAGGCGAGCCGCTTCGTCAGGCGCAGGAGCGTCGGCTGATTGGCCTTGACCTGCAGAAGGAAGTACCCCCTTTTTGGCCGATCAGGAGCGAGGTCTCCAGATCGGTATGCAGGGCATCGCCAGTCACTGTACACCCGCGCAGGTCAAGCTGCTTCAGGCAGCGGCGGACAGCATCGTGCTCATCTCCAGCGTGGGAGGCCATGGCGATGAGTGCCCGGTGATTACCGACGAAGGCGGCGGCAGTGCTCACCGGCGTTCCGCACTTGGCCGTACCCGTCATGGTTTTGCCATCGACATGGACGAGTTCTCCAGCCCAGTCGATGCCGTTGGCCGCCAGCCAGGATCGGATCGCGGTCGTGAAGGCATCAAGATCGGCGTGCTCCAGGGCATAGCGATAGGTGTTGGGCACCGGCATGGTGTATCGGCCCTTCTTCCAGCGCCCGCCGATCCGCAGGATGACGTCGCCGGGCAACGCCTTCGCCCAGGCCGAGATGCCCTTCACGGTCGTCTCACCCGCAAGGATGCCGCCCATGAGTCCCACGAGGATGCTCGACCAGCTGTACTGCCGGCGTATCCGTGGATCGGGCACATGCTGCAGCAGGTGCGGCACCAAGCCACGCTCGGGAGCGAAGGCAGCGGGTAAATCCAGCAGGTTGACGCGCGTCGCTGGCGTAGCCCGCTCGCCACGATCCCAGGGCGTACACAGGCCACGCAGTAGGGCTCGGGCATCCGGCACGATCTCGCGGGCCAGCAGCAGGCGCTCGATACCGTGACGCTGGAAGCCAGCGCCGGTGCGTCGGAATCCGCGTGTTCGGTCGAGCGGAGCGAAGCCGACGGCCCGGTAGCTCACACCTGCCGTCGCCTCGGCGAACGCCTCGACACCGCCGTCGGCGCGTGGACGCAGCAGATCGACAAAGGTCTCAGCGAGCAGGACCGGATGGCCGTATCGCTGCTCCCAGTCAGACGAGAGACGATCCAGACAGCGTGCCAACGCCTGTGAGGCGAGGTTCGGTTGCGAACCCCGCTCACCCAGGATCAGGAACCGCGCATTGCAGGCCACCAAATGCGGCCGGATCCGCCGTTGGCCGCCATCCCAGCCGATCCAGGCTTCGCGATCACGCAGACGGGCGCACCCAGCACACCAGCCCAACAAGGCCAGCCATTCACCCGTGCCAGAAGTCACCACATAGCGAAGTTGCTCACCTACCATACGGTGACTGCGCAGGTAGTGCTTCTCGTCGATCA
>JBBREK010000047.1:0-20596 GCA_038203025.1 Planctomycetota bacterium
GGGATCCAAGGGGGCCCCCTTGGTCGGGGGTCCTAGGGGGTCGAGACCCCCTAGACGCCAACTAGCCGTCGACCAGCACGTCCTCGAGGGCCAGCCCATTCTCCTCGACGTAGTTCATGCCTTCGATGGACACCGGGGTCCATGGGATGAGCTGGAGACGGGTCTTGGGGATCACCTGCTTGGTGTGCTCGCACACGCCGAACGGCACCGGTATGCCGGAGTCGATCTTGCGCAGGGCGCGGTCGATCTGCCACAGCACAATCTGCTCTTCACCGGCCAGGCCGAGGCTCATGTCCTGCATCTCGGCGTCGGAACCACGCTCGGCGATGTGGTTGGGGGTGGTGTGGCCGTCTTCGGCCTCCATCGCGCCCTGTTCGAGGTGGCTGATGTCCTGCGATATCTCGAGGCGGTGCTCGAGCAGCTGCCGGCGCCAGTCGGCCAGCTCCTGCTTGCCGAACGGGGAGTTCAGGCCGTTGGCGGGCAGGGCGGCGGGCGGGGCGATGCGCCGCTCGGGAGCCTTGCCACTGGTGTGAATGGACTGCATGCGCTCGGCCGAGGCGCCGCGGTTGACCCGCCCAGTACCCGGCTTGTCATGACCGGCCGGACGCTCGCGACGCAGCTCCTTGCCGGTGGCTGGCTTCTTGATCGTCTTGGTCAGGGCCTTGGCCTGGGTTTTCACCGCCGGTCGCGAGGCCTTGCCTGTGGCCGGTCGCTGGCTCTTCACCGATCTAGTGGTGGTTGGTGTGGCAGGCTTCTCTGGCCTGGACGGCTTGGCAGCCTTCGCAGGTGCGGGCTTGGTGGGCGGCTTACCGGTAGTCTTGCTGGCCATGGCTGATCTCCAGGATCTCGATCCGCCCCATTATGACGAGTACTGGTCGCCATCGCAACCATCTACCGTCAGATTGGGCGGTCGGAGGGTCGACAGCATGCCTTCGAAAGCAAGGACGAATCGACTGACGTGCGGTTCAGGCATGGCATATCCTCGAGCCGTGCCGGCGGGACGTGGCCCCCGTGGACACCCAGCGTCCGCCCGCTACTACAGGTTCCGTGGCAATCGCAGATGTGCTCGGGGGCATCCCCGTCCTGTCGGTCATGGGTACGCCCCGGACCATCGGCGAGACGATCGGCGGGCGGCTGAAGCCGCGTCTGCAGGTTCTCGCCCAATACCTGCTCGAGCAGCTCGCAGCCGGGCTCTCCGGCGAAGGCCGCAGCCGCATGGGTCGCGACGACGTGCGCAAGGCGCTGAAGCCCAGCCTGGATGCCGCCACCCGTCTGGAGCCAGCGGTGTGGATGGAACTGGAATCGATGGCGCGCGCCGCCGAGCTGCCGCCTGAGGATCTGCTGCTGATCCACGGCTACGGTGATCTGGTCGGCTTCTTCCGCGGCGGCCTGACCACCACGCGCTCGACCTTCGTGTCACTCAATGCCGTGCACACCGACCACGGCCTGCCGCGCATGGCTCTGGCCTGGCATCTCGATCCCGCCCTGCTGCCCTACGTCACCCTGATCCGCCGTCTGCCCGCGCACGGTCCGGGCAGCCTGACCTTGACCCTGGCCGGACTGCAGCCGGTCGCCGGACTCAGCGAAGCGGGCCTCGCGGTGGCGGCCAACGAGCTGCGCATCGACGACGGCGCGCCCGGCCACCTCACCCCCAACCTGGTGGCGGCGGCACTGACCGCGCCGAGCCGCGAGGACGCCGAGTCGCGCATCCAGGCCGGTCCACGTCACGGCGGCGCCTGCCTGCATCTGCTTGATGCCGAAGGCGAACGCGTCTCCTACGAACTGTCCGGCCAGCACGTCATCCGCCTGCCCGATCCCTGGCCACAAGCGCCGCGCGTGCACTGCAACCAGGCGCTGTCGGAGGAGGTCCTGCTGATGGCCGACCGGAACGTCGAGCAGACCAGCAAGTCGCGCCTGGAGCGCATCGCCGCGCTGGCGGTCGAGGCCCGCGCCTGCTCGCCAAGCGAGATGGCCGGCTGGTTCCGCCTGACCCGCCGCACCAGCGGCCAGCCTGATCCTGGCACTGCCAAGATCGACGGGATCACCGCTGACAGCACCGTGCTGATGATCTGCGATCCGGCGCAGAAAACCGTGCATGTGCAGCGTGGCGGATCGGCCCAGGGCATGGGAAGCGCGACCTTGTGACTGGGAGCCTGGTCGTCCGACTCATGCCCGGACGCTGGATCGAAGAGGTGCCGACCTCGCCGTGGCGCTGGCTGCTGCTGCCGGCGTGGGCCGGCTACGCCACCGCCGTAACCCTGCGCAACGCCGCTTACGACCTTGGCTTGATGCCGGTCAGGCGGGTCCCGGCGCCGGTTCTCTCGGTTGGCAATCTGATTGCCGGCGGCGCCGGCAAGACGCCAGCGGCCCTGGCCCTGGCACGCCTGCTGCGCGAACGCGGCCGGCGACCAGCAGTAGTCGCGCGCGGTTATCGCGGTGTCAACGGCGTCAACGAGGAGGCCCGCCTGGCGCCCGACCTGCCGACGGTCTGCGATCCCGACCGCGTGCGTGGGGCACGCACAGCTCTGGCCGGTGGTGCCGACTGCATCGTGCTCGACGATGGCCTGCAGCACCGGCGACTGCACCGCGACCTCGATCTCGTGGTGGTCGACGCCACCCGACCGTGGGGCGACCTGCAGGGCGGATACGGCGCGCTGCTGCCGCTGGGCTACCGCCGCGACAGCCTGTCCAGCCTGCGGCGCTGCGCCGTCGCTTGGATCTCGCGCGGCCACCTCGCCCCGGAGCGCTGCGCCGCCCTGGCCACGCACCTCGCCCGGATGGGCTTGGCCGTGGTGCGCGAGGCGACCCCGGAGCGGACCTTCCGCGACCTCAACGGACAGCCGGCTACGGCACCGGCCGGCCCGGTGGTCCTGGTCAGCGGCCTGGGCAACCCCGCTGGCTTCGAGGGCGATGCCCAGCAACTCGGCCTGGCGACGCATTCCAGCCTGCGTTTCCCCGATCACCATCACTACGCGCTGGCGGATGTCGCCGCTATTGCCCACCACGCCCGCTACGCCGCCGACGCTACCGTCGTGACCACGGCCAAGGATGCAGTCAAACTGGCCCCGCTGTGGGCAGCACGCTCCGGCGTTCCACCCTGCCTGGTGCTGCACGCCACCACCACCCTGGTCGAGGAAGACCAACCCATCCTCGCCGGGGCGGTGGACCGGGCGCTGGCATAACCTGCCAGGTGGGCTACTTTATCCCGCTTCTGGAGCCAGCCCATGCGCCATGTCCGCGTCGCCAGCGCCACTCTGCTCGTTCTCGCCGCCCTCGGCGCCGTTGAACCGTCACCGCCGCCCGCGGAGCCCAGCGCCCCGGCCAGGGAGTACACCACCCAGCCGCTGCGTACCATCGCCATGGGCAACGCCGATCCGACACAGGTCGCCAAGGCGGCGCTGTTTGTCACCGAGGACGGCGGCCAGACCTGGCGCAAGGACCAGGAAGTGACGGTCGCCGAGGGCGCCAAGGCGGTGCCGAACTTCGCCTTCGTCGCACCCAAGGACGGTACCTTCGGACTGTGGACGGTGGCGACCAGCCGCGACGGCCGCTCCGAACCCCAGCCGGTCGCCGGCGCCGCGCCCAAGCTTGAACTGGTGGTCGACCGCGCCGCCCCGTCGCTGGGTAGGCTGGAAGCCACACTCGGCGGTGTCGCCAACAGCCAGGCCACCCTGGCCCTCAGTTGGCTGATCACCGACCCCAACCTCGGCACCGACCCGGTGTCGATCGAGGTGTCGACCGATCTGGGCAAGAGCTTTACCGCCCGCCACACCGGCGCTGCTGAAGGCACCACGGCGCTGAGCGTTCCGATCACCGCAGCCGAGATCCAGGTGCGGGTGGTCGCACATGACCTCGCCGGCAACGTGCTGACCAGCCCGGCCCAATCAGTCGCCGTGCCGGCCAGCGCCCTGCCCGGCAATCCCGAGGCCGACCTGGCCGCCGCGGTCGCCGCCCTGCCCTCGCCGAGCGAACTGGGCATCGCCGGACGCAGCGGCTCACCGATCGTCGCCAACGGCGAGAGCCCGCTGGCCAGCGCCGAGCCGGCCGCCGCACCAGCGGATACCGCACCAGCTGCATCCCCCGGCGTGACTGCCCCGGCCGTCGCCACCACCGGCGCCGATGACCCTGAAGTGGTAGCTGGTCGCGACGTCGAGACGCGCTACGCCCGCGAAGCCGGCGCCCCAGCCGAACAGCCGCGTGGCCGCCAGGCTGACTACGCCGCAAGCCCAAATCTGCCGGCCCGCTCGCGCCAGCCCGCCGGCCCACGCGCCACGATGGCCGACCCCGGTCTGCCCTTCCTCACCGGTGGCGCCGCCTCGGTCGTCCTGCAGGAGGCGCGCAAGGCCGAACAGGATGGCGACATCGAGGCCGCCCTCGACCAGTACCTGCGCCTGCACCGCTCCTCGGTGGCCAAGACCGCCCTGGAAGATCAGCTGTCGCTGCTGCGCCGCCTCGGCGACCACGCCACCATCATCGCCATCGTCGACCAGCTACCGCCCGAGCTGCGCACCGACGCCGCGCGTCTGAACGCTGCCGTCGCCAACCTGCGACTGGGCAATCCCGAAGCCGCCGCCGCCTGGGCCGCCAAGGTGCGCGCGTCGGCCACTGAGGCCCGCGAGGCGATGTTCGTGCTCGGCAAGGCGCTCAAGGAACTCGGCCGGACCACCGAGGCCGGCCGGGCGTTCAGCCAGCTCGCCACCGGCGATGATGCCATCGCCGCCCAGGCCCGCGCCGAATTGTAGGCGCGAAGTCACAGCCCATTCCCCACGCTGTCTCCGGCCTCACGACCACCGCACGGCACAGACCGTGATCGGGCGGTCTGAGGATTTAAGCCGCCTCGTAACGGCTCATGCCCGGGGCCCCGTACGGGCTACAGTTGTTAGGTATCAAGCAGCGCACGTAGTCCCGCCTCATCGAGGATGGCGAGGCCAAGTTGTTGCGCTTTTTCCAGCTTCGAGCCAGCTTCGTCGCCGGCTACGACGTAGGACGTCTTCTTCGAGACGCTGCCGCTGGTCTTGCCGCCGGCGGCTTTGATCAGGCGTTCCGCCTCTGGCCGGGTCAGGGTCGGCAGGGTGCCGGTGAGGACGAAGGTCTGACCAGCCACGCCATCGACCTGACGGACCACCGCTCCGCGATGATAGAGCAGGACGCCAACGGCGGCCAGGTCGGCAAACAAGGCCTGCACCGCCGGATTGGCCAACTGGGCGAGGACGACCGATGCGGTGCGTTCGGCGACGCCGTCGATGCGCATCAGCTCGGCTGGGTCGGTGACCGCCAGCAGGCGGTCGGCGCTGCCGAAGGTGGTGGCCAGATCCTCGCTGAGCTTCTCGCCAACATGGCTGAGGGCGAGGCCGGCGAGCACGCGTGCCAGGCCGCGCTCCTTGGCGGCGGCGAGGCCGGCGACGAGATTGGCGGCGCTCTTGCCGCCCAGGCGATCCAATCCGACGAGTTGCTCGACGGTCAGGCGGAAGAGATCAGCCGGCGAATGCACCGCGCAATGCGTGACCACCTGGTCGACCACCGCCTCGCCCAGTCCCTCGATGTCCATGGCGGAGCGCGAGGCGAAGTGACGCAGTCGTTCGCGCACCTGCGCCGGGCAGGCGGGATTCGGGCAGGTGATGAACACGTCATCGACCACCGGGACGGTGCCGCAGGCCGGGCAGACGGTAGGCGGCGTCACCGGAAGCGCGTCGGCGGGCCGTCGCTCGGGTATCGCCGCGACCACCTGCGGAATGATCTCGCCGGCCTTCTCCACCAGCACGGTGTCGCCGATGCGGATGTCCTTGCGCGCAATCTCGGGGAAGTTGTGCAGGCTAGCACGACCGACCGTCGAGCCGGCAAGATGCACCGGTTCAAGCACCGCCACCGGCGTCAGCTTGCCGCTCTTGCCCACCTGAACGATGACATCGATCAGCTGCGTCGGCTTGCGCTCTGGCGGGAACTTCCAGGCGATGCCCCACTTCGGATGGTGCTCGGTGGCGCCCAGCTGTGCCTGCAGACGGCGGTCCTCCAGTTTCACCACCATGCCGTCGATGCCGTAGTCCAGGCCGCCGCGCTGCCCAGCGAAGGCGGCGCAGCGCGCCGCCGCCGCCGCCGCGCCGCGCTCGACGGTGGCGTAGGGATTGACCGCGAAACCAAGTCCAGCGAGCCAGGCGATCACCCCCGACTGGGTGGCTGGCTCGACCACCCCCTCCGCCCAGGCGAGCTGGTAGATGAACGCACTGATGCCCAGCCCGGTCAAACCGGCGGCGTCCTTGCGCTTCATCAGCCCGGCGCAGGCGTTGCGCGGATTGGCCAGCTGGCGTCCACCCTCGGCGACGGTGCTGTCGCGCAGGCGCTCGAAGGCGGCCTGCGGTAGGTAGATTTCGCCGCGCACCTCGAAGGCGCCGGTGACGGCGACGCGCAACGGCACCGCGCCGCTGGCGCGCACCTGGGCGGTGATGTCGTCGCCCTCGACGCCGTCGCCACGCGACGTGGCGAGGACCAGGGCGCCGTCGCGATAGGTGACGCCAACCGAGATGCCGTCGATCTTGGGTTCGACCAGCAGGTCGAGCGGGCGGTCGGCCGGCAGCTCCAGCGCCTTGCGGGTGCGCGTCTCCCAGGCGGCGAGCCGCGCCGCAGCGCCGCCCTCGTCCCCCTCCGAGGCCTTCTCCAGCGACAGCATGGGCACGCGGTGGCGAACCTTGGCGAAACCCTCGGTGCGGTCATCGCCCGGCTGCTGCTGCCATGCCGGCTGGCCGAGGCTGCGGGCCAGGGCGTCGTGGCGGTCGCGCAGGGCATCGTAGTCGGCGTCGGCCAGCTCGGAGGCGGCCTGGCGGTAGTACAGCTCATCGTGGCGGGCGAGCTCGGCGGCGAGCCCGGCGAGGTCCTGGAGATCCGGCATGACCTGCATGCTGGACGGAACGGATCCAGGTCCAGCATGCCTGGCGTGACCAGCAGCAGCCTCAGCATCCTCGACAAACAGCTGGCCCTGGTGGCCGAGTTCGAAGCCCTCACCGACTGGGAGGCGCGCTACACCCGCGTCATCGCCATGGCCAAGGCCCTGCCGGCCCTGCCCGAGGCGCTGAAGACCGACGAGCGCAAGGTGCGCGGTTGCAGCTCGCAGGTGTGGCTGGTGCACGAGCTACGCGACGGCCTGCTGCATCTGCAGGCCGACAGCGATGCTGTGCTGGTGCGCGGCCTGGTCGCCCTGCTGGTGCGGGTCTACAGTGGCCACAGCCCGCGCGAGATCCTCGGCGCCCCGCCGGACTTCCTTGAGGACATGGGCCTCAACGCCCATCTCTCGCCCAACCGCGCCAACGGCCTGGCAAGCATGGCGGCGCGCATCCGCGAACTGGCCGAAGCGGCGCAGCAGTAGCCGGCCGCTGGATATGCTCGCCTACGACCTCACTCCTGCCCAGCCCGGCCAGCCCACTGCCGTCGTCCTGCACGGACTGGGCGACAGCAAAGACGGCTGGAAGCCGGTGGCGCCGATGCTCGGCCTGCCCGGCTGGGGCTTCTGCTTCGTCCAGGCGCCTGACGCCTACTACGATGGCTGGTCGTGGTTCGACCTCGACCTGGACGGTCGCATGCGCGTCGACGCCGACGGAGTGTCGCGCAGCCACCGCGAGCTGCTCGCGCTGCTGACCCATCTGGAAAAGGCCCACGGCCTGCCCTGCGAACGCCTCGCCCTGATCGGCTTCAGCCAGGGCTGCCTGATGGCCCTGGAGACGGCGCTGCGCCATCCCCGGGCGTTCCTTGCCGTGGTCGCGATCAGCGGTTGGCTGCACCGCGAGGCCGACTGGCCGGCGCAGCTCGGCGCCGCGGCCAAGGCCCAGCGCATCCTGTGTACGCATGGGCTCGACGACGACGTCGTGCCGATCGCCCTCGCCAGACCGCGCATCGCCCTGCTGAAAAGCCTCGGACTCGACGTGCTGTGGGCGGAATACGCCAAAGCGCATGGCCTCGACCCTGACGAGGAGCTGGCGGACATCCGCCGGCACCTGCTTGACGCTGCCGCTTCTCCACGGATCGTGCCGACCTCTGGAGCATCAGCATGAGCCGTCAGTACAACAAGACCGAGAAGAAGCGCCGCCGCCTGGGCCGCATCAAGCGCGAGCGCGCCGTGACCAACGAGAAGATCGCCGCCTCGAAGAAGAAGTAGTCGGGGTCAGTCCCCGGGACGGCGTTCGCGCAGCACCGTGCTGCGTACCCGCTTGGTCTCCAGCCGCCGTTCGATCGATCCGCGCGAGCGCTTCGTCCGCTTACGTGTCTTCGGCCTGACCAGCGCCGCCAGGACCAGTCCGCACAGCCGTTCCATGACCAGCGCCCGGTTCTGCCGGGCGCTGCGCGTTTCGTCGCAGCTGAGCAGCAGGTCACCCTCGGTGGTCAGCCGGTCGCCGGCGAGGTCCGCCAGACGGGCTGCCGCCTCGGGATGCAACGGGATCGCGGCCAACGCAACGCGCATATCGACGCGGGTGGCGGTTTTGTTGGCGTGCTGACCGCCCGGACCGCCACCCGCGATCTGGGTGATGGTCACCGCCCCCTCGGGGATCTCGACGTTGGGCGCCAGGCGGATCATGGCGGGACCTTAAGCCAAACAGCGGCGACGGCCAGCGGGGCGGCGGGGGCTCATCCTCCGAGCGGCGGCACCACGTGCATCGCCCGCCAACGGTGTGGGGTCAGCCCATGTATCCGAGCGAAGCGGCGGGTGAACACCGCTTGGTCGGCGAAACCCAGCGCCGCCGCGACGACATGCACCGGCCGACGATCGGCGAGCAGGCGTTCGCCGGCAGCACGCATGCGCTGGGTCAGCAGCCAGCGCGCTGGCGGGACGCCGACCGCGGCGCGGAAGACGCGCCGGAAGTGCGCCTCGCTCAAGCCCAGCCGCTGTGCCTCTGCCACCCAGTCCCAGGTCCGCAGGGGATGCCGCACCACCGCCGACGCCACCGCCTCGACCGCGCCGGTCTGTGCCGCCGGGGCGACAGCGGCCGAGACAATCAGCGCGACGATGCGTTCGAGCAGGGCCACCGCCTCGGGCTGGCGACGGCGCACGCCGTGCACGATGCCGACCAGCTCGATGAACAGCTGGTGCAGCTCGGTGGCGTCGGGCAGGGCGATGGCGTGGTGCGGCGACAACGGGTCGAGCGCCCCGGCGAGGATGCGCTCGGCCCGCGGCCCGCGGAACATCACCCACTGGTGGTACCACCAACCGGGCTGGTCGAGTGGGCCGTAGCGGTAGTGCTCGCCAGGATGGTGCCAGAAGGCGGCCGCACCGTACAGTTCCTGCCGCGGCCCAGCGCCGCGCTGGTGGTACAGCCCACCGGCCGAACACAGCTCAAGCGAGCTGACCACCTCCGGAACGCGGTCGAGATGGATGGCGTAGCCCGGATGCACGCCGCCGTTGGTGAACTCGATGTCCTCGAAATAGCGCATGCTCAGAATCGTCAATTTATGCATATTCCCGTCTCTGACAATGCTGAATAACGCGCCTAGAGTCATGAGCACCATGCCCAGCACCGACAACCGCCTCTCCACCCGCAGCTGCCTCGACGGCTGGTGGGACTTCCAGCCGGTGTACAGCGACCCCACGGACGGCCGCGTCGATCTCCACGCCGGCGTGCCGGCCGACGGCTGGCTGGAGCGTGCGATGCTGGTGCCGAGCTTCTGGAACAAGCCGCTCGACGCGGTGCGCGCCCCGGATGAGACGCGTTTCCGCGAACTGGCGCAGACCGACAAGATGGGCGGCGATGTCGACGGGCTGGCGGCGCCGGGTTCGACCTACCTGTTCGACGCCTATGGCTACCCGGAGACCTGGAACCGTACCCGTGCCGGTTGGCTGCGCCGCACCCTCGATGCCGGTCCGCGGTGCACCGGCCGCCGCCGCTGGCTGCGCTTCGACGGCGTGATGCCGCGCTGCTGGGTATTCGTCAATGGTCGCCAGGTCGCGCACCATGTGCATCCGACCCTGCCGTTGAGCGTCGACATCGAGGACGCGCTCGGCGACGGCCCGGTCGAACTGGCGGTGCGCATCGCCGACTACGAGCGCGAGGCTGCACGGCGGAAGCGCACCCTGGTGCCGTCCGGCAACTGGATCCCCTGCGGCCAGAGCGGCATCTGGCAGGACGTCTGGCTGGAGGAACGCGGCGCCGTGCGCGTCGCCGAGGTGGTCATCCGCACCTCGACCAGGACGCGCAGCCTGGGCGTGCGCTGGACCATCGCCAACGACGGCGATGCGGTTGCCACCGTCACCCTGCGGCCGTCGGTGGTGCCGTGGGCGCGCAATGGCGACCCGCTTGCCACCGCGCCTGTACTGGAGCTGGAGCTGGAGCTGGCCGAGCGCCGGGTGCGCGTGCCCGCCGGCGGCACGGTGACGGTCGAGGCGGAACAGCCGTGGCCCGACGCGGTGTGGTGGGAACCGGGCCGACCGCAGCTCTACCAGCTGGTCTCACGCCTCGATGGTGCCGGCGGCGAGGCGCAGGTCGAGCGCTTCGGCTTCCGCGAGGTGTGGATCGACGGACCGCACCTGATGCTCAACGACCATCCGGTGCACCTGTTCAGCGACTGGGGGCACAAGCTGACCCCCTTCCATCACACCGAGGGCTGGATCCGCCAGTGGTTCGGCATGATGCGCGACGCCAACCTTAACCACACCCGGCTGCACACCCATCCACATCCAAGCCTGGTTCTCGATCTCGCCGATGAGGAAGGCCTCCTGGTTACCGATGAGACCGGCCTGCATGGTTCCGGCGGCGCGCAGGCGGCCGACGATCCGCGCTACTGGGAGGCGGCACACGATCACGTGCGGCGCTTCGTCGCCCGCGACCGTAACCGCCCCTGCGTGATCATGTGGTCGGTCGAGAACGAGATGCGTTGGAACGGCGACAAAACCACTCTGCCCAAGCAGGAGCTGCCCCGACTGCGACTGCTGTTCAACGAACTGGACCCGACCCGGCCGGCTTACCACGAGGGCGACAGCTCGCTGTGGAGCGAAGCCGACCAGCCGGTAATCAGCCGCCACTACGGCAAGGAATGCAGCGGCCTGGGCTGGTGGAACCAGACGCAGCCGCTGCACAGCGGCGAGATGTCGCTGTACCACTACAGCGGCCCCAACAACACCTGCCACCTAGCCGGTGACCGAGCCTGGGCAGACTTCGCTGCCGTCGACGAGGCCGCCGCCCTCGACACCGCGCTGATCGTCGAGAGCGGACGCACCATCGGCGTCTGCGCCTTCGGGCCATGGAACCTGTGCGCGCTGCAGAACCTGCGGCCGCATCCGGCGGTGGCACTGACCTACGCCGATTGGTCGGCCCCCGGCGTCAAGCCACTGCGCGTCGCAGCAGGCGCCAGCGAGTTCCGCTTCTGGGAAGGCGGGGCCGGTTACACCCCGACGGCCGGTTTCACCACCCAGGCGCACGCCTTCCGCCCACTCGCCCTGATCGATCGTCGCCGACGTACCGGCTACCGCGCTGGCGGACGGTTCCGCCGCGAATTGTTCCTGGTCAACGATACCCGGGCGGCAGTGCACGGCCGCATCGACGTGCTGATCGCCCGCGACGACGAGGTGCTGGCGCGCACCAGCCTGCCGGTCGAGGCTGCCCGCGGCCACAGCACCGCGGTGATGATCGATCTGCCCATCCCGGCCGCGGCCACCCCGGGACACTGGTCGTATCGCGCCAGCTTCGTCGACAACGATGGCGGGATGGACACCTGGGAACGCCAGCTGCGCATCGATCCGGTACCCGCCGTGCAGCCGCGTGGGGCCGTCGCCGTGATCGGCAACGGCTCGGCGGCGCGGCTGCTCCGACTGCTCGGCCTCCGTGCCAAGCGGGTGAAGCGCCTCGATGGCGCCGTGCTGCGCGGGGTGCGCACCCTGTTGATCGAACGCGGCTGGGTACGGCCCGACAGCGACCAGCACCTCGCGGTGCGCGCCTTCGCCGCCAGCGGTGGCCGCGTCATCCTGCTCGAACAGGAGGCCAGTCTGTTCCCCGGCCTGGTCCTTGAGGGCAAGCCGGTGTCGACCGCCTTCATCCGCGCCGCCGGTCATGCGGCGCTGGCCGGCCTGGACGAGGACGACCTGCGCGACTGGGGCGAGGACAGCTATGCCCAGATGGTCGCCGACACCCTGGTCGCGGCGCGCATGTATCGTAAGGACGATGGCGCCGCCATGCTGGCGCTGTGCGAATCCGGCGAAGGCGGCTTCGGCAATGGCGACCTCGAACACACGCCGTTGTTCACCACCCCGGTCGGACGCGGCCTGATCATCGCCTGCCAGTTCCTGCTGACCGACAAGGCGATCGAGCACCCCGCGGCGCTACGCCTGCTCGCCAACCTGCTGGAGCTCGCCGACCGCTGGCGGCCGGCGCCAGCCGCCGCGGTGATCGAGGCTGGCGACGGCGATCCGCGCGCGCTGGCCAAGCGCGCCAAGGCTGGCGCCACGGTGCTGGCCGGGCCGCTCGACGCCGCCGGACTGGCGGCGTGGAGCCAGGCCACCGGAGTGACCCTGGCACCCGTGCCGGCGGACGGCTGCCATCAAGCAGTGCGCGTCGGCGACGACCCGATGACCAGCGGCATCTCCAACGAGGACCTCTGCGGCGTCGAGACCTGGACCTACTGCCCTGGCGACCGCGCCAACCTGCCAGTGTGCAGTCTGGCAATCGCCCAGGTCTCAGGCCTGACGCCGCTGTGGGAGCTGCCGACGCGGGCCCTGCTCGCCGAGATGTTCGTGCACGGCGGCCGTTCCGAGCCGCGGCGCGCCCACACCCGAACTGCCAGCCTGCACGCTCCGCCGACCGTCGGCGTGGTCGCCGGCGTCCTCCGTCTGGGCAAGGGCCGGGTGATCTTCGACCAGTTCACCCCGCCGCGGGCAGCCGATGGCGCGCCGGCGCGGCTGCGCCTGGGCCGCCCTGGCCGCCGGCTGCGCGCCAATCTTGGCGTCACCGCAGCGCACGACCTGTTGCACGGTGAACGCACCGCCGGTTCGCCGGCTGCTTCTGCTGGCTGGCCGACGCGCCTGCGGCTGCGCCACGGCGCGGTCGATGCCATCACCCGGGCGAAACTGCTCGCCGACTGTGCCTTCTCGCCAGAGCGCATGCTGTCGACCCCGATCCTCGGCCAGGGCGCCTGGGAGACGGTCCAGTCAGCGGAGGGACAGTTCGCCACCGGCACCGGCGAACAGTGGATCTACCTGGTCATCAGCTGCCCGGTAGCGCGCCAGAACCTGGCCACCAACCTCGGCGTGCCCAACCCCGAAGCGCTGACCTTCTGCGACCTGACCGGTGCCGGCACGGTGGAACTGTGGATCAACGGCCGGTCGGCCGCCAAGGCCAAGCTGCCCGGCACGTTGTCCGACCTGGCGCTGGAGCAGGGCTTCAATCACCTGCTGCTGCGCTGGACCGGCAGCAGCAGCAGCAGCAGCAGCGGCAGCGGCAGCGGCAGCGGCAGCGGCAGCGGCAGCGGCAGCGGCAGCGGCAGCGGCAGCGGCAGCGGCAGCGGCGGCCTCGGCCTGCGCTTCCGCAACATCATGCGCCAGGCGGAGACGGAGTTCGGGTTTCCCTGAATCAGCCCAGCCGCTTACGGAACATCTCGACCTTCGACTGCGCCACGGCGTTGCGGGCGAGGAACGCCTCGGCCTCGGGCATCGAGCGGCTCCAGACCTCGGGGAAGTGTTCCTTCAGCCACTGGCACTTGACCGCAAAGAAGATGCCTTCGCCGCAGTTCTTGGCGAAGAGGGCTTCGTCGATGGCGCCGCTGTTGCCGATGGAGAAGGCCATCTCCCAGTAGGTGATCGACTGGCGCAGGTAGGCGTTGTTGGTCTTGTCGGTGCCGCCGGCAACGGCGGTGACCTCGGCGGCGTCCGCCGGCTTCCAGCCGGCGAAGAAGGCGCGCGCCTCGCGGCAGACCGCTTCGCGGCGCAGATCGTAGAGCTGGATGATGAGTTGGGCGTCGGCGGGGGTGGCCATTGGGGTTTCGGGTTTCGGGTTTCGGGTTTTGGGGACGGAGGCTGAGGGATGCAGGCTGGAAGTGGTCCAGAGGTGTCCAGCCCGGGATCCCGAAAATCTCACCCGGTTTCAGGTTCCGGCGCGTCTCTGGCCGACTAGGCTCCCGACGAGCCCGAGGTGTCCTGGCCGGGACCCCGAAACCCGAAACCCGAAACCCGAAACCCGCCACGCATGGACTACCTCGTCATCGCCCGCAAGTACCGCCCGCAGACCTTCACCGAGGTCGCCGGCCAGGAGGTGGTGGCGCGCACGCTCACCAACGCCATCCGCGGCCACCGCGTCCACCATGCCTACATGTTCACCGGCCCGCGTGGGGTCGGCAAGACCTCGATGGCGCGCATCCTGGCCAAGGCGCTGTGCTGCGTCAGCGGCCCGACCACCGAGCCATGTGGCGTATGCGAGCACTGCAAGCGCATCGCCGATTCGGCCCATCCCGACGTCACCGAGGTCGACGCGGCGCGCTTCGGCAACAAGGAGGACATCACCCGGCTGCTCGAGGACGTCGGCTTCGCACCGCAGATGGCGCGGGTGCGCGTGTTCATCCTCGACGAGGTGCACATGCTGACCGGGCACAGCTGGAACGCCCTGCTCAAGGTGTTGGAGGAGCCGCCGCCGCACATGCGCTTCATCTTCGCCACCACCGAGGTGGAGAAGGTCCTGCCGACGGTGCTCAGCCGCTGCCAGCGCTTCGACTTCCGCTCGCTCGACCTGCCGGTGATCGTCACCCGGCTCAAGGAGATTGCCGTCAAAGAAGGCGCCAAGCTGTCGGACCCGGTGCTCTACCGCATCGCCCGTGCTGCCGGCGGTGGCATGCGCGACGCGCAGACCCTGCTCGACCAGCTGATCGCGGTCAGCGACGGGGCGGCCAGCGAGGACGACCTCGACCTGCTGCTCGGTGCCGCCCGCGGCGAGGACCTGCGCGAGATGCTCAAACTGGCCCTAGGCGGCTCCTCGGCGCCCGCCCTGGTCAGACTCGATTCCTGCTGTTCGTCAGGGGCCAGCGCCGGCACCATTCTCGACCAGCTGATCGAGCACCTGCGCGCCATCATGCTGGTGCAGGCCTGCGGTGCCGACGCCCAGGCGGTGCGCCGCCTCGGCCTGCCGGAAGAACAACTCGCCCAGCTCGCCGCCGCCGCCACGCCCGAGAAGGTGCTGCGCACAGCCCAGGTGCTGACCGGCACGCAGCAGCACCTGCGCCACGGCGCCGATCCGCGCCTGGCCCTGGAGATGGCGCTGGTACGCATCGCCCGCCTCGGCGAGGTGGTCGATCTCGAACGCCTGGTGCAGCGCATCGAACGCGCCGAGGCCGGAGCCGCCGCGGGCCCTCGCTAGGGCCGTCGCGCGCCCCCGGCGCGGCGGCCCCAGCCCAATCGACCTCGCCCAATCCTCGACTGCTGCCGGCCACCACCGGTCAGCAGCAGCAGCAACCCGGCGATCACCCGCTGATCACAGAGATCCGCAAGCGACTCGCCGCCGACGTCATCCGCCGCGAGCCGGTCGACCGCTCCACCTGGCTGGCCAAGCTGCGCCGCGAATCGCAGGCGCCGGACGATGCCGACCGCGTCTGACGAGACCCTGCGCGATCCGCCATCGTCGGCCGGCAGCCCCGAGCCGTTCGACCAGGCGCTGCCGTCCGGCGGCCGCATCGGCCCGTACCGCCTGACCGAGGCGCTGGGTCGCGGCGGCATGGGGGCAGTGTGGCGGGCCGAGGCTGCCGAAAGCGGTCCGGTGCCGGTCGGCCGGGTGGTGGCGCTGAAGCTGCTGCACCGCGTCTCCGCCGAGGAGCGTCGCCGTGCCGCCCGCGAGGTCGCCTACCTGCAGGCCCTGCATCATCCCGGCGTGGTGCGCATCCTCGACTTCGGTGAGCACGCCGGCCGGCCGTGGATCGTCATGGCCCTGGTCGAAGGCCGGCGCCTCGACCAGGTCATGGCCGAGGAGGCGCCGTTCGCCTGCGACCGCGCGGCGCGCATCGCGGTGGGCGCGCTGGAGGCGCTGCACGTCGCACACCTCGCCGGCATCCTGCACCGCGACGTCAAGCCGGGCAACCTCATGCTCAAGGACGACGGCCAGGTCGTCGTCCTCGACTTCGGCCTCGCCGCGGCACCGGAATACGAGAGCCGGTTGACCGCCAGCGACACGGTGATCGGCACCCCGGCCTACATGAGCCCCGAGCAGGCGCGCGGCGAGCGTGCCGCGATCAGCGCGCGCAGCGACGTATATGCCCTCGGCGCTGTGCTCTACGAGATGACCGCCGGCTGCCCGCCCTTCGCCGCCGACGATCCGCGGGCCCTGCTGCGCGAGGTGATCGAGAAGCCGTTGACCCCGCCGAGCGTCCGCCGCGCCGGCCTGCCGCACGACATTGAGACGGTAGTACTGCGCGCCATGGCCAAGGATCCGGCCGACCGCTATCGCACCGCCGAGGCGATGGCCGCCGACCTGCGCCGCTTCCTCGACGGTCGGCCGGTGAAGGCGACCCGGCCGGGTCCGATCCGCCCGTTCCTGCGCGCCTGCTGGCAACGACGCCGCACCGTCGCCGTCATCGCCCTGGTGCTGTTCGTGATCGCCGGTGGGGCCGCCCTGGCGGTCCGGGCCACGCTGCTGCGCCTGCGTCCGCCGCCGCCAGCGGCCGTGGCCAGCGGCCCCGAATGGGTCACCGAACTGGTTCAGGTCGAATCGATCCTGCCGCCCGGCGCGCCCGGCGGCGGCAAGCTGGGCAGCGCGCCGCGTCCGTCGCTTGGCCCGGGCATGCGTCTGGCCCAGCTGCCGCCGACTGTCGGCCCGGTACGACTGGCGGTCACCGTCACGGTGCGCGCGCCCGAGTTCGAGGTCCAGCTGATGGTCAGCGACCGTGACATCGGCCGCGGCTACGCCGCGCGCCTGGCCGGAACCGCCGAGGGCGCCCGTCTGGAGATGCTGCGCGACGGCAAGCCAATGACTGGCCGCGACATGCCTGCCATAGCTGTCGGTAGCGCCCTGCGCTTGGCCATGGTCCGGGCCGAGGATGCCTTGGAAGTCCGTCTGTCGGATGGTAGTGGTGCCACCGAACCGCTCAGCTTCCTCGACCTGGTGCCACTCGAAGGTCCGGACGCCGCCGGCACCTTCGTCGCCGCCGATCCGACCGCCGCCCAGGTCTCGGAGATTGTCCTCGAACGGCAGCGCCAGGGCCTGACGGTCAGCGCCCTGGCGCCAGCCGACATGCTGCGCCAGGACGGCCGCTTCGAGCGCGCCCTGAGTATTTACGACGCCTTCCTCAGCGACCACGCCGACAGCCCGCAGACGCGCGACGCCCAGCTGCGCGCCGGGCTATGCCTGGAGGCGCTCAGCCGCGATCAACTGGCCCTCGAACGCTTCGTGCGCGTGGCGCAGGAAAACCGCCTCGACCGCCGCTATGTCACCCTGGCGACCTTCCACGCCTGGGCCTGCGCCCTGCGTCTCGACCGGCTCGACGATGCCGAGCGCTTCTTCGCCGCCCTGCGCCGCGACTACCGCGCCGACCAGCTGCTCACGCATGTGCCAGTCGACGCCGCGCGCAAGCTGGTCGACGACCACCTGAGCCGGGCCGAGGCCCTGCGCACCAGTGATCCGCCGCGCGCCCTCGACCTGTTCACCGCCGGGGCCGACGTCGCCGACTACCTGCACCTATACGAGCGCGGCGCCCTGGCCCTGACCGGCGCCGGCGACATCCTGCTGGCGATGGACGATCCGCGCTCCGCCCTGGTGCGCTACCAAGCCGTGGCTGACGACCCCGACATGCCGGCGCAATGGCGCAGCAAGGCCCTGCTGAAGACCGCCGAGGCACTGCGCCTGGCCGACCGGCCGGATGACTCCATCGCCGCCTACCGCCGGGCCACCGAGACCGCCGGCCCCGACCTGGCGCCGTGGGCCTGGCTGTGGCTGGGCGACCTGCTCGCCGAGCGTGGCGAGCGCAGCGAGGCCGAGGCGGCCTGGCGGCAGACCATCGACGACAACGGCATGGCCGGACGCTTCGCCCGCGCCCTGCTCGGCACCGAACCCCTGCCGGCCGACGTGCCCACCGACCCGTGGTACGCCAACGACGACGCCTTCGTCCGCGCCCGCCTAGCTCAGCAGGCCGGCGACCGCACGGCCATGACCGAGCATCTGCGCGCGGCCGCCACCGGCGACTGGCCGGCGCCGTTGGCGCGTCGGCTGTTGCGGTAGGGTCTGCGGCCTGCGGGCCTGTCCCCGGTGGCTGTGACACGCCCGACGCCGAGACCCTGGCTGGCCTTGCCGTCCGGTCCCGCCGTGTGCAATGCCGGTTCCGGAGCGATCCCCATGCGTCGACTCATCGCCCTCACCTTTGTCGTCCCCGCCGTCCTCGCCGCTGCCGAGGACGTGAAGGCCAAGCCCGGACTGCTTGAACACGCCCTCACCCGTGGCGTGACCAACGACCGGCCCTACCGGCCGACCAGCCGCATCGAGATGCAGTACCAGACCGCGCGGACCCTGATCGCCCGGGTCGAGAGCCAGCTGATGTCGGGCTCGCTGCGGGTCGCGCCGTACGCCGAGATCACCGCCGCCCGCGCCTGCCTCGATGCCGAGGTGCAGTCGGTCGGCGCCATCACCGAGCACGAGCGCCACCAGTACGAAGAAGCCATCCGCGACCTCGATTCCCTGGTCACGGCCATGTCCGCGATCGGCGTCAGCATGACCCCGCCGACGACCTCCCTGGCCATACCCTCCGCCAAGGCGCCAAAGGCGCCGGCAGCCGCACCCGTCGCGCCGGAAGCTCCCGCCGAGCCAGAAGCTCCCGCCGAGCCGGAAGCTCCCGCCGAGCCGGAAGCTCCCGTCGCGCCGGAAGCTCCCGCCGAGCCGGCGCCGGCTGATGGCGCGCCGGTCGAAGCCCCCGTCGTCCCGACCGTGGATCCGGCAGAGGCGCCGGTGGAAGCACCGGTCGAACTCCCAGCCGAAGCACCCGCTGAGATACCTGCCGAAACACCGATCGAACTCCCGGCCGAATTGCCAGCAGAGAAACCTGCCGAAGCACCAGCAGAGGCCCCTGCGGAAATGCCGGCTGAGGCCCCCGCCGAAGCTCCGGCTGAGGTTCCCGCGGAAATGCCAGCAGAGGCCCCCACCGAGAAACCCGCCGAGGCGCCCGTAGAAGCACCGGCTGAGAAGCCTGCTGAAGCGCCCGTCGACCAGCTGCCGCCGGAGTAGTCCGGCATGTCAGCGGCCATGCCGCCGGCCCTGATTCCAGCCGATGCCATCGCTCGACGCGTAGCGGCGATAGGGGATCAATTGTCCGGTCTGCTGCGCGGGACTGCTGATCCGCTCATGCTGGTGCTGATGGACGGAGCCTTCGTCTTCGCCGCCGACCTGGTCCGCTGCCTGCACCGGCCCGACCTCGAACTGCACTTTGTCCGAGCCCGCAGCTACCGCGGCGGCACCTCGACCAGCGGCACCGTCGCCCTCGAACCCATGCCCGACCTGCACGGCCGCACCGTCGTACTGGTCGACGACATCCTCGACACCGGCCTGACCCTGGCGGCGGCCCGCGCTGCGGCCCTGGCGGCTAGCGCCCGAAGCGTGCTGGTCTGCGTCCTGTTGGACAAGCCGGCGCGCAGGCGGCCGGGTGGACTGGACCGGGCCGACTTGGTCGGGTTCACCATCCCGAACCACTTTGTCGTTGGCTATGGTCTCGACCATCAGGGTCGTTGGCGGCAGTTGCCGTACGTCGGCACCATCGCCACATCGTGATGCACGGGTAGACCTTGGCCGGCTGTCCCCCCTTCCGTATAATGACGACGGAGGGCACGCGGACGGAATACGGGCAGCCGAGTTGATGGCAGTGGTTTCCAGACGGAGATCGAGCCGCGCGCGGCATACCGTGCACCATGGAGTTGGAGGAGACCGAAAACCTGAGCTGACGAGAAACCGATTACGGCCCGGACCACGTTCCGCGGGGCCGCCCAGATGGTCGCCAAAGACCGGTGAACCCGGCATGACCACCAGGCGCCCCACTCTCCAGAAGCAACCCGCGCGGCCGCGCGGGCTGCTTTTTTTTGCTTCGAGGGGCCTCGCGACACGGACCACACACGCTGGCCCAATCGTCCGTCGCTCGCCCACACACGGTCCCCGACCACGCCTGCCGCGGGACCGCCGGCGTCTCGCCGGCCAGGGGGAATGAAGACCCACCGCTTTTGGCTGGAACTCTCGCTCGCGGCATGACAGTTCTTGCCCATGCAGATCGCTAAAGGCACCGTCGCATCCATCCACTACAAGGTCGCCACGGCCGATGGCGAGCATGTCGATGCCAGCCAGGCGGGGCAGCCGATGCCATTCCTCTGCGGCACCGGACAGATCATCATCGGCTTGGAGGAAGCCCTGCTGGGCAAGCAGGCCGGCGATGCGATCTCGGTTGAGATCCCACCGGAGCGGGCCTACGGCCTGCACGACGCCGACCTCGACATGGCGGTGCCGATCGACGCCTTCCCCGAGGACGTGCGCGAACGCCTACGCACCGGCATGCAATTCCAGGCTCCGCATCCAACGAAGAACAACGAGGTCGTCGTCTTCACCATTCATGGCCGCCGCGAAACCGATGTCCTGGTCAGCGGCAACCACCCGCTGGCGGACAAGACCCTGCATTTCGAGGTGAC
>JBBREK010000048.1:0-20482 GCA_038203025.1 Planctomycetota bacterium
GCCGCACTACCTGCGTCCGGTGCCGTCCTTGACCGTGGTGCAGTTCGAGGCCGCCCGGGTCAACGACAAGGAGATTCGGCGCATCCCCCGCGGCACGCCGATCGATTCGTCTCCGGTCGACGGTACGCGCTGCCGCTTCCACACTGTCTACCCGGTCGAGGTGCCGCCGCTGCGCATCGTCGGTCTGACCCTGCGTTCGGTGCAGCCGGCGCAGCTGACCCTCAAGCTGCGCCTATCCGATGGAGTCAAGGCGTCGCAGTTGCCTGGCCTGGGTCTGCGTAGCCTGCGTCTGCACTGCGCTGGACCAATGGCCATCGCCGGCGGCCTGCATGTCTGCCTGGTTCGGCACTGTGTCGGCGTGACCGCGGTCGCCGGCGACCAGCGGATCGCGTTGCCACCACATGGCACCCGGGCGATGGGCTTCGAAGCCGAGGAGGCCTTGCTGGGCGCCTTCCCCGCCTCGTTCACCGGCTTCGCCCTGCTGCGCGAGTGGTTCGCCATGCCGCAGAAGTTCCTCTTCGCCGAGGTCGGCGGTCTGGAAGCCCTGGGCGCCCTCGGCGACGCGAGCGAAATCACCCTGGAGTTCGCCCTCGAGCGTGTGCCTGAGCAGATGCCGCAGGTGTCCGAGTCGAACCTGCTGCTCGGCTGTACCCCGGCGGTGAACCTGTTCGCGCACGAGGCCACGCCGGTAACCTACGACCAACGCCGTACGGAGTTCCCGGTCACGCCATCGGGCGACGATCCGACGCACTACGAAGTGGCCTCGGTCGAGGGCGTCGTCGGCATGGTGCCGGGCGAGGATCGTCCCCGGCCAATTCCGCGTCTGTACCGCGGCGGCCGGGCGCCGGATTCGGGTACCCCGGGACATGTAGTGCGTCGCCGGCCGGCCCTGACCGGCATCGGCACGCGTATCGACGTCGCCATCACCGGGCAGCTGCCGGGTGTGGAGGCGCTGTCATTCGACGTCATCTGCACCAACGGGCGGCTGCCCCAGGCCCTTGCTCCCGGCGACCTTAACCTGGTCACGGACAAGTGCCCGCCCGGAGTCCGCTTCCGCAACCTGGCCAAGCCGCTGGCCGGCGTGCCGCCGCCGCTGGGTGGCCAGCTGGAATGGCGGTTACTCGCTCACCTTGGTCTCAACTGGCGGACCCTTGCCGACATCGAGGCGCTGCGCTCGGTGATCGACCTGTACAACGTCCGCGCCCTCACGGACCACCAGGCGCGCAATGCCCACCGACGCCTGCTGGATGGCTTGGTCTCGGTCGTGGCCGAACAGGACACCACGGTCGCCGACGGCGCCCTGCTGCGCGGCCTGCGCGTCACCCTCCAGGTCAAGGAGACGCACTTCGATGGCGAGGGCGAGGTCAATCTCTTCGCCACGGTGTTCGATGAGTTCATCTCGCAGTACGCCGGCCTGAACAGCTTCACCCGCCTATGCGTCAGCGGGGTCGAGGGCGGCCTCGAACTGCGCTTCGCACCCCGGCTTGGCCGGCGCCGGCTGATCTGACCATGTTCGACCGCCTGCTTGATGACGGCCCGGCCTGGGCCTTCGTGCGCGCGGTCGAACTGGCCGAGGCGTCGGGCGGCAAGATCGGCACGACCACCCCGCCCGGACGCGAAGCGGTGCGCCTGCGGCCGGCGCTCAGCCTGGCCTTTCCGACCAGTGACATCGCCGCGGTTGAGCGCCTGCCCGCGGTAGGGGATGGGCCGGCGCGACTGCGCATCGAGACGACCTTCCTCGGCTCGTACGGCCAAGCCAGCCCACTGCCGCCCTACGCCACGGAGGCGCTGTTTGTTGAAGAGACGGCGCCGGCCCGCGACTTCATCGACATCTTCAACCATCGCGCGCTGTCGCTCGCCTATCGCGTGATGACCAAGTACCGGGTCGAACGGTCGCGTGATCACGACGCCCGCCTGCGCGCCCTGGTTGGTGCCCCGCCCGACCGCGCGGCTCCTGAGATGCCGGGCGGGATCGACATGCTGACCATCGCTGGCCTGCTGGCGCAGCAGCCGCGTTCGGCCGCCGCTCTATCCAGCGCCCTGGGCTGCTGGCTTGGCGGCGTCGCGGTAGAGGTCGAGCAGTGCGCGCCGACCTGGACGGCGCTGCCTGCGGAACGACTGGGCATGCTGGGCAGCGCCAACTGCTCGATCGGCGGTGACTGCCTGGCCGGCGACCGCATCCTCTCGCGTACCACCGCCTTCCGTGTGCACGTCGGCCCGGTCGGAGCCGACACCTTCCGCCGCTTCCTGCCCGGAGGCGACGGCATGGCGGCGGTGCGCGCCCTGGTCGACGAGTTCAACCCGGATCTGCTCGACTGGGACGTGCTGGTGCGCCTCGACCCGGACGCCATGCCGCCTGCGAGTCTCGGCCAGGGTGCCCGCCTCGGCTGGGACGCCCGACTCGACGGCCGCCCCTCCGACGACGCCGTCATTCTCATTACGCCCTAGCTTCTTCCCAAAACCCGAAACCCGAAACTCCACGAGTAATGAGCGACAATCTCAAGACCCTGATCTCCCGCCTGTCCCCCACGGTGAAGAAGGCCATGGAGGACGCTGCCTCCCTGTGCGTCAACCGCGGCCACTACGAGGTGGCGGTCGAGCACCTGCTGTCGGTACTGCTGGCTGATCCGCAGGGCGATATGCGCCTGATCTTCAAGCACTACGGCATCGATCATGGCCGCCTCGACCGCGCCCTGCAGGCGGTACTCGACCAGGCGCGCAGCGGCAATCCCGGTCGGCCGGTGTTTTCGCCTATTCTCATCGAGTGGCTAAACGAAGGCTGGATCATCGCCTCGCTGGAACTCGGCCATGCCGACCTGCGCTCGGGCGTGCTGCTGGCCGCGTTGATCAAGAAGGACGCCCGCTTGTGCGCCGGCGACTACGCCCAGTTGTGGGCTGCCATTCCCGCCGACGAGGTGGTGCGCAAGCTTGACACCCTGGTGATCGGTTCGCAGGAGCCGACGCAGATGACCGAGGGCAAGCCGGCGCCGGGCGGCGGCAAGCCGGGCGAAGGCGCCATCGCCAAGTTCTGCACCGACTTCACCCAGAAGGCCAAGGACGGGAAGGTCGACCCGGTCTTCGGCCGCGATCAGGAGATCCGCCAGATCATCGACATCCTGGCCCGTCGGCGGAAGAACAACCCGATCTGCGTCGGCGATCCCGGCGTTGGCAAGACCGCCGTGGTCGAGGGTCTGGCCCTGCGCGTGGTCGAGGGCGACGTCCCCGAGGTGCTGCGCGGCGTCAAGATCATCGGCCTCGACCTCGGCCTGCTGCAGGCCGGCGCCAGCGTGAAGGGCGAGTTCGAGAATCGCCTCAAGGGCGTGCTGGAAGAGGTGAAGTCCTCGCCCACCCCGATCGTCCTGTTCATCGACGAGGCCCACACCCTGATCGGGGCCGGTGGCGCCGCAGGCACCGCCGACGCGGCCAACCTGCTGAAGCCCGCCCTGGCGCGTGGTGAGATGAAGACCATCGCCGCCACCACCTGGGCCGAGTACAAGAAGTACTTCGAGAAGGACGCCGCGCTCGCCCGCCGCTTCCAGCTGGTCAAGCTCGACGAGCCGTCGGTGGAGACGACGCACACCATGCTGCGCGGCCTGCGCGCCACCTATGAGAAGGCGCATGGCGTGGTCATCCGCGACGACGCCCTGTTCGCCGCCGCCTGGATGGGCGCCCGCTACATCACCGGCCGCCAGCATCCCGACAAGGGCATCGACCTAGTCGACACCGCCGCCGCGCGGGTGAAGGTCGCCCTCGCTACCAAGCCCGGCGAGTTGGAGACGGTTGAACGTCGCATCCAGGACCGCGAACGCGCCGTCTCCTCGCTCAAGCGCGACCAGGAGGCCGGCGGCTCGTATGACGCCGAGATCATGGCCGAGATCGAGGCCAGTCTGGCCGCCGACCGCATCCAGGCCGCCGAGTTGACCACCACTTGGCAGGCCGAGAAGGTGCTGGCTGACGCGGTCATCGCCGCGCGTACCGAACTGCTGGCAAACAGCGGCGATGCTGGCAAGCGCACCGCCTTCGAGACGGCGATGGCGGCGCTGAAGGCCAAGCAGGGCGACAAGCCGCTGATGCACGTCGAGGTCACGCCCGAGGTGGTGGCCAAGGTGATCGGTGACTGGACCGGCGTGCCGGTCGGCTCGATGGTCAAGAACGAGGCGCAGACCCTGCTGGCCTTCGAGGCCGAGCTGAAGAAGCGCATCAAGGGTCAGGACCACGTTCACGAGATCGTCGGCACCGGCATCCGCGCGGCCAAGGCCGGGCTCAAGGACCCGCGTACGCCGATCGGCATCTTCCTCTTCGTCGGCCCGTCTGGCGTCGGCAAGACCGAGACCGCCACCGCCATCGCCGACCTGATGTTCGGCGGTGAGCGCTTCATGACCACGGTCAACATGAGTGAGTACCAGGAGAAGCACACCGTCTCGCGCCTGGTCGGCAGCCCGCCCGGCTACGTCGGTTATGGCGAGGGCGGCGTGCTTACCGAGGCGGTGCGTCAGCGCCCCTACTCGGTGGTGCTCCTCGACGAGGTCGAGAAGGCCAGCCTCGACGTCATGAACTTGTTCTACCAGGTCTTCGACAAGGGCACCCTCAGCGACGGCGAGGGCCGCGAGATCGACTTCAAGGACACCATCCTGTTCCTGACCTCGAACCTGGCCACCGACATGATCATGCAGGCTTGCGATGATCCCGAGATGCCGCCGGTCGACGCGCTGGTCGCGGCGATCCGCCCGATCCTGTCCAAGCACTTCAAGCCCGCCCTGCTGGCGCGCATGACCATCGTGCCGTTCTTCCCGCTCAAGCAGGACGCCTTGCAGGGCATCGCCAAGCTCAAGCTGTCCAAGGTCAGCGCGCGGATGAAGTCGACCCACAAGATGGACCTGATCTTCGCCGACGAGGTCGTAGCCGCGATTGCCGCTCGCTGCACCGAGGCCGAGACCGGGGCGCGCAACGTCGATCACGTCATCTCCGGCTCGCTGCTGCCGCGCATCAGCACCGAGGTATTGTCGCGCCTCGGCGCCGGCGATCTGCCGCCGCGGTTGACCGTCGGCTTCGATGCCGAGGCCGGCTTCACCTTCACCTTTGGAAGCTGATCATGGGTGTACTCGACGACATGCTCTCCGATGCCGGGGCCAGCCCACGTCCGGCTTCGACCTTCGGTCAGGTCGTGGCTCAGGCGGTCGCTGGACGCGCCGCGCCTCGGCCGGCCGAACCGCCGCCGTCACTCGAACCGCTGCTCGCGCTCGACGACGGCACCATGCGCCGGCTGATCCGCTACCTGCCCGCCGAGTCGATGGTGCCGTTGCTGGCCCACGCCCCGGTGCCGGTGGCGCAGCGGATCGTGGGTCTGTTGGACGCCGAGAGCCAGGCCTGGCTGGCGGCCCAGTCGGCGGCGATCGAGTCGTGCACGGTGGCGGCCCATGCCGAGGCGGCGCGGCAGGCTCTTGCCCTCATTGCCAAAGCGCGTTCCGCTGGTCCGGCGGCTGCCCCGGTGGCCCCTGCTCCCAAGCGTCCAGTGGAGGTGTCGACCGGCTTCTCGGGTGGCCCGACAACTCCTGCCGCGCCCGCTCCGTCGCCCCCAGTTGTGCCGACGACCCCGGAGGGCGGACCAGATGACGTCGTTGAGACGCTGGCGGCGCTGGTCGCGCTGGCCGCCGGCCGCAACCCACGCCAGCTCGGTGAGCTGGCGGCCTCGGTCGATCACCCGGTACTCGCTGAAGGCCTCCGGGCCCTGGCTCGCGGCGCTGACGGCCACGAGCTCGATGAGACGGTGCGTATCGCCGGGATCAGCTGGGTTGAGGATCAGACTCGCCGGGTCGAGCTCATGCGTCTGGCCCTGCTGGCGATGTGCTTCGGCGACGGCCCGGAGCGCTTCCGCGCCCAGGCCGCGCAGCGGTCCAATAGCTAAGTCGCTGGCCTAAGAAGAGTTCGCGAAGCTTCCATATAAACGTTTCGGCGTATATGTAATACGCATGATTAAGTGTACCTGCCTTCTCCTCCTCATCGTCAGCGTGGCGGTGGGGGCTGAGACCTGGACCATCCCCAAGACCTGGACCGGCAAGAAGATCGGCAGCACCGAGGGCAACCCGCTGATCGAAGGTGGCAGCCCGCGCTGGCGCATCGATCAGGTCTACCCGGACAAGCCGGAGGATTTGGCCAACTGGAAACCGATGCAGTGGGACGAGGTGCAGAAAAAGCTTACCTGGCATAACGAGGCTGGTTCGCAGGGCGGCCATCCCCAGATCCGCATCGAGAAGGGTCAGTGCATTGTCGGAGTCTACAGCAAGGCGACCAACATGGATTGGACCAAGGTGCCGGCCGTCGTCTTCATCGCACCGCGCGACGGCTCTTACAAGATGATCGAGGAATGCACCTCGCAGAACTGGGAGGGAAATGGCGCGGTGGACGTGCGTTTCTACCGCATCGATCGTGCTGCAGGGGCGGCAACCCCGGTCGAGGCCGCCGGCAGCAGCCTGTGCGGCGACGACAAACCCCGGCGTGGCGAGAGTCGGGTGGTTAAGCTGACCAAGGGTGATGAACTGGCGGCCTCGTTCTGGATCGACGGGCACCACACCGGGGCGACGATCACGGTGTCGATCGGGGTGGCCACGGCCAAGCCGGTCGACTGAAGGCATTGCCAGGTTGGCAAGGTCGGAAGGTCAGTCGGTCACTACGGCGACGGGCGGCGTCCACAGGTGCAGCAGGCGTGCCGAGACGTGCAGCGTCCCGCGTTGCGGCGGCAGTTCAAAATGCTGCCGCACATCGATCTGGAAGAGTCCGACCACTCGGCCCTGCCGTTCCTCGAGGTCGTCAACCATCAGGGCGGTGTGGTCGAAGGGGAAGGCCGTGCCATGCCACGATCCGCAATTCCACGTCGTGAGCAGGGCAAGCAGCCGGTGGGGGCGGGCTCGGCCGGCAGGGCCTGGCGTGCGATGGCAAAGCGTCCAGCGAGGATGCCCGGAGCCTGGGCGACGGTGACGATCTGCTCGCCGGCTTCCAGGGCGGGCAACTTCGCCGTCGGCGGAAGGGTCGACGGGTAGGCCATGGTCAGGGCACTTCAATCACGATGGGCTGGCTCGGCGTCGCAAAGGGGCCGAGGACGGCGGAAACGTGCCGCACCGCTGCCCGTGCCGGCAGGCGCAGCAGGCGCGCGAGATCGGGGTTGGCGTAATGGGTGTAGACCGTCCGTTCGGCCTCCGCGTCGCTGGCCTCGTCGAAGTTGCGCGGCGGCTGGTTCCGTCCGAGGCGCAGGTCCTTAGGGCGTCCGCTCCACGCCTCGCCGCGGACATGGTCGACAGCGGCGAGGACCAGGTCGAGATCGACCTGGCGCAGGTCCAAGGCCCGCAGCCGGCGCTCGTCCGCCAGTGACAGGCGGATGGTAACGCTGACTACCAGGCGCAGCGGGAAACCTCATGGGGCATGCGCTGCTCGCGGGCCACCACCCGGCACGGGGCGTTGAGCTGAATGCCGCGGAACGTCCGTTCGGGCTGCGGCGTGGTCGGGCAGCGCATCCATGAGTCTGGTTCGACCTTTTCGAAGTCCTGGTCGCTCATGATGCCTCAGTAGTCAATTTGGAAACCGTTGGTCAGGTTGGTCGCCCTGCAGACGTCGATCTTGCGTGCCATTTCCGCACACAGGCCGCCCGGACCGATGTCAACGGCCATCGCAGACGTAAGCGGGCTATGTGACCACGACGCGAACCGGTGATGCGATAAGCCCATCCAGGCTGCAGGTCAGGTGGTGAACCCCCGCGAAACGGAGGCCGCTTGCAGCGGCAGCGTCGATGGTGAACCAGCCGGTGATCTGCCGACCATCGTCATGAACATCATCAGCGAACAGCGCCGTGCCGGCGAAAGGGAGTCCACCGTGGCAGGCCCCAGCGAGCCCGACGATGGTGGTCAGGGTCAACGCGCGATGTGGCTCGCAGCCAAGTGCGTTTCGGTGCGCAGCGGACAGCCGGAAACGCCCCATGATGATCAACGGTTCGCCGAGCCGCGAGGTGGCTGCGGCTTGAGTGACGATATGCTCGTCGGTCACGGCGGGCAGGTCGATCTGGAGTCGGGCAGTGGACGGAAGTGGCATGGTCACTCCGGCAACGAGACGTTGATGGTGATCACCGGCGAGCACCATGGGCCCCAGGCGAGATGGACATGGTAGCGACCGGCCTCGGTCGGCATCGGCACGACGTCGGGTAGGTTGGGATTGGCGTAGCTGGTTATCACGAAGCGTTCTGCCTCGGCATCGCTAACCGCCGGATCATCCGGCTGAGGTAAGGTAATCGACATCCGTGGCATACGTCCGGTGGCGGCGAAGCCCAGGCGGGGTTCGCTGACCGTCACGCATAATCCTGCGAGTGGATCCGCGTTCCCGTCAGCAGAGAAGCGGCGCTGGTCGAGTAGGGAATAGGTGACCGACGCGCAGACCACCAGACGGTGGGAACTCGAACTCAGCGGTCCGCTTCGCCCAGGTGAAGTCAGCACGGCCCGTTCAGGTCCGGCCAGCAGCAGGCCGCGGAAGGCTGGGTCTGACGGGCGCGGCGAGGCCGGCACGAGGCGCTTGGAATTGGCAGGGACGTTGGAGAATAGGTTGTCAGGCATGGTCCTGTCCTAATGGCTGAGGTCGGCCTTGCGTACCTGCTGTTCGCACAGCGGGCAAAACTGGGCAGGGGCTTGGGTGACGGTTACTGATCCATCGGGATTCAACACGCCAACGCCATCGGCGCCGAACATGACGCAACTCGGAGCGCCTCTCCAGTTGGTGCCGTCCCAGTTGGCTCCGTTCTGGCAGTGGCCGCCAGTATGCCCACCCCATGATTGGTCGTAGTATTGGGCATGGACATCAGGCGTGTGGGCGGCGGCCCACGCGGGCTGTGGAGCAATCGCAGGCATGGAAGCGCTGGGTGTGCCGCTGGCTGTCATACCTAAACGATGGCCGATTTCATGGATCAGGGTGTATTCCCGCACCGCGGCGGACATGTCCTCCCACACCACGCGATTGGCGATGACCACGGTGTTCTGCCATTGATAGCCATTGGTCCAGCTGTCGACTAGGCGTAGATCGAGCGACAACTGCAGGCTGCCCCGAGTGGCTCCAAAGAGCGCGCGTGGGAGTCGGGCGTCATCGAGGATTAGAAAGACCCGTCGACGACCACCATGGATGAAATCATGATCGGGAAGCACCGCCAGATCGTCGCGATTCACCGTGATCGTCGAGATGGTGCCATCTGCCGCGGTGAAGGTGCAACGGATGACCGAGATGAGCCAACTGTTCGCTGCGTCATCGATATCGTCCATGCCGTACCACAGGTGAGTCCCGCTAGGTAGGGTCAGTTCGTAACCGTTGGGTACGCGTTGAAATAGCCGACCGGGTTGGTTAACCGGGCAGGAAACGGTTAGGGTCGCATCACGACTGCTGACGATGTACCGGGCGAAACACACGACGAAGCCAAACCGCCCGTAGGGCCCCAGCTGGAAGACGGCCGGGTCGTTGAGCGCTGTCTCGATGACCAGATGGTCGTCGATATCGATCTGTATCGATTGATGAATAGGAATCTCGCTAGTCCCCGCCGGCTTACGTACCAATTTGACGTAGAACTTTTTGGCTGGATCCCACACCGCCTGTTCGAGATTGGCGGTGGAGTGGGCGATCATCCCGGTCATGTGCATGACCTGGTAGTAGAGCCGGCGCCGACTTTCCACGGTGATCGATGATCGCACTTCGCGGCCGCGGTAGAGCGCCCGCAGAGCATAGACGTTGCCGCCAGCGGCCGGTAGTTTGACGGTCTTCAACAGTCGGCCTTCCGCGACGCCGCCATTGTGGGCGGTAGAGACGATCAGCCGGTAGTTGCGGTTGCGCGTGCGTTCGTTGGCGGTGTAGGCGGCATCACCAGGATCAGGTACCGTGCGGATGCGGAACGCTGACTGGGTCGCGCCGCGCATGCGGTAACGGATACGCACCGGGCCCACACGGGCGAGGGTGGTGATCCCATCGGCGACATGGACCTGTTCGCTCGGCAGGTTGACCCATTGCTCTTCAGGCATGGCGTGGTCTCACTCATCCATCGGGGTGTTGGCGTCGTCGAACTCGATCTCCAGCAATTCGTTCTCCTCCTCGGTCGGATCGTCGAGGATGATGCCGGGAGGCGACGGCGGCTGGATGAGCGGGAAGGGCGGGGTGTTCGGGCCGCCACCCTTGTTCTGAACCAGGAGGTCGGCCAGGCGGCAGGCGCCCTTGCCCTCGAACTGGACGTCAAAGCTGTAGTTGACGAACTCAGCCTTGCCCTGGATGCAACTGGAGACGACGCCGCCGATGCTGCCGGCCTCGTCGCCGTTGCTCTTGGAGAAGTTCGACCCCTGGATGCACACCGGATTGCCGTCGCACTTCACCTGGCTGGTGCCGGAAGCCGTGTCCGAGCTCTGTGCGATGTTCGGATAGGGGATGGGGATCGGTGGAGCCGGCGGTGCCGGCGTCTTGCAGACGTCGGGGAAGGCCATGGTGATGCCGTTGGATGAGGCATGCACCACGGTGCGGAAATTGACGCTGACAGTGGCGGGCATTCAGGTTCCCTTTCCCAGCAGCAGAGCCGAGCGGCGGCCATCGTCGGCGGCCGCGGTCACCAGGGCGTGGGCGCTGCCTGCCCAGCCGCGCTGCAGGCCGGCAGCTGCGATCGCCAACTGGACCGCCGCGCCGGCGGCACCGCAATCGCCGATGCTGGAGGCTGGATGGGTCAGGCGTCCTACGCACAGGCGAGGTGAAAGCCGCGCGAGGAGGAGGCCCCACTCGCGGGCGCGGTAGTCCTCGCCGGTGAGGTCGGGCAGGGCCCAGATCTGATCATCGGGCAGCAGCGCGCCGACCGCCTGTTGCAGGCCCGAGCCGGTGCTGATCGCCGGTCCGGCGATGGTCTGCAACTCGCGGCCGTGTCCGGTGCCCAGGAGGCGCGGCCCGGTGCCATCGGCGGTCAGGACGAGTCCGACCCCGGCTTCTCCGGGCATCATCCCGGCCGGGCTGCGGGAACTGCGTACGCGTCCGGCGTTGTCGAGGGCCTCATGGCGGTCGGGATCGACGAGCGAGTCGGCGACCACCAGCAGCACCCGGTCGACCTGCCCGGCGGCGAGCAGCTGATTGGCGCGATCGACCAGCTCGATGGCTGCGGTGCGGCCAAGCGGATGGCTTTCGACCACTGGCAGGCCGTCGATGGCGAGACGCCCGGCCAGCGCCTGGGCCATCGCCGGCAGGCCCCAGGTGGCGGTCGCCGGGTCGACTTCGGGCAGGCCGAGGAGCAGGGCGCAGCGGGGCAGTTCGGCACGGCGCACGCCGGCGAGGGTGGTGAGGTCGCGGCTGGCGAGGTGGGCGAGCGCCAGCAGTCGCGCCGCACCGCCGGACGGCAGGCCAGGCCGGGCGGGGACGCGCGCGCTGGTCGCCTCCTCCCACGGTTCCCACTCCAGGTCGTGCGGGCGGGTCGGCAGGAATGGATCGCTGGCCAGCCGGCTGACCCCGGCGCGGACCGCGGCAGCGGTGGCGGCGGCGCTGCCCAGCGGAGTCAGGGCGGCGCAGGCGCGAAGGCACAGGTTCATGGTTTGCCCCCGCGCGGCACGACCCAGGCGAACTGCACCGCTGTCGCTTCTGCCACCAGGGTATGGCGCCAGGTCAGCGTGACCATGCCGGCGTCGGGGATGAAGACGATCTGGTCGAGGGTCGGCACGACCGTGCGGTCGCGGCCGGCGATGCGCACGATGACCTGCGGCCCGTCGCCGGGCACGACGAAGGGCTCGGCGGGGGCGGCGGTGAAGCCGGCGAGGCGGATCTGCTCGCCGGGCGCCAGATGGCGCGGCAGGGCGAGGGCGCCCGGCGCCTGGCGGTGGAAGCGTGGATCGAAATCCTTGGGCAGCAGCGGGGCACGGCCGGTCTGCCAGGCTGCGTCGTAGGTGCCGGCGAAGGCCAGGCGCGGCTGCCAACCCGGGGCGACCGGGGCCGTACACACCGGCTCGGGCCGGTCGCCAGGACGCTGATAGGGCTTGGCCGGATCGTCGATGCAGGGCAGCGGATCGCCGTCCTTGGGCGGGGCCCAGCCGCGGCCGACCGGGTTCCGGGGACTGCGCCGGCCCTTCGCATCGACGCCGCCGACGGCCTGTTCCCAGCACAGGGGTAGGCGGGTGAAGGGCGCTGGATCGCTGACCCCCCAGCTCAGCAGTCCCTTCTCCCAGCGTCGCGCACCGCTCAGGCGCAGCCGTATCTCGGCACCGGGCACCGTGATGCTCGCCAGCTGGATGGCGATCGGACGCGGCATCACGGCTTCGCCGCAGACCAGCACGTCGGTACCGTCGGCGGCGCAGGCGACGTCGGCAGGGCGGCGGGCGCTGGCCGCGGCCTGCTCCCACGGCAGGGCGGCGTAGTGGACGGGCTCTTCGACAGGCGGCGGAGCGCCGGTGGCCACGGCCCAGCGCCGCGTCGACTTGACCACCACGGTGACGATCGGGTGGTCGTGATGGTCGATGCCGGCGATGAGCGCGGCCGGCCACGCGGTCTTGTTGATGAGCTGCAGCATCAGCCAGCCTGCAGGAGCCGGCGTTGGGTGGCGGCCGGAGCATCGACCGGGAAGAGGCGGCGCTCGCCGGTCTTGGCCAGCTCGACCGAGGCGGCCCAGCGCAGTCGCTGGTTGCCGGTCGCAAGCTGCTGACCGGCCTGCGCCACCGGCAGGCCGGCGAGGAGACGACCTGGGGTGGCGGCCGGCTGGAGCTTCCACCACGCTTCGACGGCCGAGCGGTCCGGCCAGGGGAGATCATCGTCGGGATCCATCGCCACGTCGGTGTCGGCGGGATCCTCGCTTGGTCCGGTGTCGGCGTCGGCCGGTGCCGGACGGGTCAGGCCCAGGGCGCGCAGGTCGGCGCCGGTGATGGCCGAGAGGGCCTCGCCAGCGCAGCGGGCGGTGCGTGGATCCTCCATGCGCGCGATCAGGTCCGGGAGCAGGTTTGGATCGCCGGCGGACCCGGCGAGCATGCACCCCGCCCACGGGCCGAGTCCCGGCCGCGGCGTGCGCAGGCGCGGCGGCGTCGAGCAGCGCCCGGCGATGATCAGCGGCAGGCTCCACGAACGCACTGGGGCGAGGCTGACGAGCAGGGATTCTGCCGCCTCGGCCGAACCGGCCAGAGCGAGCACCGTCTGCGCGGCGCGGGCGACGCTGGGTTCACCGGCTCGCGTGCGGGCGACCTCGACCACTGGGGCGATGCCGAGGCGGAGGGCCGAGGCGAGGGCAGCGCAGGCGGTGGGGGTGTCGGCCGAGGCCGCCCAGCCGGCGAGGCGGGGTTCGGTGAGGCCGCGGAAACCCGCCGCCGCCGCTGCTACCGCCAGGGCCGCGCCTCCGGTCGTGGTCCAGTGTATCATGGCTCGTCCGGCGGTGGCCTCGTCCATCCATCCAGCGGCTTCGGCGGCGGCCTCGGCGACGGTGCCGCCGAGCATGCCGTCAAGCTGGGCCAGCCGGCCACTCTCGGCGCACAGGACGGCCGCCGCCCAGGCGGCGCCCGCCTCGCCCTGTGCCAGCGCCAGCAGCGAGTCGATAGCCCCGTCGCCGGCGACGCGCAGGCCGTCGAGATGCGCCAGCAGACGCTCGTCGAGCCGCTCCAGGGCCTCAAGGCCGAGGTTCGGTTGGAAGACGGCGATCCGCCGTTGGTGCCAGAGGAAGCAGCATTCCTCGGTATGTTCCTGGATGAGGTCTGGCGAAGTCATGCGTCAGTTGATCTGGACGGATCCGCCCTTGATCTTGTTGACGCCGCGCGAGCGGCTGAGGACGTATTCGCCGGCGAGGATCGCCTTGCCGGCGCTGGTCAGGGTCAGGCTGGCGGCGCCGCTGCGGATGACCACCTCACGCTCGGCGGCAAGTTCGAGGCGGCCGTCGGCGGCCGGCTGGCGATCGAGGACCCGGCCGACGATGACCAGCGTGTCGCCGGCCGTCTGGACGAGCACGCGCATGCCGCTGGCCAGCGGCCCGGCGGTGGCCAGCAGCAGGGCCGGCCCCGAGTGCCCCTCCAACCACACCCGGCCGTCCGGTGAGCAGCGGGCGATGGTCGCCAGCAGAGTGCCGCGGGCGGCAGGCGTTGGCATCGCTCGGCGGGGGCGGGCGGCGACGGAAGTCGTAAGGGTTCGCGTGGAAGTGGGCATGCGTTTGGAGCCTCTTGGATGGCAGTGCGCGTCAATTGACCGCGGTCTTGGATCCCTTGACCACCACGTCGCCGGAGCCTTCTATCTTCACCTTCGATCCCTTGATGATGATCTCGCCGGACTTCTTCATCGTTATCGAGGCTTGGCCGGCCTTAATCACGATGTCCCCCTTGGAGTCGACGGTGATGCCGTCCGCCTCCCAGGTGGACTTCTTGGTCGAGCTGAGGCTCAGCGCGGCGCTGGTCTCCAGCACCATGTCCTTGGTCGCTGACCAGATACCCTGGCCCTCGCAGGTCAGGGTGAGGTCCTTGGCGACGGTGGCGCTGAGCGCGGCGTCGACCTGCAGCATGGTATCCTTGGTGACCGTCACGTTGGCGGTTCCCGACACCGAGCCCTGGTGGTTGCCTTCCACGGTGACGGTGGTGTTGCCCTTGACGGTGGTGGTGGTGTCCTTTCCCACCTCGGTGATGACCGCCCCGTCGATCTTCTCACTCTTGTCGGTGCCGACGGTGCGCGTCTCGGACTTGGCGACGGCGACCTTCAGGTCCTTTACGGCGGTCAGGGATACCAGCTCCGAGCCCTTGCTGTCCTCGAACGACAGCTGGTTGCCCGACTTCGAGGTCAGGCGTAGCCATTCGTTGTCGACCGCGTCCTCGAACACCAGCGAGGCGTTGGCGGCGCTGCGCACGACGCATTGTGACTTGTTGCCCTCGACCACCTGGCTGAGGTCCTCCATGTTGTGCATTGCGCCAGCGATGATCGGCCGGTCGGGATGGCCGTACTCGTGCGTCAGCACGACCTCGGTGTTCACCGGCAGCGGGAAGTGGAACCCCTGGGCCGGGCCGGTGTAGGGCTGGGCCATGCGCACGACGCGCTCATGATCGCCTTCGGTGCTGAGGATCTTGACGTTGTAGGATCCGTCCTCGCCCGAACTTTGGGTGCCGGCGGTCGCGGTGACGATGGCCGGAATGACACCGTCGATCCGTGGTATGGGGGTGGTGCGGGCGGGACGCCAGGGCAGGCGGCCGACCGGTACGGCGCTGAACGAGTTGCTGTAGGAGTGCCCGATCACCTGATGCTGCACCTGGGTGAGCAGCAGATGCTCATCATAGCCATCCTTGCCGTGTACGGCGACCCGGCTGCCGCAGCGGAAAGCGACCACGCCGGAGTTGCCGACCAGGCGGCAGGACTTGCTGCTCAGGGCTTCAGCCAGACGGGTGGCGTAGACGGTGACATCGCCGTCGCTCCGGGTGGCGTGGTAGTCCGCCTCCTGATGCTTGCCGAATGCGCCCGGCGCCTTGTCCACCGCCACGCTCTTCTGGCCGAGTGCAGCCTGCTTGGGGTGACCGTCGCTGTAATCGTGCACCACGGCGTCCTTGGACACCACCTCGAAACGTCTGGTGAGCGTAGAGACCACACCCTCGCTCGCGGCCTTCATCTCCTCGGAGGTGGTGAAGGTCGCATGTACAGCTTTGTCCGAGCCCGGATGGTGACTGGCGTTGTCGCCGATCACCATGGTGTGAGCCGACTTGGTATGGGTGAACCAGTAGCAGGCGCCTTCCTGCTCAAGCAGTCGCGAGACGAAGGCGAAGTCGCTTTCCTCGAACTGGGTGATGTGGGGCATCATCCCGCCAGCGCCGGTCGCCTTGATGTCCGGTTTATCGACCCCGCCCTCTACAAGCACCTCCTCGACCACCTCCATGGGTTTCTTGTCCTTGAACACGCGCGTGCGACGGGTGTGTCGCAGCAACGACAGGCTGGGGGCCAGTTCAATGCGATAGCTCTGATACGACTTGTCATCGCCGCCGAGATGCTCGACCGCGACGACGACGCCGTGGAACCAGGTTGGATCGGCGCTACGGGCCAGACCGACGGCGAGCGGCTTGCGCAGCCAGGCACCTGGGTCGAGGGCGTCCGGGTCGCACGGATCAAGGGTCCTAGCGTCAAGGACGAAGCCGAATGGGGACGATAGCCCCTCCTCCGCCACGAAGGAGATCGGCGTGAGCAGTTCCATACCCTTCCGGTCGGTGGCATGCAGCAGGAGTTCGTAGGCGTGCAAATCGTCCGGCGACATCGGGTGGCTCCGTTGGCGACACCATGCAGGGCTGCCTATCAGATCCAGTACCTATAGCGCGTACCTGCTGCGGACCTGTCCAGGGAAATGGCTTGCGCCATGGATTCGACCTTCCACAACGCTCGGCGTCGACGGCGGGCGGAAGGCCAGTCACCCGGAGGTTTCCATCGCTATGTCATATCGTGCTCTGATTCTCCCCACCCTGCTCGCTATCACGGTCCTGGGAGGCTGTGGAGGCCCCCGTACCGTGGATCTGCCGGTCCGCGGCATCTCCCCGCTCAATCCCAACGAGGCGCAGGAATCCACCCCGGTCAACGTGCGGGTCTGGCCGCTGGCTGGCGCCGACCGCTTCAAGGCCGCCACCGTCGACCAGTTGTGGACCGATGCCAAGACGGTGCTTGGCCCCGACCTGCTTGCCGACCCAAGCACCTTCACCGTCTTCCCCGGTGCCAATGGGGACCCGGTGGTCGAGCACAAGCTCGAGGTTCCGGACAGTACCACCTTCCTCGGCGTCCTGGCGATGTATCAGCGATCCGATGCCCAGGACCAGCGCGCCACGGTCGTGTCCATCGCCGATGCTGAGGAGCACGGTCTCCTCTTCACCGGTTTCGCTGTGCGCCTGCAGTTGCCTATTGCCGCACCGGCCGCACCGGCAACTCCGGCAACTCCGGCCGGTCCCTGAGTACCGTCATGGAATACGTTCAGCGCGTCCTGTGGCACGAGGGGATGTTCATCACCCCCAACCACTTCCAGCAGGCCGACCGGCATGCTGAGGCGGTGCTGTCGCGGGCGCTGTACGCCATCCAGCCGAACCTGCGCGGTCTGACCGATCTTGAGGTCGACCGCGATGCCTTGGGCACAGGCAGCTTCGCTCTGCGCAACTGCGCCGGGATCATGCCGGACGGCACGGTTTTCGGCATGCCTGACGCCGACGAACTGCCGCCGTCGCGCCCATTCGAGGCAGCCTTTACCAGCGACAAGGATCGCCTCGGCGTCCTTCTCTGCCTGCCTGACCGCCGGCTCGGCTCCGTCAGCAGCGATGACTCCACGCGGCAGTCATCCACCCCGGTCCGCTTCCGCCGGCGCGGCGTTCGCGTGCGTGACGAGATGCATGGTGGCGCCGAACGTGAGATCCCGGTCGGCGTCGCCTCGTTCTCACTGCGCTTCGACGGCGAACCGCTCGACGGGCACGTCGCCCTGCGCGTCGCCGAGATCGTGCGTTCGCCCTCCGGCGGCTTCTCTGTGTCGGACGAGTTCTGCCCCACCGCCCTGTGCTGGGCCGCCGCGGCCCCGGTGGGACGCCTGCTTAAGCGCATGGTCGACATCTGCTGCGCCAAGTCCGGTGAACTGTCCGGTAGCCGTCGCCAGCGCACCCAGGGCATGGTCGAGTTCTCGGTCAGCGAATCGGCCAACTATCTATTGCTGCACACGCTCAACGCCGCCATCCCCGGCCTGATGCACCTGGCGGGGAATCCGCGTGCCCATCCCGAGCAGGTGTGGCGCGAACTCGCCCGCCTGTGCGGCGCCCTGCATACCTTCGCGTCCGAAGGCCATCCTCGCGACCTGATGCCATACCGGCACGACGACCTGACCGCGACCTTCGCCGCGCTCGATGCCCGACTGCGCGGACTGCTCGACACCAACATCACCGCCCGCTATGTGCCGATGCCGCTGGCGCGCGGCAACAACGGTGTGTGGAGCGGCCGGATGCCCGAGAGCGTGCTCGACGGACACCGCATCTACCTCTCGATGCAGAGCAGCGCTGCGCCAGAGAAGGTCAGCCAGCAGACTCCGGCCAAGGCCAAGGTCGCCAGCGCTGGCAAGGTGCCGCTGCTGGTCGCCCAGGCGATGAAGGGCCTCGGTCTGACCTACCTGTCGGTGCCCCCTGGCGAAATCCCCGCCCAGCCAGGCTGCTCGTATTTCGAGGTGCAGCGCACTGGTGACGAGTGGGCGGGCATCGTCGAGTCTCGTTCTATTGGCGTGTTCCTGCCGCCGGATTTCACCGATCTGAAGATGGAGTTCATGGCGGTGAAGGAGTGATGCTGAGTCCGATCGACCCCGACTGATCCCAGGAGCCGTCCGTGTCCCAACCATCAGCCGACATGCCGCAGAGCGCCACCCAGGGTTCCCTGGTCGAACTTGCAGCGCCGATCGCCAAGCAGGTCGCTGACCTCTCCGGCGACGCCCCGCCGTCCGATGCCGCAGCCCTGCGCTCGCGCTTCGAGGACTTGTTCCGCGCCTTCGAGGGCCGCGCCATCCGCGCCGGCTACACCGAGTCCGAGACCGCTACCGCCAAGTATGCCTTGGCCGGCACCGCCGACGAGTCGATCTTGCTCTCCGAACTGGCGGTGAAGGACGAATGGCTCAACCGCCCGCTGCAGATGGTGTTCTTCGACGACTTCTCGGCTGGCGAGACCTTCTACGAGAAGCTGGATGCGGCGCGCACCACTCGCACACCCAGGGCTGCCGACGTCCTTGAGGTGTTCCACCTGTGCTTGGCCCTGGGCTTCAAGGGCAAGCACGGTGATACCCGCGGGGCCGAACGCCGTCGGGTGCTGATGGACGCCCTTGCCGCTGAGATCAACCAGTCGCGCGGTGTAAACCCTGACAGTCCGCTGTCGCCGAGCGGACTCTCGCCCGAGGCATCCTCGCTGGTCCCGCGTCGACTCGGCTTTCTCGCCGGCGGACCGATCTGGGTGGTGCCGCTGGCGGTGGTCGTGGTGCTCATGCTGATGCTGATCCTCTACGGCGTGCGCAACGACAGCGCCCTCGACGACATCCCCGCTGACGCGCAGGCGGCGGCCACCGGAGCCAAGCCGTGAAGCCCAAGGACCTGATCTTCCTCGCCGTCGTCCTCGCTCTTAGTGGCGGGGTGTGGTTCGGCGGCCATCAACTCGCCCTGTCGCGCCAGTGGGCGCTGATCATCGCTGGTTCGATCCTGGTGCTCGGCGTTATCCTCTGGTTGGTGCTCACCCTGCTGTCGATGCGGCGGGCCGCAAAGATCGAGAAGGGTCTGAAGAACCAGGATGCGGCCGCCGACGCCGGTCCAGGCGCGGCCTCGACCAGCGGCGGCGGGCAGGCCGAGATGCAGGATCAGTTCAACAAGTACCTGGCGGCCCTGAAGGCCAGCCCGACTGGCGGATCCGCGCTGGCCGAGTTGCCCTGGTATCTGGTCATCGGTGCGCCCGGTTCGGGCAAGACCACCGCCCTGCAGGAGTCGGGCCTGGCCTTCTCGTCGATGGGACATGGCTTGCGCTCGATCCGCGGCGTCGGCGGCACGCGCAACTGCGACTGGTGGTTCGCCGACAACGCCATCCTGCTCGACACCGCTGGGCGCTACACCACCCAGCCCGAGGACCACGGTGAGTGGCTCTCCTTCCTCGACCTAGTGCGCGAATCGCGCGGCCGTCGTGCGCTTAACGGCATCATCGTCACCATTTCGGTCGGCGACCTGATCAAGGGCGATCCGTCGGCCATCGCCGGCGTGGTACGGCCAATCCGCGAGCGCATCATCGAGGTGAGCAACCGGCTGAAGCTGGTCCTGCCGGTGTACGTGGTCTTCTCCAAGTCCGACCTGATCGGCGGCTTCAAGGACTTCTTCGCCGGCTTCAATCGCGCCCAGCGCGACCAGGTGTGGGGCGCCACCCTGCCTGCCGGTGAGCGCCGTCCGGCTCGCGACGTGTTCAGCGAACGCATCGGCGGACTGCTTTCGGCCCTACAGGCCCGTCGTACCGTGGCGGTGGCGGCCGGCAGCCGTACTCCCGCGCAGCTGGCCAAGCTGGCCCTGATGCCGGGTAACTTCGCCGCTTTGCAGAAGTGGTTCGGCGAGTTCGTCGGCGAACTATTCGCGCCGATGCCGCTGACCGACCAGCCGACCTTCCGCGGCTTCTACTTCTCCAGCGGCATTCAGGTGGCACGGCCGGGCGAGAAGTCCACCGAGGCCATCCGCAGCGCTGTGGCATCGGGCCCCAGCCAGGAGCAGATCGACGCGGCCAAGGCGAAGGACATGAGCGTGTTCTTCCTGCCCGGCGCCGATTCGCCGCCGCCAGCTGCCGAGGCCGCCGATTCCCGCCGCGGACTATTCCTCAAGGACCTGTTCGCCCGCGTCATCATTCCGGATCGACACCTCGCCGGCATCCCCGCCCCGCTGCTGCGTCGCGCCCGCCTGCTGCGCTTGGTGGCCGTGTTCGGCTCGTTGGCGATTGGCATCGTCCTCGGCGCTCTGCTCACCGGCCGGCACATCCGCGACCAGCAGTT
>JBBREK010000049.1:0-20219 GCA_038203025.1 Planctomycetota bacterium
CCTGTCGCCGAGGTCAGCCGCTTCCTGCCATGCCTCCTCGATCGCCTCACCGATTTTGAGCCAGAGCGGCGCGACGAACCTTCAACGAGCCGGGCCGCTACCATGGCGCAGGTGCGCAGCGCAGTGCTGCGCGACCTCGAACGCCTGCTCAACTGCCATCACCTCCTCGCCGATGACGAGCGCGCCGCCCGCCCCGCCATCGCCGGATCGGTACTTGACTACGGCGTGCCCGACGTCTGCGGCCGCAGCCTCTCCGACCACGAACTGGAGACGCTGCGCGATGCGATCCGCACCGCGATCATCGCCTTCGAACCCCGCCTGGACCCGGCCAGTGTGAGCGTGCGCATCGCTCCCGAGGTCGGTCGCCGCGGTAACGCCTTCGCGATCGAGATCGGCGGCCTGCTGCGCATCGCCGAGCTGCGCGAGGAGTTGCTCTTCCGCACCTGGCTCGATCCCGAGTCGGGGCGCTACCGGCAGGAGGGCTGATGGAAGGCCGGCTGCTCGAACGCTATGCCAGCGAACTCGGCCACCTGCGCAGTTCGGCAGCGGAGTTCGCCCGTGAATATCCCAAGATCGCGGGACGACTCGGCCTGGGCGACTTCGAGTGCGCCGACCCCTACGTCGAACGCCTACTCGAAGGCTTTGCCTTCCTAGCCGCCCGCATCCAGCTGCGTTTCGAAGACGGCTTCCCGGCCCTGGCCGGAGCCCTGCTCGATGTCGCGAGCCCCGGTCTGCTGGCGCCGGTGCCGGCAATGGCGGTGGCGTGCTGCGAACCCGATCCTGCCAGTCCGGGCCTGGCCGGCGGCATGCGGCTGCCACGCGGCACGCCGCTGCTCGGCGCTTCCAGCGAAGCGACCGCGCCCGAGTTCCGTACCGCCGCCGACCTCGACCTTCTGCCCTTAGCGATCGAGGACGTCACCTATCAGACCCGCGACTTCGTCCTCCGCGATCCGCCGCCCGGAATCACGTGGCGCTCAGCCCTGCGCCTGCGTTTGCGCCCCCTGATCGCCACAGGCTGGGAGCGCTGCACCGCCGATAGCCTGCGGGTGCAGGTGCTGGGCGGCGACGAGACAGCCTGGTCGCTGCTTGAACTCCTCCATACGTCGACCCGCGCAGTGGTGATCGACGCGGCCGATGGTCGGCGCTTGGCCCAACTCGATGGTACAAACCTCGTCCTGCCCGGCCTGGGCGACGATGAGGCCATGCTGCCAGTCTCGCCCCAGGCCCAGCCGGGCACCCGTCTGCTACAAGAGTACTTCGCCTTCCCCGAACGCTTCTCCGCCTTCGCTCTACACAACATCGGCGCAGCTCTGCGCGCCTGCCAGGGCCGCCCCATTGAGATCACGCTGTTGCTGGGCGATCGTCGTGAATCGCTGGTCCGCCTGGTCGAGTCGGCCCGGCTGGCGCTCAACACCGTGCCGGTAATCAACCTCTTCCCACGCCGCTGCGAACGCGTGCCCACCGACGGACGCCAGCACGAGTACCATCTCATCGCCAACCGTACCCGCCCGAACGACTTCGAGGTACACAGCGTGCTCGCGGTCGAAGTCTGCGATGCAGGCGGCGCGACCCTGTTCCAGGCGGCGCCGTTCTCCTCGCTCGTCCCGGCAGACGAGGATGGGGCACGCTTCGTCGCCTATCGCCGTCAACTTGGCACCGGCCCACGGCGCAGCGCCGCCTACCATGGCTCCGAGATATTCGTCGCCCTCACCGGCGACGAATATGCCAAGCGCCAGCACGAGCTGCGTCAGGTGGGCGCGCAGGTCCTGTGCACCAGCCGCGATCTGGTCACCACCATGCCCGTGGGACGGCCGGAGGGCGACTTCACGGTGCCCAGCGGCCTGCCGGTGCGGCGCATCCGTTGCATCGCCGGTCCCACCGCGCCGATTGCCGCGCCAGCTGGTCAGGAACTGGCCTGGCAGGCGGTGAGTTCGCTGCGCCAGGCCCAGCTCGCGATCGCGGCCAGGGACGGCGGCGAAGCGGCAGCGGCGCTGCGCGGCCTGATGGGTCTACATGCCCGCGGCAAGCCGGGTTCCACCGCCAATCAGGCCCAGGCCCTGCTGCGCTGCACAGTGGGCGAGACGGTGCGCCGGGTACCCGGAACCGGCCCGATCTCCTTCGCGCGCGGCCTGGCGATCGAACTGATCTTCGACGACCAAGCCTTCCGCGGTGGCTCGTGCCTGCCCCTTGGTCACATCTTGGCCGAGGCGCTGGCCGATCAGGTCTCAGTGAACTCGTTTGTCGCCGTCGCCCTGGCTCTGCAGGAACGCGGTGCGCTGACGGCCTGGCAGCCCCGTCTGGGCCGGGTGCCATGCCTGTAGCCCCGGCGATCCCCGATGTGTTGCGCGATGCCCGCCCCTGGCGTTTCGACGCGGCCCTGCGCCTGGTCGCCCTGGCCAACCCAGGCCTGCCGCCACTTGGGACCTCGGCCCAGGTCGGTGAAGATGCGGTGCGCATCACCCAGGCACCCGACCTGGCCTTCCCGACTAGCGAACTCACCAGTCTCAGCGATGGACCACGCGCTCCGCGCCTCGGGCAGGCACTCATCGGCCTGCTTGGCCCCAACGGGCCGATGCCGCTGGCGTTCTCCGAGCACATGCTTGAGCGCGCTGTGCATGCCGGCGACCTGGCACCACAGCGTTTCCTCGACGTCTTCCACCACCGCCTAGCCTCGCTCTTCCATCGCGCCTGGGCGGCACGCGCCCCGGAATCAGCGCATGACCGTCCAGGCGAGGACTGGTTCACCACCCAACTGCTCGCTCTCGGCGGCGGCAGCTGTCGGACAGAGCACCTGGTGGCCGATGGCGAACGTGCCGCCCTGGCGGGACTGTTGCTGGCCCGACCGCGCGGCGTGGCCGGCCTCGCCGCCATGCTTCGCCTGGTGCTGCGTGCCCCGGTCGAGGTTGACGGCTTCCAGCCCTCGTGGGTGCCGCTCGATCCCGCCGACCGCTGCCGGATCGGCCAGCGCGCAGTCAGTTCGCGGCTCGGATCGGCGGTGCTCGGTCGCCGGCTGCACAGCCGTATCGACGCCATCCGGGTGCGCATTGGGCCGCTTGACGCCGCGGCATTTGCCCGCCTCGCCCCGGGCAGCGACGGGTTCCTGCGCCTGCGTTGCGCCTTGCGCACCTGGCTCACCCGACCGCTTGAAGTCGAAGTGCGCTGGGTGCTGGACGCGGCCAGTGTGCCCCGCGTCCGCCTCGGCGCGAGTCGGCTCGGTCGCGACAGCTGGATGCGCCTGCGCCCCGACGCCAGATCCGCTGACCAGCTGCGGGTGGTGGTACCATCGCACGGTCCGCACCTGGTCGACCGCCCCCTTTCCCAGCGTGTTCCTGTTCCACCTGCCACCGTCAGTCCCGTCGAGGACGATGACGAGGTCGTGGTGCTGGATGACGAGAATCTCTGAACTCCGGACCAAGGCGACATCATGAGTGACATCAAGCGATCCGACCTCTTCTCCCGCCTCAGCCCCTTCGCGTTCAAGGCAGCGGAGAGCGCCTCCGTCCTGTGCAAGATGCGCGGCAACCCCTATGTCGAGCTGGCGCACTGGCTCACCCAGATGCTCTCCGGCGGCAACAGCGACGTGCGGCGCATCCTCAAGCGCTTCACCCTCGACGAGGCCCGCCTGGCGGCCGATCTCACCGCCGCGCTCGACCACCTGCCGCGTGGTGCCAGCGCGATCTCCGACATTTCGGATCATATCGATCACGCGATCAAGGAAGGCTGGATGTACGCCTCCCTGATGTTCCACAGCAACGCGGTGCGCAGCGGGCATGTACTTCTCGGCTGCGTGAAGTCGCCATCCCTGAACGGGGTCCTGCTGCAGACCAGCCGCGAATTCGCCAAGATCCAGGGCGACGCCCTGGCTGCGGATTTCACCGCCATCTGCTCCGGATCGCCAGAAGAGACGGCTCCCGACGCCGGACTCGCTGCCGGTGGAGCGGTTCCAGGCGAGGCGAGCAGCGCGGTGGCACCGGCGGCGATGGGCCGGCAGGAGGCGTTGGGGCGCTACTGCACCGACCTCACCGCCCGGGCGCGCGAAGGCGGAATGGATCCGGTGGTTGGTCGCGACGCCGAGATCCGCCAGTTGATCGACATCCTGCTGCGCCGTCGCCAGAACAACCCCATTCTCACCGGCGAGGCTGGGGTCGGAAAGACGGCGGTGGTCGAAGGCTTCGCACAACGCGTCGCCGCCGGCGACGTGCCTCCGGCGCTCAAGGAGGTCAGCGTCCGCGCTCTCGATCTCGCGCTCTTGCAGGCCGGCGCGAGCATGAAGGGCGAGTTCGAGCAACGTCTCAAGCAAGTTATCGAAGAGGTGCAGTGTGCCGAGAAGCCGATCATCCTCTTCATCGACGAAGCCCACACCCTGATCGGGGCAGGCGGAGCGGCTGGGCAGAACGACGCCGCCAACCTGCTCAAGCCGGCCCTGGCGCGCGGTAAGCTACGCACCATCGCCGCCACCACCTGGGCCGAGTACAAGAAGTACTTCGAGAAGGACCCCGCCCTTACCCGCCGCTTCCAGGTGGTGCAGATCGACGAACCCGATGACGCCACCGCCCAACGCATGCTGCGCGGCACGGTGCTGCGGCTGGAAGCACACCACAAGGTGTCGGTGCTTGAAGAGGCGGTGGCCGAAGCGGTGACGCTGTCGCGCCGCTACATCCCCGCCCGCCAGCTGCCCGACAAGGCCGTGAGCCTGCTCGACACCGCCTGCGCCCGGGTCGCGCTCAGCCAGGGCGCCGAACCGGCCGGACTGGAGATGCAGCGCCGCGCCCTCGAAGCGATCGAGGAGGAGATCACCGCCTGCGAGCGCGAAGAAGCGGGCGGCATCGACCACGCAGCACGACTGACCGCGCTGCGTGAGCAGCGTGGCAAGCTGACGGTCGAACGCGACGCCACCGAAGCACGCTGGAAGCAGGAGAAGGAACTGGTGGTGCTGGTCGCCGAGCGCCGCGCCACACTGCGTGCCGCCACCGAGCCTGACCGCGCCGCAGCCAAGCAGCTCCTGGCCGCAGCCGAGGCCGCTCTCGCGCAGTTGCAGGGCGATGCACCGCTGATCCATCCCTGGGTCGACGGCCAAGCGGTCTCGGTGGTGGTGGGCGAATGGACCGGCATCCCGGTCGGTCGCATGGTCAAGGATGAAGCCCGCTCGGTGCTCGACCTCGCCAGCAATCTGTGCACCCGGGTGCGCGGCCAGGATCACGCCTTGGAAGAGGTGGCGGCGCGCATCCGCAGCGCTCGCGCCGGACTCAGCGATCCGCGCAAGCCGATCGCCGTGCTCCTGCTCGCCGGACCAAGTGGAGTCGGCAAGACCGAGACCGCCCTGGCGCTGGCCGAGACGCTCTATGGCGGCGAGCAGAGTCTGATCACCATCAACATGAGCGAGTTCCAGGAAGCGCACACCGTCTCGACCCTCAAGGGCGCGCCTCCCGGCTACGTCGGCTATGGCGAAGGCGGCGTGCTCACCGAGGCGGTGCGCCGTAAGCCCTACAGCGTGGTACTGCTCGATGAGGTCGAGAAGGCGCACCGCGACGTGCACGAGATCTTCTTCCAGGTCTTCGACCAGGGCTGGATGGAGGACGGCGAAGGCCGTTCGATCGACTTCCGCAACACCGTCATCCTGCTTACCACCAATGTGGGCAGCGACGAGGTGCTGGGCTTGTGCAAAGATCCCGAACTGATGCCCGAGCCGGCCAAGATCGCCGACGCGATCCGGCCAGCCCTGCGCAAGACCTTCCCAGACGCCCTGCTCGGCCGCATGGCAGTAGTGCCGTATTATCCACTCCAGGGCGCGATTCTCGACGACATCATCCGCCTCAAGCTCGCCAAAGTGGTCAAGCGGGTGGACGAGCGTTACCGCGCCAAGCTGGTCTTCGCCCCCGGCGCCCTGGCCGAGATCGCGCGACGCGCCAACCAGCTGGAATCTGGTGCCCGGATGATCGACGCGGTCGTCGCCAACGCCCTGCTTCCCCGCCTAGCGGCAGAGTTCCTGTCGCGGGCCTGCGAAGGCCGCGCCCTGGCCGAGGTCACGGTCGATGCCGCGCACGGCGAGTTCACCTTCGCCTTCGCCTGAGCGCCGCCCTGCCACCGGCCATCCCCCCGCGCCTGGCCGGCCGAATCCGTAGCGGGAGGAGTCCGTGCCATGCCGTTGACTATCAGTGCCAGTATCTTCGATCAGGCCGGTGCCACCCAGGCCCCGGTGGTTCTCGGCCTGGAAGGCGAAGAGGCCCTGGACGAGGACTTCCACTACCGCTTGACCTGTGCCTTCACCACCGCGCCAACGCTTGCCGACATGCTCGGTGCCAAGGTCGGGCTGCACCTCGTGCATGGACCAAGCGGAAGCAGCCAGGCACGCTGGCTCGGAGCCCACATCACCGCCTGGGAGGTGATCGGCGATCTCGTCCTCAACTGCACCACCTATCACGCCTGCTGCGCCACGCTCGAACCGGCGCTGGCCCGGCTCGGCCATGATCTCGGCAGTGAGGTGTGGGCTGGCCAATCGGCGCTGGCAGTAGCCAAGGATATGCTCGCTGGCGGCGACGGCACTGGCACGACGCAGCATCCCGCCCTTGCGGTCCACAGCTACGCCGGCTTCGTCAACGACCGCCCGCTTCGTCAGCAGGTGGTGCGCTGGCGCGAAAGCACCACCGCCCTGGTGCGACGCCTACTCGCCGAGGAAGGCATCCACACCTGGTACGCCCATCCCAAACATCCGCACGGCAGCCATGTGCTGGTGCTCTCTGAGCGCAACAATAACGCCAGCGTGCCAGACAAAGCCGAGAAGGGTGCCGCGGATGCGCTCACGTCGGTGATCAGTGATGTCGTATCCAGTCGCGATGGGGCCGAGAATCGCCGCATCTGGAGCTGGCGCCAAGCCACCCAGGAAGGTCCGAGCAGCGTCGAGCTGAACGATCGGGACTACCGGGTTTTCCCGTGGACCAACCACCCGGATGGAAGCGGCACGGCCAGCCTCACGATCAGCCAGATCGGCAATCCCAAGGCGGTGCCACGCGGCGTCTGGCGCGAGAACCTGGGCCTGGCGGACCTTGCCGACATGGCGGCGTTCAAGCCCGTCGACACCGACCTGACATTCCCCAATTGGATGGCCACCCGTCGCGCCGAAGAGCGGCTCTGCCGGCAACGCACCGTGTGCGGTGAGGGCGACCACTTCGGCCTCCACGCCGGCTGCCTCTTCTCCTTCGCTGGCACCAACGACCGATTCCTCGCCACGCGGGTGCGGATCGCGGTGCATTGCGCCCCCCAATGCCAGGCGGGTGCCCACCTTGCCAAAGCCGAGAGCGGTCTACGCAGCATCCTGCTCTCCCTTGCCGAAGCCCAGGTGCAGCAGCGCGTCAACAGCGATCTGGCCGCCGCCCTCGGCGCCCCCTCGCCGGTCGAAGGCATCGAGCTGAGCTGGAACACCACCTCGCTGGTTGGCAAGGTCGAGGTAGAGGCCATCCCCGAGACGATTCCTTGGCGGCCCGCCCGCCACCGTGCGCAGCAACTTGCCGGTATCCATCCCGCGACCGTGGTCGGAGCCACCGCCAACGCCAAAGACGGCAGCCTCGACATCAGCAAGGACGGCCTTGGGCAGGTACTGGTGCGCCTGGATTGGGCCAGCAAACCCACCGCCCGGATCCGGGTCGTGCAGGGTGCTGGCGGCCTGCTCGCGGTGCCGCGGGTGGGTGATCGGGTTGCCATTTCCTTCGTTCAGGGCGATGCCAATCGGCCACTCGTCGTGGGCACCCTCTATGACAAAGTCGCGACTGCGCCGGCCCAGGCGAATGATGCAAACGGGCTCGGGCGCACCGTTTTGCGCAGCCGCTTCGCTGGTGACCAGGGATTCGACGTCGCCACCCCGCGCCAAGGCCGCCTAGGCGACCTGAAAGCCTGGGACAAAGACGGAAAAGGCTTCCTCGCCACCAAGGATCGCGGCGCGGGCGACAACGCCGACACCTTCGGTTACAGCGAGATCGCGCTCGATGACCGCGACTCTGCGGGGGGTAGCCGGGGTATCGACCTCTTCTCGGCTGGCGGCATGCGCGAGCAGATCTCGGGCGACCGCACCATCAAGGTGGGTAAGAAACTGATCATCGAAGCCGGCGAGATGATCGAGTTGCGGGTCGGCGATTCAAAACTGGTGCTGCTGCCCGGCGCCACCCAGTTGGGCTACATCAATCCTACCTTCCCGGCGATGGGCAGCCACATCACGTGCACCCATTCGCGGATCGAAGCGACCTCGCTCGCACTCAACCTCACCGGTTGGTGCGAGGCGTCGATGAGCACTGCGGCGGCGGCCTTCGAGGCCTCAATGACCAACGCCAAGGTGACGGGGATGTGCGCGCAGCTCAACTCCGACCTGGTGGGCCGTCTGTGCAAGCTGGCTTCGTTCTTCTTCCAGACCTTCGGTTCGGCCGCCGATCCCACCTGCCGCGTGGAAAGCGAGAAGGCCGCAGACATCGCCATGTTCATCGTCAAGGAGGTGCTGCTCAACGTGCTCAGCCTCAAGGACGTCGCGAAGTACGCCGGTCGCTGCAAGGGTGACGTGATCGGTTCGAGCACCGTCGCATCCACCCTGGGCATGGCCACCGTCTCGGCTGATCCCTTCAGCGCAGCGGTGTCGGCGCTCGACGGCCTTGGCCTGCTGGCCGACATCGCCGGCTCATTCGGCTCGGAGCGGAAAGGAGGGGTCGCCGGCGGCTTGGCAACGGCAGGGACGGCCGGGGCGATCATCGCTGCCATCGTCTACCGCAAGGAACTCGGCGAGGCGATCTCCGACTTCAAGAGTGGCGGAGCCGGCGGGGCCCTGGGCAAGGCCGGCAAGGCGATCAAGGACCTGGTGACACCGCCCGACCTCAACGTGCTGCGCATCGGTTCGGTGAGCGGCGTGCTCATCCACGGCGTGCAATACGAGCAGTTGGTGATGCGCAAGGACACCTCAGCTCTGGTGAATTCCGAACGCGCGGCCGAGAAGAACAAGACGACCCTGCATAACGACAAGGTCGGCGGAGCCGTTGAGGAAATCGAAATGCAAGAGATGGAGAGCTCTATCACCAGCGAAGAAGGCAATGTCAGCGGCAACAAACTGGGCGCCGCCAGCACGGATAACAACATCCTCACGGAGGGCAGCAACGTGGTCGATTCCGACGTGGGAGTGGCCGGGGTCGTACGGGCCGTGCTGCAAAGCGACGGCACGGTTGTCAGCATGAGGGTACCCCTGTGAATCACCTCGGCAAACCACTCATTCTGCTCGAAAACATGCCGGCCCAGAGCCTGGCAATCAGCCGGTTGCCGTCCATCACCCCGGCCTTGGCCACCGCCCTTGCCATGGCCCCCGACCCGGAACGCTGCTTCCTTGCCCTGCGCGCCGCCGGCGAGCCGCACGAAGCCATGCGCTTCCTTGCCGCCGCCCTGCGTCGCCGGGTCCAGGTCTGGTTCGGCTGGGTCTGCGTGCGCGAGGTGCTGCAGCAGGCCCGTGCCCACCGCGCCGCTCTCACCGCCGCAGGCGAGAACGGAATCCTGGGCTTGATGGCCATGGCCGGTGCCCCGCTGCAGTCGAAGCCGCCCAATCTATTCGGTGTCTCTCTCAACCCCGGGATGACAGCCGCGGATTTCGCGCCCAAGCCGCCGCCGCTAATCGGCGGGGTGGATATCAGCGATCCCGCCGCCTGGCCGGCGCCGCATCTCGACCCCGAGCAGAACCTGCACTGGATGCCGGAACCGTTGCATCAACTGGCAGACAACCCGTTGCGCGCCCGCAATGGGGCTGAGCGCTTCTTCGCCATGCGTAAGCAGCACCTCGACAGCCTCGATCCGGCCGCCCGCCAGGCTTGGCTCGCAAAGGACGCCCGTAGCGGCGAGGTCTTCAAAGAGGTCTTCGGCATGTCAGCCGCTGAACTGGTCGAACTCGACCGGGCCGAGAGTCTGAGCCCGGCGGACGCCAGCGGGATCGAGGATCCGGCCAATCCGCATCAGCGCCTGCGTCGTGCCCTGGATGGCAAACGCGATGAGATCAAGGGCGTGGTCGGCGGCATGATGGCAAAGGTGAAGGCCGCCCTCGCGAGTCTGCCCAAAGCGCCGGCCATCAATCTGAGTGGCGACAGTGCACTGGCAGGCGAGGCGATGGAGGCAGTCCGGCGATGGATTCTCGATCCTTCGCTGGTGAAGGGGCGGGCGGGCTACCAGATCGGCAGTCAGTGCCAGGGCATGGAGCAGGCCGCCGGGTCGCTTGCCATGGCCTGCTTCTATAGCGGCACGGACATCATGCCTGCTGGCTGTCCGGCGGGTACGCCACCGATCCCGCCGCCACCCGGCCTGGCCCCCAACATGGTGATCGCAGCCCTTGATGTGGCGCGACAGATCCCGGAAACGGGCCGCGATCCGCAGGCCTGGCTGGAGGTCTTCCTCGACCTCGGCGTACAGGTGGCTCAGGGCACGCTCACCTGGGACGAGGCCCTGCACGAAGGCGGCCCCGGAACACGGCCCTGGGCCGGACGCGAGGGCTTCGGACGACAGGTCGCACCCCCATAAGATTCGGCACTCCAGCAGATGCCGGCTTGCGATCCCACCCGGCGACATCAAATGAATGGAAGCCGTCATGCTGCCCATCGCCACCATAGCCAGCCTGACCGCAACCGGTGATGTCGTTACCGGGCCATGCTGCCCCATGGTGCTCATCAACGGGCTTCCGGCGGCCTGCATCGGTGACCTGGTGGCCGGTCCGATGTGCCTCGGAGTCATCACCGTCACGACCAGCATGCTGCTTCTGATGGGACGTCCCGCCGCGACCATGGGCTCGATAGCCACCGGTGTCAATCCAACCGCCTTGGGCGCCCCCGCCATGGTGCCCATCGCCCTCACCGTGGGCATGAACACACTGGTATGATCAAGTCCGCCTCCCTCTACCTAGCAGTCCTGCTCTGCGCCGGCTGTTCCGACACCTGGCGCGGCGAGGTGCAGGTGGTCCTGGACCCAGCCCTGCGCGACGCCGCCGGGCGCTGGCCGACCCTGGATGTAGACGTGGTGGGTGGAGCCGCCGCCGACGCGGCACGCTGGCAGGCGATCCCGGTGGAGGCCTACTTCGAGCCCGGCAGCCAGGCACGCTCCGCGGCCCCCCGCCTTACCCTCTGGTTCGATGGCGACCATCCCGTCGGCACCATCGCAGCCGATGATCCAATGTGGGATCTCTGGACCAAACAAGGTGCCGACACCTTGGTGATCTTCGCCAACCTGCTCGCCTGCGAGCGTGGCTCCCAGGTCACCGGCACCGCCCCGGGCGTGGACGCGCGCCGCCTGCTGGTGCCCCTGGCCAAGGGTCGCATCCCCCTCGACCGCAATGGCCGCCTGCTGCTGCGCGCCTCGCCAGGCATGATCGCCCCGGTGGTGGCCGCTCCGGCGACGGAACGTTCTTCGGCGTCTGGCGCTCCGGCCCAGACCCGCCAGGCCGACGGCCAGACCGAGCATGCCGACGACACGCCAACCCAGCGTCCCTCCCCCATCCGCCGCGCCACTTCAGACGCGCCCCAGGAGCAGTCGCGATGAGCGAGCCCGAGACCATCCACTGGCATGACGGCCTCTTTCTCCTGCATCACCATCTGCAGTTCCTGCAGCAGGGGATGCTCGACCGCTTGGCGGGCGAGCGTCTGCGCAGCCGACCCTTCCCCTGGGGTCTGGTGTCGCTCGACATCGACGAGGATGCCCTGCGCCGCCAGGTGGTGGCGGTGAAACGCTGCGAAGCGGTGATGCCGCGCGGCACGCTCGTCTCCTTCCCCGGCAACGCCCAACTCGCCACCCGCGACCTGCGCAACGCCTTTCGCGAAGACCGCCGGCCGATCACCATCTCACTCGCGATCCCGGAGCGCAATCCGGGTGGCCCAAGCGTGGCCGAGGGCGAAGGCGAGGGTGGCGGCGTCAAGCGCACCTGGCGGGTTGCCGAACGCACGTGGTTGGACGAGTGCGAAGGTGGTCGCAGCGAGCCCCTGCTGGTACGCCTCCTTGATGCCCGCCTGGTGACCGATCGCGAAGACACCGCCGATCTCGAACTACTGCCGCTGCTCCGCCTGCATCCCTCGGCCGAGGACGCCGCCGAGGTCGTACCGCGCCTGGACGAAGACTGGGCGCCGCCTTGCCGCGTGCTCGCCGCCCATCCCGGCCTGGCCTCGGTGCTCGAACAGCTGACGCAGCAGCTCGGTACCCGCTCGGGGGAACTCGGATCCGAGATCGAACGGGTCGGCTACGGCCCCGAATCCCTCTCCGGATCGCTGGTCGAACTTGTACTGCGCGCCCGTTCGGTGGGCGCTGCCGCCGGCCGCCTCGACGCCCTGCGCCAGGATCCGACCTACGGTCCTTTCGATCTCTACCTGGAACTGCGCGGCGTGCTCGGCGAACTGGCGGCCCTGTCGTCTGGCCGCGACTGGAGCGCGCCCCCCTACCGCCACGACGAGGCGCTGCCGGTGCTGCGCGAACTCGCCCGCCGGGTCGCCAACCTCGCCGCAGCCGCCGCCAGCGGCACCTACGACAAGCTACCGCTCAAAGCGATCGAGCCGGGACGGGTCTGGGAGGCGACGCTGGGCGACGATCTCCTGGCACACGCCGAGGAATGGTACCTCGCGGCCCACGCACCCGGGGCCGGGGCCGAGGTCGCCCGCCTGGTTGGCGATCCCGATCGCTTCAAACTGGTGCCTGCCACGCTGCGCGAGGCGCGGGTGCGCGGCGTACGTCTGCTTGAAGAGCGCAAACCGCCGCCGGTGCTACCAGCACTTCCCGATACAGTGTGGTTCCGTCTTGCCCGCGAAGAAAGCGCACGCACCTGGACCCAGGTGCGTGACGAGCGCCGCCTGCTCGCCGTCTGCCCGCAAGCGGTGCCGGGCGGCCTCTCCCTGACCCTCTTCGCCACCCGCCGCAGCGCCGGCAGGAGCACCCCATGAAGCTGCCCGCGCTCTGCCGACCGCTCTTCGCTCTGATCGCCCGCGCCCTGCGCCAGGCCCACCGCGGTGCGCCGCCTGAGCACCAGGCTCTGCGCCGCGAGGTCGAGGCCGCGCTTGCCTCGATGCGCGACCACGCCGCCGCCGATCCCGCCCTCGCCTCGCAGTTCGCCCGGGTCGAGGCTCCGCTCGTCTTCTTCACCGATTACATGATCAAGGAAGGGCCGTTCCCCTTCGCTTCGGCCTGGCAGGAACTGGCATTCGGCATCGGCGAAGGCGCCGGTGACGAAAAGTTCTTCGACCTCCTCGACGCCTGCCTGGCTGATCCGGGACAAGAGGCGATCGAACGCCTGTGGGTGTTCTACGAGTGCATGGCGCTGGGCTTCGACGGCATGTACCAGCGCGAGCGCATGCAGGTGCAGCGCCGCATGCGGGTGGTGGCCCTGCGCCTCGGCATCGATCCGGCCACTGACCGCTTCCCCGCCGACGCCACGCCGCTGAGCAGCGAAACCAAGCACTTCCGCCATCCCGCCACCCCGGCCCGCCGGCTGGTGGCCGCGCTGGCCGCTGGTCTGATCCTGCTCTTCGCCGCCAATGCGGTCGCTTACCACCTCGCCACCCGCGAGCTGCGGGGCTCGATCGAGCGCTTCAGCGCCCGCGCAGCGGGTGATCTGGTGCCCGACCCGAGTCGTCCGGGCAATCAGAACATGGCCGGAGGACATTGATCCATGCCTCCTTGGCTGGCCTGGCTGGGCCGTAATTGGACGTGGCTGCTGCCGCTGGGGATGTTCGCGATCACCCTGGTGCTGGTCGCCATCCCGCTCATCCGGCGTTGGATGTTTCGCAGCCACGCCCTGCGCGAACAAGAGCGACTGCGCGATGACCTGCTTCTGCGCAAGGAACTCGCCCAGGTGGCGCGCGGCCGCGTCTCGCCCGAGGACAAGGTGCTCTCGGCGCGCATCGGTGAGATGCGCGCGGCCTTCGACCAGGGCCTGGGCAAGCTCGCCGCCAGTGGCCGCAACCGCTACACCATGCCCTGGGTGCTGGTGGCCGGCGAACCTGGTGCGGGCAAGACCGCACTCCTGCGCGCCAGTGGCCTGCCCTTCCCCAGCGATCTGGTCGACCTGCGCCAAGGCGAGGCTGGCACCGAGACCTTGCACTGGTGGCTGTCCGAGAACGGAGCGTTCATCGACCTTGCCGGCGCCATCCTCTTCGCCCGCTGGGGCAACGAAGGCAACGCGGAGTGGCGCTTCTTCCTCGCCCTCTTGCAGCGCCGACGCGCCCGCTGCCCGCTCGACACGCTGGTGCTCTGCATCCCTGTCGACGCTCTGCTCGCCGATTCCGAAGATGTGCTGCGACGCAAAGCCGCCCTGCTCGCCGACGAACTGGGACGCCTGCATCGTACCTTCGGCCTGGTCCTGCCCACCTGGATCCTGATCACCAAGGCTGATCGCCTGCAGGGCTTCGCTCAGGCGATCGAGCGCCTCGATCCGGCGGCGCGCGAGGCGGCCTGGTCATGGAGCAATCCCGTCGCTGACGGCAGCTACGAACGCAACGCCATGCTCGCCTGGTTCGGCCAGGTGCAGGACCGCCTTGAGCACGCACGCGCAGCGCAGGCGCTCGACGGTCACTGGTGGGAAGGCTCCGCTGACCGTGCCCAACGCATGGCCGAGCTGCATCCGCTCTCGGGCCAGGTCGGTACCATCGCCCAGAGTCTCGACCGCTATCTCACCGCCCTGCTCGGCGCATCACCGTGGAACACCGGTGGCCGGCCACATCTGATGGGCGTGGGCATCTGCGCAGCCCAGGACCAGAACCGCCCGATGGATTTCGACGCCGTCGGTGCAGCAGCCGCGACTGCGCCAGCAACAGCAGCCACGGCAGCCACCGCCGGTGCCACCACCGATCACCCCAGCTTCATCGCAGGTTTCCTTACCCAACAGGTGCTGCCGTCGGCGGCGCGAGTACGCTTCTCTGCCCAACGCGCGCGTCGCGAACGCCTGCCCTGGCTGATCGCTGCGTCCCTCCTGTTCCTGCTGCTGACCACCGCCGTCATCGGCACCGTCGCCGGCACGAACAGCCTCGCTGACAGCGCACACCGCCAAGCCGAGCACTGGGGCTGGGTCGAGCAGGCGGCGCAACGCGGCGCCTTGCGTTCCGCTCCGTTGGTGACCGTCACCGCCGACGGCAGCGCAGTGCCGGCGGGCGAGAGTCCTCTGCCCAACCTGGAAGGAACGCGGCGCGATGAACTGCTCAGCACGACCTTCGAGGCGGCGCAGCGCCGGCTGCCGGTGCCCTTCTGGCTGCGCACGGCCGGAATCTTCGATGGAACGTGGAGCGGCGATCTCCTCGCCGACGAACGCAACGGCGCCTATCGCCTGCTGTTATCGGCCATGCTCACCCGACCGCTGGTTGAAGCCGCGCGCAAGCGCTTCGATGATCAGCGCCTGGCCTGGACGCCCGAAGCCCATGCCGCGCTGGTGCAACTCTTCCTGGTCGAGCTCGGCCCCGATCGCGACGGCTCATCGCCCAACGTCCTCGATCTCGCGGCCCTCGGCCGCTTCGCTGCCGCCAGCGATCCGCGCACCCAGGCTGGGATTGAGGTGCTGCTCGCCTCACAATCGGTGAGCGGCCCGAGCGTTCGCCCCGGCAGTCCTGGCTGGGACATGGATCTGCGCAATCCGGCCTCATCCCTCGCCGCCGCCCTTGGGAGCGGGACGGTGGTCTCGGGCAAGCCGCTACAGCAGGGCCTGCAATTGTTCTGTTCTGCCTGGACAGCCGGCGATCCGCTGGCCGGAACCCGCCTGGCCCACTGCGCCACTCTGGTGCGCGAGATGGGCCGAATGGTGGAAGCGGAAGACACGCTGCTCGCTCTCGTCCCGCCGACCGATCCCGATGCGGCCAAGACGGACGAATGGACGAAGAACTGGCTCACGGCGTGGCAAGCGCTCGCGCGCGCTTCCCTCAGCTGCACGGCCGCCGTGCAAGCGGCCGAACTGCGTCCCGGAACCCGCCTGGAAGATCTGCTGGCCGAGGCGACGCACGACTACCAGACGCGGATCGACGGTGAGTTCTCCTCCTATCTCGGGCCCCTGGCCCACCACCGCGCCTCAGGAACGCCACTGAGTTCCTACGCCGCCAGTGCCGAGGACCAGCTGCGCCGAGCACGTGAACAGGCGACACGCAATGCCGCCGGCTTCGCCGAGCGCAGCGCCAGCAGCGCCGCCGCCCTGGCCCCCGCTTTCGCCGATGCCAATGGCCCCTGGGGTGGGCAGCAGCGCCGCCTCGCCGCCTGGGCACTGGTCGCTGCCGAACTCTCGCGCCCAGTGGAAGAGGCGAGCCTGCTCCAGACCGACGACGCCGTACGCCGGATGGGAACGCGGTGCACTGAGCAGGCCGAACGCCTGACCACGGCCGCCAAGGGCGATCCCACTCGTCCAGGCGAGTCCCGACTTGCCAGCGTGGTCCAGGCGGCGCAGGCAGCCCTCGGCCTCCAGCGCCGTAGCGTCTGCGCACAGTTGATCGGTCGCGCCCTGCGCCAGACCGGAGACAATCCCGACAGCCTGATCGAAGCGGTTGCCGCCCTCGCAATCGGACGTCCGGCACCACCGCGTCCAACTCCCGCCTTGCCGGCAGTCGAGACTTCCACCGCTTTCGCCGCCGGCTTCCATCCTGACGCGGCTAGCGATCTGCTCGCTGCTCTGAGCGATGCCACCCGGCGCTGCCTGGGTGGAGCGGAGCGCAAATCCGATCTGGTGGACGCGGCCGTCCTTGCCCGCCTCGCTCAGAGCCGGCAGCTTGCCGCCGCCGCCTACGAGCGCGCCTATGTCGCCTACTGGAGCGAGACGGTGCGCGACCAGACCTTGCCGGCTGCTCCGGACGGCTGGCGCAGTTGGCATACGGTACTCACGGGCCTGAACCCGGCCCAGACGATCAGCGCACTGCGCATGCTTGGAGACCAGTCGTATCGAGCCCTCGGCATCACCCTGCGCGACGAGGAGGCCCTGCGTCGCGCTCAGGCCGCCCGCGCCATCATCGACGAGGAGCGCAGTGCCTTCGCTGGCCCCTACGGCACCGCCTGCCGCAACGCTCTGGCCGCCTGGTGCGCGCTACCGAACGACGCCGGCGAAGCGCGCCAAGCCCTGCTCGCAGTCGATACCGACAGCCTGCGCACCGGTCCCTTAGCGGCCTTCGATGCGCAGCGGAGTGGTACAGCGATGTGGTGGAACGCCTTCACCTTGCGCTGCATTGACTCCCTGCGTCTGGATATGGCGGCACAAGCGCACCAGGACCGTGCCCTGGTGCTGCGCAACTGGCAGCGATTCCCGCTGGTGGCGGCACCAGCCGACGCCAACGCTCTGACCTCAGCCCAGGTACACGATGCTGCCATTGTCCTGGCTCGACTGGTACCGATCCCGACCGGTAAGGTGACTTCGCCTGTGGACCAGGCCGCCACCGCCCTGGCCAGCCTGCGCGACCCCCTCGCCGCCGCCGGCCTGGCGGGCGATGTCAATCGCTTCCGCGCCATGCAGCAGATCGCCAGCGCCCTGGGCGACACGACGGCACCGCTTGAATGGCGTCCGGTCTCGCCTGGGCCCGAGATATTCCGCCTCGCCGTCCCCGAACTCGGCCGCAGCCCAGCGGTGGCGGTGGTGCGCTACATCGGACTGCGCTGGGATGCCCAGCTCCCGCCGTTCCTCCTGTCCGCTGACGCCAACCCGGGTGGCCAGCCCGGCCGTGGCAATGCCCTGGCCGCGTCCCTCGGCCCGATCGACCTGCTCCTCTACCGCCATGCCGATGAGGCCGAACCCCTGGCAACCGTGCGTCTGGCCGGCCCCTGGGTGGCGATCCAGCTCCGCCTCCTGCCCCAGGCGCGGCTGAGCGAAGACGGCACCTGCTGGGCACCCATCGCCACGCCGCAACCGAAGGACGGCGGCGTGCTCTGGCTTGGCCTGCGCTTCAACAAGCCCTTGCCGCCGCCATCCGCCTGGCTGCCCCCACTACCTGCGCCCTGAGCACGGGATGCCCAGTTCCGCCGTTGCAAGCCTGACCCTGGTGAGACGAGCAGTACGCGGCCGCCTCGCGAGCAAGATCCTGCTCCGGGTACTGCCGGCAGCCGCGCTGGTCCTCCTCGCGCTTGCCACCGCCCTCTGGATCCTGGGCGGAGCGGTGACCGCCAAAGCCAGCCTGGACCGGGCCCAAGCCCAGGTTGAAGCTGCGGCGGCCCGACTCGGCGGACGCCTGGAGGGTGATGGCCACTGCGCCGTTCTCCTGGCACGCGTGTTCGCCGAGTTGCCCAGCGACGAAGTACGGGACCACGCTCTGCTCGCTGCCGGCACCGCCACAAGCGAGGCCTACGAGGCGTTCCTGCTCCGCCCACCCCGCACCGTCGTGCTGATGAGCGGGCGCACCCTGCCAGCAGACTACGACTCCACCACCCGGCCCTGGCACGCGGTGGCGATGACGGCCAATCAAAGCTACGCATTTGTTCCGCCCTATGTCTCAGCGATCGAAAAACTGGTAATCTTCACCGTGGTCGCCAGCGCGCCCACCGCACAAGGCCGTTGCGTGGTTGGTCTCGACCTATCAGTCGATCGCCTCCTGACCGAAGTCCGAGCCCTCGACCGCACCGCGCTCAGTGTACGGGTGGTGGATGATGATGGGCGATGGATCATCAACGACGATTCCGGCCAGGTGTTGGGCGGACACATCGATGACGGTATCGAAGGCCCCCTGTGGCGCCGTTTTCGCGACGGCGGCAGTCAGACCGTGGTCGATAAAACCGACAACCTACACCGTTTCATCGTTCCGGTTCCGACCGCCATCGGCTGGGCCCTGGTGGCCGACCTCCCCGCCGCAATCGTCGACGCGCCCGGTCGGCAACTCGCCTTGATCGCCTTGGTTGGCACCGCCATCGCCCTCCTCGTCCTCGCGCTCCTCCTGTCCCTGGTCAGCCGCAGCGTGGCCAGGCCTGTCGTGCGCTTGGCCGCGATGGCGGAGCGGGTCAAGACAGGCGACTTCACGGTGCGAGCGGGACCAGGCGGAGATGATGAACTCGGTCTGCTCGGTCATCGCTTCGACGATCTGGTCGAGGGTATGCGCGAGCGTGAGTTGATGCGGATCCGCCTCGCCGAAAGCCAATCCATCCAGGCCCGACTTGAAAACGATATCACCCTGGCACGCGAGCTCAAACAGGCGGTACGCCCCACCCACCTGCCCAAGATCGCAGGCTTTGAACTCGCGGCGCTGCTGCGGCCCGGCGAACGCAGCACCAGCACCTTCCACGACGTTGTGCCACTCGACGCCGACGAGGTGGCATTCCTGCTCGGCGAAGTCCAAGGCGAGGGTGTACCCGCTGCCCTGCTCCTGGCCCAACTCAGCGTCGCCCTCCGCTTGGCCTGCCGCGCCACCCAGGATCCCGCCGGCACCCTGGGCTTGGCCAACACCCTACTGGCCGGAAGGACCGATGGCGGGGTCTCTGCCACCGCCACGATCGTCGTCTGTCGGCCCAGCGCACGCCGCATCGAAGTAGCCAGCGCCGGACGGCCGCGCCCGCTGCTGGTGCTGCGCAGCGGCTCGGCGGAGTGGGTGCAGGGAGCCCAGGGCGGAAAGCTCGGCCTGCTCGCGGAACTCAGTTACCACAGCACGTCCGCCAGCCTGGAGCCAGGCGAGACCTGCCTGCTCTTCTCGGAAGCGGTAGTTGAAGCGCCCAACGCTGCGGGCCAGTCTTTCAGCGACGACCGTCTGGTACGCGCCGCCCGTACATCCGCCGCTGACGGTCCAGCCGCCCTGGTCGCCGCCTGCGGCGAAGCAGTCGCCGCCCATCTCGGCGCGCCGCCCGCCCAAGACCTCCTGCTCATGGCCTGGCGCCCGGATCTCCTGAGCCAGTGATCATCTGGAGAGAGGCACAGGCTTCTGCCGCCTCCTTCCAATGTGTTGCCGAGTCCCCACCGGAGGCATCCCTGGCTCGGATTGGATCAGCATCGTGGCACCGCCGCCAGACGGCCAGCATCCTGCGACTGCTCGCGCGGGCGCAGCTGGATCCGCCCCATCTGATCGACACGTTGCGGCTTGGCAGCAACGTCGAGGCTCGAACAGAGCTGCACCCGGCTGATGGCGGACGGCTTGTCGAAACGGTTCTCCAGCGAGATGACCACTTAGACCAGATCCTGATGCGGTCGCAGGGTCTGGGTGGGGACCGCCTCGACCACCACCTCGCTGCGCAGGAGCGCAGACAAGGCCAGGAGCATGAGGACGTTGTGCATGATTGGCCGGTTCCGGGGTTGCCGCGCAAGGTGC
>JBBREK010000050.1:0-20180 GCA_038203025.1 Planctomycetota bacterium
CATCAAAGCCCGGGCGATGGCCACGCGCTGGCGCTGGCCGCCCGAGAGGTTGGCCGGCCAGGCCTTGGCCTTGTCAGCCAGTCCGACGCGATCGAGCCAGGCAAACGCCTCGTGTTCGCAGGCCTGGGATTCGCGACCGAGAACCAGGCGCGGCGCCAAGGTCAGGTTGTCGAGCACGCGGAGGTGTGGGAAGAGATTGAACTGCTGGAAGATCATGCCGACCAGCCGCCGCGCCTGATCGTGGTCGGCACCGCGTGGCCACAGACTGTGCTCGCCGAGGCGCACTTCGCCGGCGTCGGGCTGTTCGAGGGCGCTGATCACGCGCAGCAACGTGGTCTTGCCGCCGCCGCTGGGGCCAAGGATGGCGACGCGTTCGCCGTTGGTGATGTCGAGGTCGATGCCGTCGAGCACGGCGTGGCCGTGGAAGCTCTTGCGCAGCCCACGGATGGCGATGGGGGTGTGGCTCATGCGGGTTTCCGGCGCAGACGGCGGTCCAGCCAGGCCAGCGGCAGAGCGGCAGCCAGCGAGACGGTAAGGAAGATGACCCCGACCAGGGTCATCGGTTCGAGGTAGCGGAACGACTCGGCGCCGAGCAGCTTGGCGCGGGAGAGCAGTTCAACGACGGTGATGGCGGCCAGCATCGGCGTCTCCTTGAACAGGGCGACCAGCAGGTTGCCCAGGGCGGGCAGCACTGGCGGGATGGCCTGGGGCAGGCGGATGCACAGGAAGCGATGCCAGCGACCCAGTCCCAGGACCCGCGCAGCCTCGTCCTGGCCGGTCGGCACCGAGCTCAGTCCGGCGCGGTAGACCTCGGCGGCGTAGGAGGCGTAGTGCAGGCCGAGACCGGCGATGCCGATGGTCAACGGTTCGGGAGCCCAGCCGAGGTGGGGCAGGCCGTAGTACAGCAGGTAGAGCTGCACGAGCAGCGGCGTGTTGCGCACCACCTGCAGCAGGCCGCGGGCCGGCCAGCGCACGCCTACCGAGGTGGCGTCCAGGGCCAGAGCCCAGGCCAGTCCGAGGATGGAAGCGACGGCGCCGCCGGCCACCGCTGCCAGGACGGTGATGCGCGCCGCATCGAGCAGCTGCGGGAGGCAGGTCGCAGCATAGGACCAGTCCCAGGTCATGCCGCCATCCCGCGGTGCCAGCGGGCGCAGGACGCCTCAGCGAGATGCCCGAGCCGCGCCAGGCCCAGGGCGAGCACGAGATAGATCGCCAGCAGCACGCCCAGCACCGGCAGGTCGTTCAGGGTCGAGGTGCGCAGCACGGTGGCCTGGAAGGTCAGGTCGGCCAGGCCGATCAGCGAGACCAGGCTGGTGTTCTTGAGCAGCTCGATGGCCAGGTTGGTGGCGGTGGGCAGGACCACCGGCAGAGCCTGCGGCAGTTCGATGCGCAGCAGACGCTGCCACGGTCGCAGTCCGAGGACCAGGGCGGCATCCAACTGGCCGTGCGGCACGGCGTGTAGGGCGCCGCGCACCGCCTCGGCGGCGTAGGCGCCGCAGTTCAGGCCGAGCACGACCATGCCGCCGACCAGCGGATCGATCCTGATGCCGATCAGTGGCAGGGCGAAGATCACCCAGAAGAGCTGAACCAGGGTCGAAGTGCCGCGCACCACCTCGACCCAGATGCGGCAGATGGCACGCAGCCAGGGTCCGCCATGCGTGGTGGCGACGCCGACAGCCAGACCGGCACCGACGGCGATCACCGCCGCCCCGAAGAAGACCTCTAGGGTGGCGACCAGTCCATGCGCCAGCAGTGGGATCCAGCTGGCTTCGATCACGGAGCGGTTCCGGCGAGCACCTGCTCGACGGTCGCGCCCATGGCGTTGTGCTCGGGTCCGAAGCCGAACTGGGCAACCAGGGCAGTGTGCTCTGGCGTGCCGAGGAAGCGGTGCAGTTCGGCGTTGAAGGCGGCGCACAGGGCAGTGTCGCTCTGCTGCATGGCGAAGGAGCCGAAGCCGCGCGCCGGCTTGCCGTCGATCACCGGATTGGTGAAAGGATCGGAGCTCTCCAGTTCCTGGTCCGCCCCGCGTTGCAGCAGGTCGCGGATGGTCAGCGAGGTCATCGCGAGCAGGTCGGCCCGGCCGGCGCCGAGGCCGGCCACACCGCTGGCATTGTCGGGGAATATCACCATGCGGTCCTCGGACAGGCCCAAGGTCTTGGCGTAGCCGATCTCGACCGTGCCGGCGACGACGCCGAAGCGGATCTCCGGGTTCGCCACCACATCATCATAGGTGTGTAGCTTGAGCGGATTGCCCTTCGGCACCAGGAAGCCCTCGCCGACGACGTAGGTCGGATCGGTGAACGCCACCTGGCTGGCGCGTGGGGCAGTGATGTACATGCCGGCGGCGATGACGTCGTAGCGCCCGGCCTGCAGGCCGGGGATCAGGGCGCCCCACTCCGTGAGTACGCCGTCGACCTTGGCGATGCCCAGTTTGCCGGCGATGACGCGGGCGATCTCCACCGCCTCGCCGGTCACCTTGCCGGTCTTGGGGTCGAGGTAGGCGAAGGGGGCCTCGTTGGCGTAGCCGACGGTGAGCACCCCGGCAGCCTTGACCCGGGTCAGCGTCTCCGTCGGCGGACCGCCGGCCTGCCGTACGGCCACGACGGCCAGGACGACAAGGCCGAGGACGGCGAGGCCGATGATCAGGCGCGTGGTGCTCATGCCGAGGTCTCCCCCGCCGGGTAGGCGCCGTCGGGGCCATGCACCTCGTCGCCGCGCAGTGGCGGAGTGAAGACGCAGACCAGGCGCAGCTCGCTGGTGGCCCGCAGCAGGTGCAGATCGTGCTGGTTGAGGGCGTACATCATACCGGGATGGATGCGATGCGTGCGGCGCTCGCCTTCCAGTTCCTCAATCTCGCCTTCACCGGAGATGCAGTACACCGCCTCGAGGTGGTGCTTGTAGTGGATGCGCGTCTCGGTGCCGGCATGGATCAGGGTGTCGTGCAGTGAGAAGCCCATGCCGTCGGCCGCCATGAGCAGGCGTCGGCTGGTCCAATTGACCCCACCCGTGACCGTGCGCACGGCGGCGGGGTCGTCGAGCTGACGGACGATCATCCTGCCACCGCCAGGGCGGTGTCGACCGCCCCCGAGAGGATGGCGCAGCCGCGCGCCAGGTCCTCGGCCGAGATGGTCAGCGGCGGCATCGCCTTGACCACTTCGTCGTGGGCTCCGGCGCATTCGATGATCAGACCATCGGCGAAGGCGCGGCGGCTGATCGCCCCGGCCCGTTTGGGGTCGGCGCAGATCAGGCCCTGCATCATGCCGATGCCCCGCCTGGTCAGCTTGGTGGGATGCCGGGCGGCGATGGCGTCAAGGCTGGTCGACAGCTCACGGCTGCGTTCGGCGATCGTCGTGGTCAGCCGGTCGTCGCTCCAGAACGTTTCGAGGGCCGCTGCTGCGGCGACGAAGGCGAGATTGTTGCCACGGAAGGTGCCGGTGTGCTCGGCTGGCTCCCAGACATCAAGGTCCGGGCGCATCAGCACCAGAGCCATGGGCAGGCCGTAGCCACCGATCGACTTCGACAGGGTGACCATGTCGGGGACGATGCCGGCGCGCTCGAAGCTGAAGAACGTGCCGGTGCGGCCGCAGCCGGCCTGGATGTCGTCGATGATCAGCAGGATGCCGTAGCGTCGGCACAGCGACGCCAAGCCGCGCAGCCAGTCGGTGCTGGCGACATTGATACCGCCCTCGCCCTGCACTGTCTCGACGACCACAGCGGCCGGCAGGTCGAGCCCGCTGGACGGATCGGTGATGTACCGTTCGAGCATGGCCAGGCTGTCGAGGCCCGGCATCCAGCCGTCGAACGGCAGGATGGTGACGTCGCCCATGCTGCCGCCGGCCACCTGGCGGTAGTGGCGATTGCCGGTCGCCGCCAGGGCACCCAGGGTCAGGCCGTGGTAGCCATGCGTGAAAGAGACGATCTGCCGTCGTCCGGTGACCTTGCGCGCCAGCTTGAAGGCTGCTTCGACGGCGTTGGTGCCGGTCGGGCCGGTGAACTGGATGCGGTAGTCGAGTTTGCGCGGCAGCAGGATCAGGCGCTCGAAGACCTGCAGGAAGGTCTGTTTGGCCTCACTGTGCATATCCAGGCCGTGGACCAGGCCGTCCTCCTCCAGGTAGCTGATCAGGGCACCTTTTAGTTCTGGTGGGTTGTGCCCGTAGTTCACCGCCCCGGCGCCGCATAGGAAATCGATCCAGGTGCGACCCTCGGCGTTGCCCAGTTCGGCCCCGCGGGCGGTGGTGAAGACGGTGGGGAAGCTGCGGCAGTAGCTGCGGATGCGCGATTCGCGCCGTTCGAAGATGGAGGGCATGTCAGACCGCCTGGCGCAGTGCGGTCAGGTCGAGCGGACCGACGCGGTGCAGCACTTCCGGGTCGTGTCCCTCGCCGAGTACGTCGGGGCCGAACAGCGGGGTGGAGGACATGCGTACCTCGCGTTCCTTGGCCAGGCCAGCGAACAGGCTGCGCGAGGCGACGTTGTCCGGTCCGACGGTCGCCTCGACCCAGCTGACGTCCTCGAGTTCTGGACGGCTCAGGAGATGGCGGAGCATGTGGTAGGCCAGCCGCTGACCGCGGCAGGAAGTGGAGACGGCGACCTGCCAGACGAAGAGGGTGTCGGAGCGCTGCTGCGGCCGGTAGCCGGTGATGCAGCCGACCAGGCTGCTGCCATTGGTTGCGACCACGCATGTATCCGCAAAATCCTTACACATTAGGAGATACGAGTACGGGCTATTGACATCCAAGGGCGGACAGTCGGCAATGAGGCGATGTAGGGCGGGACCGTCAGCAATCGTTGGGCGACGCATGTGGGGAGAGATGATCTTCATGATGGAGCAAATCATTAGCGTACGAATGATCAATCAAGTAATAATTATCGGTACTCGAATATGTCGTGTACTGGGCAGCAGCGCGGACTGACGATGGCTGCGGCGCTGGCGTGACCTAGCCTCGGCAGTCATGCGCTACCTCCTGGGCATGCTCCTGGCTTTCCCGGCGCTCTTGGCTCCGGCGCTGGCCGCTGGCGATCCGCCGGCACCACCCGTACCCGCGAGCGACCCGGCCCTATCAGTAGTGGCCGAGGGCCAGTCGATCTACCGGCAGCGCGATCTCGACACCCTGCTTCTGGTCGCCCTCCGGCATGCCCGGACCCGTGAATTCGCTCCGGACGGTAAGGCGCCGATGATCAGCAAGGCGGACGAGGAGCGCATCCGCCAGGTTGTGATCCAGGCCCTGACCGCCCGCGAGGCCTTTGCCGCCGCCCTCGCCGGTCTGCCGGCGCAGTTGCCGCAGGCGGCCCGCGACGCCATCGCTCTCGACCTGCTGGCCTGGCAGGCCGAGCCCAACCCTGCTGCGGCGCCTGCCGCCCCTGCTGCTGGCGCACTCGCCGGACCGGCCCTGGTCCGCCTGCCGCCCTTCACCATCACCCGCACCATCGAGGGGCAGGGACGGCGCCAGCTGACCCTTGGCCTGGCCCTGGCCTTTCCCGACGCCGCCACCGCCCAGGCCCAGGAGGCTCGCGCCCCGCTCATCCAGGACGCGGTCCTGACCGCCCTGCGGGCCATGGGTCCAGGCATCTTCCTCGACCCCGACCATGCCCAGATGAAGCGCCTGCTGAGTGAGGCGGTACGGGCGAAGATCCCCGAGCTGCCGGCCGACGGCCTGCTCATCCCGCAGCTTGAGACCGCCCCGGCCGACGCGCCGGTGGAGCGCTGATTGGCCGATTCCGGCATCCGCGAGAACCTGGCGCGGGCGGCGAAGCTGCTCGCGCCGTGCCGTCGTCTGCTGGTCCTGGCCGGAGCCGGGCTGTCCGCCGACGCCGGGGTGCCGACCTTCCGCGGTGCCGGCGGGGTGTGGAACGAGTACCGCGCCGAGGACCTCGCCTCGCCTGACGGCTTCGCTAACGATCCCGAGCTGGTGTGGGACTGGTACCGCGAGCGCCGGCTGCACATCGCCTCGTGCCAGCCGCACGCTGGCCAGCGCGCCATCGCCCTGCTGCAGGAGCACTTCCCCGCCGCCCGCGTACAAATAGCCACGACCAACGAGGACGATCTGCTGGAGCGCGCCGGGGTGCATGACGTCATCCATCTGCATGGCAGCCTGTTCAGCACCCGCTGCACCGCTTGCGCCTGGGAGGACGACGATCACATCGACAACGCCCTGTCACTGCTGCCCTGTCCACGCTGCGGTGCGCTGGTGCGGCCCGGCTCGGTGTGGTTCAATGAGCCACTGCCGCGTCTCGCCCTCGATCGGCTCGACGAATTCGCTCCCGATGGATGTCTGCTGGTCGGCTCGTCCTGCCTGGTGCAGCCGGCGGCGGGCATTCCGCTCGACCTGCAGGTGCACGGTCATCCAGTGGTCGAGATCAACCCCGAGGTCACGCCGCTGTCCGAGGTGGTGGCGTGCTCGATCCGGGGCCCGGCCCGCGAGCTGCTGCCGCCGCTGACCGATCTCCTGACCTCGTCAATTGTGCGCGACCAGGCGCAGCGCCAGGGCTAGGGAGGCAAAGGGCAGAAGGCGGAAGAATCGCTCCGCGCTGCGCGCGAGCCGGTGGTCGGAGCTTGCGGTCAACCCTTCCGCCTTCCGCCTTCCGCCTTCCGCCTTCCGCCTTCCGCCTTCCGCCTTCCGCCTTCCGCCTTCCGCCTTTTACCTTCTTCGTAGTCTCCCGCGCATGAGCATCAACGACCTCCTCACGGCCATGGGCAAGCACAACGCCACCGACCTGCACGTGCGGGCCGGTGAGCCGCCGGTGTTCCGGGTCGGCGGTGACCTAGTCCGCCTGAAGAGCCCGCCGCTGACCGTCGAACAAGTCAACGAACTGCTCTTACCGCTGCTCGATGAACGCCTGCAGGGCGAGATGAAGGTGCGCGGCTACGCCGACTTCTCGCACAGCATAGACGGCGTCGGCCGCTTCCGCTGCAACATCTTCAAGGCCCTCGGCCGGCTGACCGCCGCCATCCGCCGGGTCAAGCCCAAGGTGCCGACCTACGAGGAACTCAACCTGCCTGGCGCCATCCGCAAATGCGCCGAATACGAACAGGGCCTGGTGCTGGTCGGCGGCATCACGGGATCCGGTAAGTCGACCAGCCTGGCGGCGGTGCTCGACGACATCAACCACCGCCGACGCTGCCACATCATCACCATTGAGGATCCGGTCGAGTACGTCTTCGCTGACGACAAGGCGCTGATCAACCAGCGCGAGGTGTTCACCGACGTCGCCTCGTTCGAGGACGCCCTGCGCTCGTGCGTCCGCGAAGACCCCGACGTTATGCTGCTGGGTGAGATGCGCGATGGCTCCACCTTCGAGACCGCGCTGACCGCCGCCGAGACCGGTCACCTCGTCTTCGGCACCATCCACTCCTCCGGCTCGGCGCAGACCCTCGGCCGCATCATGGATCTGTTTCCCACCGACAAGCACCCCCAGATCTGCACCTCTTTGGCCTTCAACCTGCGCTGTATCCTCAACCAGAAGCTCCTGCCTGGGATCGAGAAGGGGACGATGTACCCGGTGGTTGAGATCATGTTCATCTCCCCGCTGATGAAGAAACTGATCCTCGACGGCGAATTCGCCAAGGTGGCCGAGGCCCTGTCGAAAGACCGCGAGAACGGCTGCGAGACCTTCAACGCTGCGCTCAACCGGCTCTACAAGGAGAAGAAGATCTCGATGGATACCGCCTTGGCCGCGGCGCCCAACCCCGAAGAGTTGCGCATGATGATGCGCGGCATAACCATCTCGGACGGCGGCATCGTCTGACATGGCCGAGCGCGAACCGTCGGTCTCGTCGCTGGCTGATGACCTGTCGCGCACCAGCGCAGCGCCGGCGCGCCCACGCGTCGCTATCGCCCGTCCCAGCCAGATCATGCGCGTATTCATTGCCGCCGTGCTCCTGCTGACTCTGGTGGTGCTTGCCGCCCTCCTAGCCCTTGGCCTGCGCATCTCCGGCCTGGTGGCGGATATGCGCCAGGCGCAGGTCGACCTCGACCACCGTGAGCGGTTGGCGGTGCCGTCCGAGGCGGTGCTTGCCGATGCCGATGCGACCCGCCGCGAGGTGCAGGCGCGGCCGCTTGCGGCCGGCGTGGTGTGGCAGGCGCGCTGCGAACTGTTGGCGCGGCAGGGCGATTGGGCCGCCCTTGACACCACCTGCGTGCAAGTCGGACTCGACGCTCCGGACGACCTGACGCCGGCGGCGCGGCTGCTGCATGCCGAGGCCCTGATGCATCTTGGACGGACCGCGGACGCCGGGCGGACACTGCACGGAATTGACCAGTCGCGGCTTGATGCGGCCGGCCGCGAGTACGCCGCCGCCCTCGCTGGCCGCCTCTGGCTAGTCGAGCGGCCGGCGGAACAGCGTGGCCAGGCCGCGACCGAAGGCGCTGACCAGCTCGACGCCCGGTAGGGCCTGGACGAGATGCCGGCCCTCGTCGGGCCGGATTCGCCGCAAGCCCGGCAGCCAACGCAACCCGAGGATGAGTCCGGGCAGACGCAGGCCGATGCTGAGCAGGAACAGGGTGTGGTAGCGACTGCCGAGGATCGGAGGAATAACGTCGATCAGCACCGTGCCGATGCTGGTGCCGAGCACGATGCAGGTGGCGCTGATGGTGTTGAAGTAGCCCATCAGTTCGGCGCGCCGTTCAGGGTCGGGATGCGCGGCGAAGAGCAGGGCTCCGATTGAGATCTCGGCTGCCGCCCAGGCCGCGCCGGCCACCACCTCGTTGAGCAGCAGGATCCACAGGTTGCTGGTCAGCGCCCAGGCCAACGGCAGCAGCAGGATGAGGAACATGCAGGTCCGTAGTACGGCGCGCGGCCCGTACAGGTCGACCATGCGGCCGACCAGGGGATAGAAGAGGATGCGGGCGACGACGCTGACGTAGAGCAGCAGGGTGTACTCGAAATCGCGCAGGCCCAGGCCGCCCTCGTCCGGTGGGGCGATCATGTAGCTGGCGAAGAACGGACCGGCGACCATGACGCCGCCGACGAAGCTGGCCCACACCAGGCTCCAGCGTCCGGCGTCGGTCCGCGTCATGGTGCGCAGGAAGCCGGCGATGCCGGTGGCCATCTCCGCTGAGCGGTTGGACAGCGGTACGTGTTGCGGTCGCGCCTCGACGTACGGCTGACGTTCCAGGCACCATACGCTGGCCACCCGGCTGAGGGCGCCGATCAGCAGGATGAGTTGCAGGCCCCAGGGACCCTGGTCGAGGGGGAGGAGATGGGCGATGCCGGCGAAGAGCACGGCGAAGCCAAGCTTGGCCAAGTTGAACAGGCGCATGCGCCGCGCCTGGTAGCGGCCGCTGACCTGGCGCGGCACGAAGCCGGAGATCCACGCTACCCACGCCGGCCCGGCGACCACGCCGCTGAGTCCGAAGATGCAGATGAGCGTTATCGCCATCGGCGCCGCCCACGGTGACTCTGGCATGTGCAGAGGGATCGACAGCAGCAAGAGCACGCCGATCTGCCACCAGCACGGCTGGATGGCGGCGCGTTTGGTGCCGCCGAAACGGCGGATCAGCGGGCTGACGAAGGGCGACAGCACGATCATGCCGAACTGCGGGATCAGCGTGAGCAGCCCGATGACGAAGGCCGCCGCCCCCAGCCGCGTCTGCAGCAGCGGCACCATCCACACTTCCATGGCGACGATCAGTCCGCCGACCACCCCGCCTTCGACCATGGCATAGAACAGGCCACGGCGCACCGGGCTGCCGTGCCGCCACTGCCAGAAGGGGACGCGCATCGTGGCATCATGTCACAGCCTGGAGCCTGGCAACCTGCCTGGATTGCGCGGACTTGCGCAGGCCCAGCATGCCCGGGATCGTGATCCGATTGCTGCCCACCCTTGATGCCGACGGCCCGGAGCAGATGGCTCGCGACGAGGCGCTGCTGGAACGCGCCGGGACGCCGACCCTGCGCCTGTACCGCTGGACCCCGCCGACCGTGTCGCTGGGTTGCTTCCAGGACCATGCTGCCAGTACCACCGGCCTGCCTGCCGGGATGGCGGTGGTCCGCCGCATCACTGGCGGAGGCGCCATCTGGCATGCGGACGAGGTCACCTACGCCCTGGCCGGCATCCTCGGCAGCGATGGTCTGCCATCGCGCTCCTGCGATCTCTACCCGCTGATTCATGGCGCGGTCCTTGCAGCGCTGGCCCGCCGTGGTGCCGACCTGACGCTACAGCCCCGCTCGATCGGTGATCGCCGCTACCAGGCCGAGCCGCGCTGTTTCGCCAGCCCGGCGGCTGACGACCTGGTTCATGCCGACGGCGGCAAATGTCTGGGCAGCGCGGCGCGCGCCCGTGGTGTCCGCTTTGTCCTGCACGGCAGCCTCAAGCTGGCGAGCAACGGCTGGGATGGCAGCGCCGTCACCGGCTGCGGCCTCGACTGGGAGAGCGCTGCCGCCGCATTGCGTGAAGGCATATGCGGGGCATTGGGACGGCCGTTGGTGCCGGGGGAATGGACCTCCGCAGAGCTGGCCGCCGCCGCCAGGATCCGCCACGAACGTTACGCCGACGATGCCTGGGTGGTCCGGCGCAGCGGCCCGCGACCGTGATCAGGACCGCGGGCTTTAGCCCGCGATGATGCTCGACGCGGGCTGAAGCCCGCGGTCCTGGAGGCGTCCGGCGCGAAGCTCCAGCGTGCGGTCGGCGCGCGCCGCCACTGCCGGATCATGCGTCACCATGATGACAGCACTGCCCTCTGCCTTGGCCAGGCCGATGATCTCGCCAAGCACGGTTTCGGCAGTGGCGGGATCGAGGTTGCCGGTCGGTTCGTCGGCCAGTAGCAGGCCCGGGCGCGGCAGCAGGGCGCGGCACAGCGCGACGCGCTGACGCTCGCCGCCGGAAAGGGTGCGTACGTCCCCGTCGCGGCCGGCCAAGCCGATACGCGTCAGCAGTTCATCAGTGCGGCGGGCGGCTGCAGCCAGATCCAGTCCGGCAGTGCGTGCGCTCATCAGCACGTTCTCACGCAGCGTGAAGTCGGTGAGCAGATGGAAGGCCTGGAAGACGAAGCCGACGCGCCTGGCCCGCACACTGGTGCGCCGCGCCTCTGACAGCGTGCAGACATCCTCGTTGTCGAGTACGATCTGCCCGGCGTCGGGACGGTCGAGCAGGCCGAGCAGGTGCAGCAGGGTGCTCTTGCCGGTGCCGCTGGCGCCGCGCACGGCGATAACCTCGCCGACATCGGCGCGCAGCTCGACGCTGTCGAGGACGGTCAGCCCGGGGTAGGCCTTGCGCAGGCCGGTGACGGTCAGGCGATGGCTCATCCGCCGCCCTCGCGCAGGGTGTCGATCGGCTCGACCCGCGCGGCACGCAGGGCCGGCAGCAGCACGGCGATCAGGCCGATGGTGGACATCGAGGCGATGAACAGCAGGGGGATCCACACGTCGAAGCTGGTCGGGGCCATCGGGGTGTAGAACACGCTCTCTGGGAAAAGCGAGAAGCCGCACCAGTCGGATACCGGGTTGAGTGCCGCAAGCACGCCCCAGGCCAGGCCCCAGCCAAGCAGTCCGCCACTCAGGCAGCAGACCATGCCGGCGATGAGGAAGGCACCGGCGAGCACGCGCCGCCGCGCCCCCAGGCCGCGCAGCACACCGATGTCGTGGCGCAGCTCGACCACCATGGTCGAGAACACCGCGTAGATGACGAAGATGGTCAGCAGCTGCACCGCAATCATGCCGGCGGCGCTGATGTTACGCTGGATCTCCATCATCTTGACCATGTTGCCACGCAGGTCCTGCCAGGTCAGAGCGCGCAGCCCGGTGGTCTCGGCGACCCGCTGGGCGACCGTGTCGATGTCGCTGCCGTCCGTAGCGAGGCGGAAACCGCTGACCCGTGCCTGACGATCGCCGCGTGCCTGCATGCCTGCCAGGCGCTGGGCCAGCGGCAGGGGGGCGATCACCAGATAGCGGTCGATCTCCAGCACGCCGGTGCCGATGGTGTCGGAGATCTCGGCGGTGATGCGGCCGACGGTGCCGCCGCTGCCATTGGGCAGGGCCAGCTGGATGGTCTCGCCGGGACGCATGCCCTGCGGATAGAGCAGTTCGCGGCCGCATACCACGCCCGGCCGAGGCCGCTGCATCGGCGGCAGCGCGCTCGGCATGCCGCCGAGTGCACTGGCCAGATGCAGACCGGCCAGGGCGGTGGCGGCGCGCCAGGCTGGTGTGGCGAAGCCGCTACCGCGCTCTTCCGGGGAGATCAGCGGGGCGCGCAGGGCGAGGATTGGCTGCGGATGCAGGATGGCCGGGTCGAGGCGGCCGAGCTGGGCATCCAGCCCCCAATCGACGCCTTGCACCTGGCTGGGGAGGTTGCCGCGCAGGTCATCGCCAACCCCGGTGCGCGAGAGGATCGCCCAGCTGTCGACCACTGGGGCAAGGCGGGCCACCCCGGGTACCGCCAGGATCGCCTCGCGGCCGGCCGGCGTATCGCGCAGGCCCTGCATCTGCACCCGTGGCTGGACCACGATGTCGGCCTCGTAGGCGCGGGCGTTGACCGCCACCAGCCGATACCAGCCCTGCATCAGGTCGATGAAGAAGACCGGCACCGCCACGGTCAGCGCCACCGCCGCCAGGGCCAGCCAGGCGGCACGACGACGCTGCAGCCAACGAAGACCGAGGTGGGCGGCGAGCACGCGGCGCAGGCTAGGGAGCGGGTACGGTAGCGGAAGGCGGCGTCTCAGCCGGCTCCAGCGGCTCGCGCAGCGGCTCGGGATGCCAGCCCATGATCAGAATCAGGCCGATGCAGCCGAGGACGTAGCCGAGGATGACGTGCCAGCCGTGCTTCAGCCAGGCGCCAACCGACTTGGCTTCCGGATAGATATTGGACAGGGCGACGCCGGCGCTGGATCCAAACCACACCATCGAGCCGCCGAACCCGACGGCGTAGGCGAGGATGCCCCAGTCGTAGTGGTCCTGGGCGATGGCCAGGGCGGTCAGCGGGATGTTGTCGAATACCGCCGAGACGAAGCCGAGGCCGTAGGCGGTCTGCCACGATGGCGCGGGCAGCTTTTCGACCGGCATCATCGAGGCGCACAGCACCAGCGAGAGCAGGAAGAAGCTGCCCTTCACCGCCCCGGGCAGCAGCGTCCAATCCGGCTGGCGCAGGGGCACGCTGACCAGGATGGCGACCCACACCGCCGCGCCGATCCATGGGAAGAGTTCGCCGATGTCCGGTCGCCAGACGTCGGTCATGACGGTGTTGAGCAGCACGTTCATGCCGATGGCGCAGGCCAGGATCAGTCCGACCACGCCCAACTGGGCCCAGTCGAGATGGCTGCCGGCCTCGGCATCCTTCTGGATCGGCTGATAGCGCTGCTGCTGCCTGGCGGCGATGATACCGAAGCCGAACAGGGCGATACCGGAGCCGACGTAGGCGTGCAGCACGTCCATCGGCGAGACACCGCGGATCCACATCATCGTCGTGGTGGTGTCGCCGACCACGCTGCCGGCGCCACCGGCATTGCTGGCCGCGACGATGGCGGCGAGGTAGCCGATGTGCACCCGGTGCTTGTAGACCACGGCCGCCACCGTGCCGCCGATCATCGCGGCGGCGATGTTGTCGAGGAAGCCCGACATGATGAAGACCAGCACCAGCAGCATGAAGCCGCCCTTCCAGTCGTCTGGTAAGAAGCGCGGCAGCAGGGCGGGCACGTGGCTGCGCTCGAAGGCGCTGGCGAGCAGGGCGAAGCCGGTGAGCAGGCCGAACAAATTGGCCAGGGTGACCCATTCGCCGTGCAGATGATGCACCAGGCCGCCGACGCCGGTCTGGTGGGCAGGTCCGAATACCGAGAAGCCGAGCTTGTACGCCACCAGTGCCCCCAGGCCGCACAGTGCGACCTTGAGGGTGTGGTGGTGGAACAGTGCCACCCCCAACAGGGTCAGCGCGAAGATGCCGAACTCGACCGGGACCCCGGCCAGCATCGGGCCGGGGAAGACGGTATGTGCGTCCATGCGGGGCTATCTACTCGACGTCGGGCTTGTGCGCCAGCGCGAGGAATTCGTCGACGTCCTTGCCGTGATCGCTGGTCAGCTTGCTGACCACGAACAGCGCCAGGAAGCCGGCAGTGACGCCGAAGACGCCAGGGCCGCCGCCGACCGGCAGACCGAGGAAGACGTACTTGTCGCCCTGGGTCAGCAGCAGGACGATGAACACCACCGAAACTAGCAGGCCGGTGACGACGCTGGCGAGGACACCCTGACGGGTGGCGCCACGCCACCACAGGGTCGCCAGCATGCCGGGGAAGATTGCCGAGGCGGCGACGCCGAAGCCGAGCATGACCAGCCAGGCGATGTTCTTCTGCTTGAGCATGACCGCCAGGCCGACGGCGACCACCGACATGATCACGGTGGTGACGCGGGCGATGAGCAGTTCCTGCTTCTCGGTGGCGTTTCTGTTGATGTAGACCTTGTAGAGGTCGTTCGACACCGTGCCTGCCACCGTGATCATCAGGCCGGCAGAGGTCGAGAGGATCGCCGCGACCGCACCGGCAGCGCCGATCGCCATCAGCCACTTGCCGCCGACCATGCTGCTGATCTCCAGCACGGCCATGTTCTTGGCCATGCCGACGCCGGTTCCGCCCTGGCTGATCCATGAGACCAGCTTGGGATAGATCGCCGGGAACAGCAGGAAGCCCAGGACGATGGCGCAGAGGTAGAAGATACCGAGGCCGACCACGCAGAGAGTGACGCTTTTCTTGGCGGCGCGGGCGCTGGGCACGGTGAAGAACATGATGAGGATATGCGGCAGGCCGGCGGTGCCGAAGACCAGGGCGATGATCGTGCTGATCATCACCAGGGTGCTGCTGGCCTTGACCCCGACGGTCATGGCAGTGGGGGCGTCGGGCAACATCTGACGGGCCACGGCGATCGCCTCGGCCGCAGGCAGGTTGCACACCGCCGCGACCACGGCCGGATCCTTACCAGCGATGATTGGCGGCACCGTCTGGGCCGCGGAACCGAGGATGCCGGTGAACGAGCCGTCGCCGACGATGAAGTAGGCCATGACCGTCAGCACGACCATGGTCACCCAGAGGAACAGGGCCTGGACCACCTGATTGTACAGCGTCGACTTCATGCCGCCGAAGACGATGTAGAAGCACATCAGGGCGCCGAGCGCGATGGTGCAGTAGAGGAAGTTCCAGCCCATCAGCATCTCGAACAACAGACCAGCCCCGAGCATCTGCGGCACCAGGTAGAAGGTCGAAATGATGATCGTCGCGACCATCACCGCCAGCTTCAGCTTGTCGTCGGGGAAGCGCCGGGCGAGGGCGCCGGCGACGGTGAAACTGCCGACGTTGCGCAGCGGGCCGGCGATCAGCATGAGCAGAGCCATGTAGCCGCCGAAGAAGCCGATCGACAACCAGATCGAGTCGATGCCGAAGACACCGATATCGCCGGGGCAGCCAAGGAAGCTGGCCGCCGACAGGTAGCTGCCGACCATGGCGATGCCGACCTGGACCCAGGGCACGCCCTTGCCGGCGACGTAGAACTCGCTGGCCGACTTGGTGGTGCGTGAACTCCACCAGGTGATGAAGATGGAGAGGGCGACGAAAAAGCCGACGAAGGTGACGACGAGGTGGTTGCCATCCATGGGTTACCTCGCGACCTTGAACCAGATGGCGATCAGCAGCCAGCTGAGCGGGAAGACCGCCAGTGACAGGATCAGGCCGAGCGGCAGGCCGCCCACCTGGATGGTCGCCACGTCCTTGCCGGCCGGCGACTGCACCAGGGCGGCGCCGACGTAGAAGACGAAAAATACGGCGAAGAGCCCAAAGCTGACGAGCATTTTGTGGCCCATGCTGGCCGGAGCGGGTGCGTTGGCGGGATCCGTGGTGCTCATTCGGGCTCCATGATACGAAGGGGATAAAAGAGGATCGGCACCCTAGAGACTTTCCTCATTGCGTCCACTACCTGGACAGAGGAGCGTGAAATGCTGTCATCCTGGCCTGGTTGGATGCTGTCCTGGCGTCTAATCAGGAAACCAATCCGCCGAGATCCACCATCGCTCCGGCAGTTTCGGCCGGGTCGGCCTGCGGTAAGGCGAGGAATCTAGTGCCGGCGATGGTCGCGGCATGCGCGCTGTGGAAGTGGCCGAAGGCCCACAACGCCGGCCGGCGCGGCAGACCCTGCCACAGGCGGGCCAGTTCAGGCTCGCCGCTGTCGTCGGCCGGGCCGCAGTCGAAGCCGGCGCCGCGGATGTGCTGGGCCACGTTCACCGCCAGGGCGGGGTTGCCACGCATGCCGATGCCGATGCCGGCTGGGCAGGAGTGGGAGACGACCAGGTCGGGCGGGTGGACGGCGCAGGCGGCCAGGGCGGCGTCGACCTCAGCCGCGACAATGAGGTTGCCGCGGTCGTCGTCCTGTGGGCGGTCAGCGTGCAGGGCGCCACCCAGGAACAGCACCGTGCAACCGCCCAGCCGCACCATCGACCCGCGCGCCTGGTAGCACAGGCCATGTCCGGCCCAAGCCGTGGCCAGGCCGCTGGTACGGGCACGGCGGAGGAAGACGTGGTCCTCGTGGTTGCCGTCGAGCGCGAGCAGCGGGATGGGGAAGTGAGGCCAGGTCTTGCCTGCCCCGAGGAGGTCCTCGCGGAAGCCGAGATCGCCGAGTTGGATCGCCGCCCCGGCCCCAGCCGCCGCAGCGCTGCGCACGCACGCGAGCAGGCGGTCGAGATCGCCATGCACATCGCCGATGAGGGCGAGTTTCACGAGCCCAGCTTCGCCAGGTCGCCACGCAGGCGCTCGCGCAGGGCGTCGATGCCGGCCAGGGCGCGCTTGAGCTGGACCCGCTCCCACCCCGGCAGGGCGCCGGGATCGGTGTGGTCGCCGCCGCCGCTGGTGCGCGTCTGCAGGCGCAGGCCGAGGAGGAAACGCCAGCCATCGAGGGCCTCGGCGGCAGTGTCGGCTGGCAGGTGGCCGGCGTCGGCCAGGGCGCGCAGGCGCGCCCCGGTGCCGGTCTCGGTGATCTGGTGCTTCAGCGCCTGGAAACGCGCGAATCCGGCGATGTGCAGCATCGCCAGCTTGATGTCGGTGGTGCCCTGACGCTCGTCGTCGGGACGGATCCCGCCGAACAGGCCGAGCGGCGAGCGCGCTTTCAGCGTCTCCTGGGCGAGTTGGACGAGGAAGACCGGCCGGACGGCGATCTCGCGGCGGATGTCGGCAGCGAGCTCGCCGGCGATCGCGGTGTCGCCCCATACCGGGCGGGCATCGAAGAACACTGCCGCCTCCAGCAGGGCTTGCGGCTCGGCGTGACGGATCCAACCGGCGTAGGTCGCCTGCCAGTCGGCCAGACTCAGGCACCAGCGAGGATCCCCGGCGTGGCAGCCACCGTGGCAGCGCGGCCAGCCGGCGGCGTGGTAACGAGCCACGACGTCGCTGGCGAAAGCGCGGAACCAGCGCGGATCGGCCCCGTCGGCGAAGACCAGGGTGTTATCCTGGTCACCGCCGGGCAGCAGTTCACGCCGGCCCTGGCTGCCGACCGCCAGCAGCACGCAGGGGGCCGGTGGCCGGCCCAGCTCGGCCAGGGCCAGCTCGATGCAGCGGCCCAGTACCGCGTCGGCGACGCGCGTGCCTTCGGCGGCGGCCAGTTCGGGGTCGAGGCGGACGCGGGCCAGCGAGGCCATCCACGCGCCAAGCCGCTGGTTGATCGCCGGTAGCCCGGACTGGCTGGCGCCCGCCGCCGCCGCCACCAGCTGGCCGGGGCCCTGACGCAGGGCCTCGAGGAGATGCGCCGCGGTCAGCAGGCGCGGCGCGCCGTCGCTGCCGGTCACCACCAGCCGGCCGATGTGGGTGTCGGCCATGACGTCAGCCGCCGCCGCCAGAGTGGCACCGGGCGGCAGCATGCGCACCGGCGCGCTCATCGCCGCATAGGCGGTGGCACCGCCGCGCCTAGCGAGGTCGCCGGCGGTGACCAGGCCGGCGATGCCGCCATCGGGGGCGGTGAGCAGGGCGGCGCTGCCGCCGTCCGTCGCCAGTCGCGCGATGACCTCGGCCGGGGTCGCGGTCAGCGGCAGGCACGGCACCGGCGCGGCCAGCGGCGCGGCCGGCGACAGCAGCCCGGCCTGGGCCACCGCCAGGCTGTCGTTGAGCGCCTCGGCCGCGGCGCGGCGGTCGCGCTCCTCCGGCACCGGCGCGTCTTCGGCGAGGACGCGCGCGGTCAGTACCAGGGCCGGCTGGCCCTGCACCGTCACCGGACCGGCCTCGACCAGGGCGGGCAGCGGGCCATGGGCCCCGGCGAGCAGGGCCTGGCGCGGGCCGGCGGCGCCGCCGGCCGCGAGCACACGATCAGCCGGGTCGACGAACAGACCTTCGGCCGAGGAGGGGACGCGTCCCAGCAGATCGCTGGCGCGGCGGTTGGCGCCGGTGATGCGGCCATCGGCGATCAGCCAGACGGCTTCGCTGGAGGCGTGGGCGAGAGCCTCGAAGCGAGCCAGTGAACGCGCCAGTTCGACCTCAGCGGCGCGGCGGGCGCGCTCGCTGGTCCAACCCTGGCGCAGGCCGAGGGCGACCAGGGCGGCGACCAGCAGGCCGATGCCGGCGGAGATCCAGCCAAGCGAACGGGTGGTGCGCGCCGTCTCGGCCTCGACGTCGTGCAGGTAGAGGCCGCTGCCGACGACCCAGCCCCACGGGGCGAAGCCGCGCACATACGACAGCTTCGGCTCGATGCGCGTCGCATCGTCCTTCCACTGCCAGCGGTAGCTGATGAAGCCCTCGCCGGCGCTGGTCACCAGGGCCGAGCTGGCGGCGAACAGGCGCACGCCGTCCGGGTCGGCGTAGACCGAGAGGTCCTGCCCCTCGAGGTCTGGCCGGTAGGGGTGCGCGATCATCCGGCAGCCCAGGTCGATGACCCAGAGGTAGTCCTTGCTGGCGTCGCCATAGCGCAGGGAGCGCAGGTCGGCGGCGGCCTGCGCCTGGGCGGTGCTGCGGTCGATGGTCCCGGCAACCTCGGCTGCGTGATGACGCTCGCACAGGCTCAGGGCCGAGGAGACGATGGCGCGCAGGGTCTCGCGTTTGCGCTCCAGCAGCGCCTCGGTCGTCGCCGGGATGATCAGCAGCCACACCGCCACGGCGAACAGGGCGATGGCCAGCAGCGGCGGGGCGACCAGCCGAAGGACGGCGAAGCGGTGGCTGGGCAGGGCGACGGGCGGCACCCCGGCAGCCTATCAGTGCGCGGGCGGTTGGGGATGGGCCAGGCGTCGGCAGAGCGCGAATCCGGCCACGCCGGCGATCAGCGAGGCGCAGAGAAAGGCAGCCTTGGCGATGGCCTAGTGCGCCGGATCGGCCTCGCCGAAGGCCAGACCGCTGATGAAGATGGCCATGGTGAAGCTGACACCGGCGAGTACGCCGGCCACCAAGCGAATGCATGGCCGCTCCTTCACGTCCCGCAGTCTCCCCCCCCGCCTGCCGCGGGACCGCCGGCGTCCCGCCGGCCCGTGGCAATGGCTCCCTGGAATAGCGCACCGCTGCAGCTCGTAAGCCGAGCCGCATGCTGTCTCATGCCTGGCTTAGAGTACGGGCTTCCGGCGAGCGTGGGGATGTCCTCCGGCGCAGCAGTATCGCGATGTCGCGCTGAGATGCCTCTAGGTCGCAGATGAACCCATCCAGGTGCGAGGTGGCATCGCCGGACGCAAGGCGTCGTACGCGTTTGGCGTCGGCTGCGCCGCTGAGGCGCAGCCGGATCTCATCGGCATGGTCGAACGGGATGCGGATCATGCCTTCACGATAGCTCGTCCGACCATCAGTACCGTCAGGACTTCTACGCATACCACCATCGCCGGCCTACGGCCTGGGGGTGGTCGTTGAGCGCCAGGCTGACCGTATCGACTCGGGGGGGATGCGGGGCGCAGCCCTGCAGCAACAGCCAGCTAGCGGGGCGACGCCCAAAATCAGCCCTGGGCTGGGGCAGAGCCACGCTAGAGCTGGCCATGGCCGGGGCGCAGCGCCAGCGCCTCGGCGAGAAGGGCTGGTCCATGGGGGAGGCGACCTTGGGTGTCCGTCAGTAACCCACAAGGCCAAGACAGGCCGGCGGTCCGGTCTACCGGCGTGCGACTGGCTTCAAGGCGTTCTGGACGGAGCCTGGAGTCGGAGCATGAAGTATGCGTGGCGCCCCCTGGACCTCCGGAATTTTTTGTCATCACCAAGCACGGGCAGCTCGGGCCCTTCAACCGTAGCGCACTGCGCGAGGCCTTGACCGCTGGCGAGGTGGCATC
>JBBREK010000051.1:0-20156 GCA_038203025.1 Planctomycetota bacterium
GAGTGCGGAATCCCGTGACCACGGCGAAGAAGGCCCCTGGCCAGGTCGCCAGAGTCATGGTCCCACCGACCAGGGCGGCCGAGTCCGGCCCCTTGGCCAGATCTACGGTCGGGGTGAATGGCCAGGCGACGACCGTACCGGTGCGGCCAGGTCCGCCGGGGCGGAACCAGTGGTGGCAGAACCACGAGCCGACGATCGTTCGCGTGCCGGTGTTGAGCAGATGTCGGGAGATGCGGAACCCGCCGCCATCCGGCAGCAGCTCGACCCGCTTCTCCAGACGCCAGCCCACCCCGCCGCCCTGGGCCGGATCGAACTCCTGGACGAAGTCGACGGCGGTCGGAGACACCTCGGCATGATTCGTCGCCGCACGGGACAGCACCCGCTTCGGCTTCTTGCGGCTGCCTGGCGGCGACGCCTCCAGACCGATCACGCCAACGCCGAGTTTGACCAGTGGACCGCTACCCTCCGCATCCTCAGGCGACAGCGGCAGGGCGTCCTTGAACTCGTCCGAGGTGCCGAGCGAGATCCCCGGTGGTCCGTCGGCCTCCTTCGGCGGCGAACCGATCAGCACCGTGTCCTTGCATCGGGCATGCACCACCAAACCGCTCCAATCGAAGCGCAACTGGCGGGAGAACCACGGTTGTTCCGCATCTGGCAGCGCCACCAGCACGGTCCAGTCCCCGGCCTGCAGTTGGTGCAGCTGGAGACGCGGCGGCGGCTCGGCCGTTGCCAGCGCCGTCGCCAACAGGACGGTGAATAGGCCCCTCATTTCGCCTGGGGCGGCTGGGTCGCGATGAGCAGGCTGAAGGCCATGCCGCCCCAACCGTTCTCGATGCGGTAGAGGACGCGGTTGTTGCCGGCGCGGAAGTGGACCTTGCGCCAGCCTTCGTCGAGCCGCCACGGCTTCAGCTGATAGCCGGACAGCCACACCGGGAAGTCATTGATCCACAACCGCGAATTGTCGTCGCTGCCCACGGCGATCCACAGGTCGCGCTCGGCGTCGCTGTAGACCTCGGTGTAGGCGTAGAAGATGGCGTACGGCTTGGCCCCGGGCGGTTCGGTGATCGGCTTGGAGCTCTGCCAGAACTGCCAGCGCACGGTCGCCCCGTCGCCGGATGGGTACGAGCCGTCGAGATCGATCACCGACTCGGGCGGGAATTTGGTGTTCAGGTTCGAGCGCGCCGGGTTGGCGAAGGGGCCGACGACGTACCAGCTGTCGACGAACATCCAGCCGGTCTGGGTGCCGTCAGCGCGGATCTGCCGGCCTGGCACCGCCTGCATGCCCGTGGTCGCCGGCGGGGCGTCGGAGGGACGGCCCTCGCCGCGGTTGCCGGTCGAGCGCAGCCCTCTGCTGCCCGCCTGCACTGGCCCGCCCGGCCGCGATGTCGCCCCGGCTTTCGCCGCGGCTGCCTGGGCAGCAGCTGCGGCAGCGATCGCCTGCTGGGCCGCACCCTGGGCTGCTGCGCGGTTGGTGGCGGCCGCCTCGCCATCGCCGGCGGCGTTGGCCGCAGCTGCGGCAGCTTGCGCCGTCGCAGCTGCGGCGGCCTCGGCGCTGGCCTGGGCCGCCGCAGCGGCGGCGGCGGCAGCAGCCGCGGCCGCGGATTCGGCAGCGGCGGCACTTGGCTTGCCGGCGGCGGCCGCGGCGGTGGCGGCGGCAGCGGCGGCCCGATCGGCGGCGGATTCCGCCTTGGCCGCGGCGGTCGGCGCGTCGGCTCCAGCACTGGACGCAGCCTGCTTGGCGGCGGCAGCGGCCTCGGCAGCCTCGGCAGCCTCTGTGGCGGCCTGCTTGGCGACGACGGCTTCGGACGCCTCCTTGGCAGCCACCTTGCCGGCGTCGTCCGCCTTGTCCGCCAGCTTCGGATCCAGCTTGGCCTGCTCATCCAACGTGTCGGCCTCTTGCTTGGCCTGCTCGGCTTGATGCTCGGCCACGGCGGCATCGGCCTTGGCCTCAGCGGCCGACTGCTGCGCCTCCTGCGCCGCGGCCTCGGCCCGCCCCACTGGATCATTGGCGGCGTCAGCGGCGGCGTCCGACCAGGCCTGCGCCTCGTCGGCGGCATCCTGGGCAACAGCCGCCGGATTCTCGGCCAGGTCGCGGGTCGCAGCCTGGTCGGCCATCATCTCGGCCAGGTCCTTGGTGCGCTGGCCAGGGTCCTCGGCCGCCATCTTGTTCATCATCTCCTGGCGCTCCTGCGCCAGCTTGACCGCATCGAGGGTGGTGACCGCCGTCTGGCGTTCGAGCTCGAGCAGCAGGCGCCGCGCCTGGGCGAGCATGCTGTCGACCTCAGCGGTGGCCTTGGCGACCTCCTCGCGGGCATCGCCGCCCTGGGCGTCGGTGCCGATCTGCATCGCCAGCAGCACTGGGTTGAACGCTGGGCGTTCCGGCTTCAGCACTACGGTGGTGGCCTCGGCCTGGGGATAAGGGATGCACCGGATCATGCCGAGATCGGCGGACCGGATGCAGCGGTAATCGTCGATCAGGCGGCCCTCGATGGCCACCGCCTGGCGGTAAAGGTCGGCCGGGCTGCGCATGCTCTCGGGCACGCCCAGCAGACCGCTCGCCTCCGGCAGGTTGGCCTCGGGGAGCTCGCCCGCCACGCCCACCGGCACGGCGGCCAGAGCGGTGGCTTCGCTCTGGCGATAGCGGCCGACTCCTGCCGCCATCGCCGCCACCGCAGTCCTGGCCTGGGCCATCGCCGCCACCCGTGCCTCCTGACTGCTGGTCAGGGCTTCGGTGTTGGCCGTCTGCTGCTCCTGCGATTTGACCAGATTGCCCTGGGCCTTCGCCAGTTGCGCTTCGGCCCGCTTGAGCGCGCCGTCGGTCCGTCCGGCCGCGTCCTGGGCGTCCTTGAGCGACTTGGCCGACGCCGCCTGCTTCTTCGCGACCGCCTTGGCGTCGCCCGCGCCGGGACCGGCCTCCTGGGCGGCTTTGGCCTGGTTCATCCGGGTCGCCACGTCGCTGACGGCGGTACGCGCCTTCTCCAGCTCGGCGGTGGCCTTCTCCACCTCGCCGGTCTGCTTGGGGATGGCGGCGGTGAGCCTGCCGGTCTGCTCGTGGGCCTTGCGCCAGGCGTCGGTCGCCCGCACAGCCTGGCCGACCGCCGTTCCAGCCGCGGCCTGGCCATCGACGGCGGCCTTCAGTCCCGCCGCGGCCTCGCCGTGCAGACGCTGCGCTACGGCGGACGAGGGACCGGCGAGCCCGATCGCCATGGTCGCCTGCTCAACCACCTGGTTAGTCTCGGCGTTGGCCAGTCCGGCCGCCTCGATCGCTTTGCTGACGGCACCACGAGCGTGCTTGTACGCCTCCTCCTGCAGCACTTCGTCAGAGGCCAACGCCGCCAGGGCGGCCTCAGCCGTGGGCAGCAGGCCCTCTGCCGCCACCGCCCGCTCCAGCGCGCGTTGCATCGCCTCGCGTGCCTGCCCCGGCGCCAGGACCGCGTGGTCGGCGAGGAAGGCGCGGAAGGCGGCCTTGCGCCCCTCGGCCAGACCGGCGAGGGTGGCGTGGATGGTGGCCAGTTCCTCGACTTTGGGCCTCAGTTCGGCGAGTTGCTGCTGGGTGACCTCGGCGACGAAATCCTTCGGCAAGCTGCCAACCGCCGGCAGCACCGCGATGGCGACGCCGAACAGTGCGAGGTGCACCAGGGTGGACGACATCCACCAGCGGCTGCCGTCGAACCAGGGGAGGGCGGAACGCGTCATGGGCGGCTCACTTCTTGTCCATGGTGTGGACGCCGAGATTGGTCAGGCCCTCAAACTGGCACAGGTCCATGACGTGGACAATGTTCTGGAACGGGGTCAGACGGTCGCCGTCGATGCGCACACGGCGCTCGCGATTGGCGGCGGCGGCCTGACGCAGCGAGGCGTGCAGTTGTTCGGTGGTCACCGGCTGGGCGTCGAGGTAGACCGCGCCCTCGCGGTTAACCGCGATGACCAGGGTGGGGTCCTCTTTAGGCGCCTCCACCGCGCTGGCCGACACCGGCAGCTCGACCTGCATCTCCTTCTCGACCTTCTTCAGCGTGGTGGCCACCAGGAAGAAGGTCAGCAGCACGAGCAGCATGTCGATGAGCGGCGTCATGTTCATCTGCACGTCGTCATCGTCACCCACGCTGGCGGACATGGCGAGGTCCTCAGGCGCCGGCCGCGGGAGCGGCGGCGGTCGGGGCGGCGACGGGGGCGGGTGCAGGTGCAGGCCGGGCATGAATGACCTGGCGGGTGATCAGGCCGCTGAAGTCCTGCTCCAGCGCGATGAGGAACTGGTTGGTGCGCATCTTCAGCATGTGGTAGGCGACCAGCGCCGGCATGGCGACGGCCATGCCGGTGGCGGTGGCGATGAAGGCGATGGCGATGCCACCGGCGATCTGCTTGACGTCGCCCATGCTGCCGGCGGTCTTCATCGCCTCGAAGCATTCGATCAGCCCGATGACCGCACCGAACAGGCCGAGGATCGGGCCGAGGGTGGTGATGATCGCCAGCGGGGTGAGCTTCTGCAGATGGCGGCGGATGCCACGCGAACTGATCTCGGCGGAGCCGGCGAGGATGTCGGCGCCGCTCGCGCCGCGCAATCCCCAGGCGTAGGCGATCATGTCGGCCAGCACACTGGGCTGCGCCGCGCAGGCCGCGACCACGCCGGCGTCATCGCCGCGGCTCCAGGCCTCCTCCGCCGCCTTGGCTAGGCCGTCGGGCACGATTGACGAGCGGCGCAAGCGCACCAGCCGCTCGATCAGCGTCGCCACCATCCAGATGGAGACGAGCAGGAAGATATGCATCACCGCGCCACCCTGGCGGTACTTGAGGATCAGCCAGTGCGTCTCCGCAACCGGGACGGTGGCCGACGCCGGCGCAGCCGGGGCCGACGGCGCGCCCGCTGCCGGCAACGCTAGCGGGGCCGCCGAGGCGGATCCCGCCGCGCCGGGATTCTTCACGGCCTGGGTGGCGTCGACGGCTCCCAGCGGCAGCAACAGGACGAGGGCGAGAAGGATCGGACGGATATACGGCATGTCTGGGGTGCGCCTTGGGTGGGAAGCGTATGGTGCCTTGGCATCGCTGGGAACCGACTGAAGGCAGTGAGTGTAAACGCTTTCATTAACACTTGTGACTGCCTTCACCAGAGCATCTGACTTCAATTCCAGCTGATCATCCTCACGATATGCGCCATCTCAATCACAGATCGAAGAGCTGAGAAGACGCGATATTGTAATAATTACAATAAATCAAAACGATTTGCTTGAATTTGCGCGTCTCGCCGCTAGGATAGGGCATGAGCCGACGGCCCGGTGGTTTTTCGATGGTCGAGCTGCTGGTGGTCGTGGCCATCATCGCCGTGCTGGCGGCCCTGCTGCTAGGCGGCGTGCAACTGGTCCGTAATATGGCCAAGGCAACGGCCTGCGGCTCAAATCTCCGGCAGATCGGCATGGCGTTCGAATTGTTTGCAGCGGACAAGAATGGCTGTTACCCCCCGGCGATGCTGCACAGCGCCTCCGAAGCCTGGCTCGGCGGTTCGACGAAGACGTACGAATTTGTCGGCAAGTCGGATTTCGGCAACAACTGGAACACCTGGGTGGCGTACGTGTCTCCGTTTCTAGCTAGCGGTCAGACTGAAAGTGGCACTAGCAGCGAGCAGGTAATCTTCCGCGTCATGCAGTGCCCGACGCACCCGCGGCGCAAGCAGCAGGCGGCAGGAAGCACCGGCACCGACGTTCAGCTGTGGAACTCCGAGGGCGGCGTTTCCTATGGCATCAGCACCGCATACCTGGGTGCTGTACCCGCTGCGTCGGCCTATGCCGGAGGAGTTTCGTATCCCAACGGTCGCAATGGCTGGCCCGGCTATGGGCTCGGCATCAGTGGCATGACCGACAATGCCCGGCTGCGTTCGCGCATGTCCAAGCCTGGGCAGACCATTTCTGTGGCTGAACATCTGGGGCAGCCTGTGGCCACGCAGCAAAATCGCTCAAATTGGACCGATCCGCCGTTCACCCGCATACCGGTCGACAGCGCCGGCGTCGCCGCAACGGTGCCGGCCGATTTCGGCAGCTGGGCAGCTGGTTATCCCTTCGCCGACACCCTCACAGGCTTCGCCCTGCGGGTTGCCCATGGCTCTAAGTCCAACTACCTCTTCGTCGATGGCCGCGTCGGGTCGCTGACGCCGTGGGAGACCTGTTCAGCGGATCCCAGCCAGCCCAATTTGTGGACGGGACGCTAAGCTATTTTCATGGCTTCTGTAGGGTGGTCACAAAATAACAGCAAAACGTTGTGATGCATATGAATACCGTCGCTGTACTCATGCTGTCCGCGCTTGCTTACGGACTCGACCAGCAGCCTCCAGCGGCCTGGGTCGGCAAGGACGGCGAACCGGCGGTGCAGGGCCCCTGGCAGTTCTGCCAAGTCTGGCCGGACAAGACTGAGAACCACGCCAACTACCATCCGCTGACCTGGCGCGGTAACGCCTGGGGTGCGAGCGAGCACAATATGGGCGACGCCCCCGGCGCACGCCTTACCGACAGTACCATCATTCTAATTGTGCGCGGCAACTGGGGCGGCATCCAGGAGCCTGGTCAGCGCATCTCGGCCGTGGTGTTCACTGCGCCGGAGGCTGGCGTGTGGCGGGTGCAGGCCAAGGTGCAGCTGAAGCGCGGCTCGGGCGGTGGTCCCAATCACGTGCGGCTGATCGCCCTGCCAGCGGCTGATGTGCCCTATACGCCACTGCCGCGATACGGCGACAAAACGCCGTGGTACGCCAAGCCGCATCCGCGAACGGTCGCGTCGCTACGCTTCCGCCGGCCCGATCCGGAACCACTGACCCTCGACCGCAGCGTCTTCCTCGCCGCCGGCGAGCGCATCGTGCTGGTGCCGGGACTCGGTGACAACAACAGCGCCACCGTCACCATCGCCGGTCTGCGCCTGAGCGGAACTCCCGCCGTCGCGCCACCGGCCGACTTCAACGACGGCATCATGCCGGCGCCGCCGCTGCCGCGGGCCGAGGATGAGATCCCGCCCAAGACCGAGATCGCCGGCGAACAGATCGCCTTCCCTGCCGACAGCAACGTGCGAGACGTCACCAAGGCGCCGTATAACGCGGTCGGCGATGGGAAAACCGACTGCACCCGCGCCATCCAAGACGCGATCGATGATGGCGGCGTCATCTATCTGCCCAACGGCGTCTACCTGATCAGCGACCAGTTGCGCTACACTGGCGGGGCCCGGGTGCCTTCGCGTATTACTCTGCACGGCCAGTCGATCGCCGGCACCATCCTCAAGCTGCGCAACCGCACCCCGGACTTCGGCGATGCCAAGCAGGCCTTCGCCATGCTGTGGGTGTCGAAGTTCCCGCCGCAGGCCTTCCGCAATCACGTGCGCAACCTCACCTTCCACACCGGCAGCGGCAATCCCGGTGCGATCGGCTGCCAATTCTACGCCAACAACCAGGGCTCGATCGAGGATGTGCGCTTCGTCTCTGGTGATGGCAGCGGCCCGATTGGGCTCGACCTCGGCTTCGATGACGACCAAGGGCCTATGCTGGCGCGTGGCATCGAGGTGATTGGCTTCGACTATGGCATCCGCACCGCTCGGCAGACCACCGTGACGACGTGCGCTGACATCAGCGTGCGCGGTCAGCGTGTCGCCGGCTGGCTCAACGACCTGCATGCTATCGCGGTGCGTAATTTCACCTCGGTGAACAGCGTGCCGGCCATGATCAGCCCAGATCCGGGCGGGCATGTGGCGCTGATCGGCGCACGCTTGGAAGGCGGCGGGGAGGCCGCCAAGGGGCCGGCGATCATCAATGCCGGCGGCATGCTGCTGCGCGACGTGCGCACCATTGGCTACGCCTGCGCGGTCGAGCACGCTGGCACGCGCACCGCTGGTCAGGATCTCACCGAATGGACCTCGTCGCCGGTGCTGACTCTGTGGGAGGACACGCCGAAGCGCAGCCTGCGTCTGCCCATCGTCGATCCGCCGCGCATCCCGTGGGGCGATCCGGCAACGTGGCACTCTGCGGTCTCGGGCGAGGCCGAGACGGTCGACACCGGCACGCAGTACAAGGGCAAGCCGGTGACCTGGCTCAATTGGCGCAAACCGTTCCAGGACGCGCTGAACTCCGGTGCCGCCACCGTCTACTTCCCGCGCGGCAACTACAGCGTCGATGGCGAAGTGCGCGTGCCCAAGAGCGTGCGGCGCCTGATCGGCATCGAGAGCAGCTTCGATCGCGACCGCGGCCGCTGCACCCTGGTGATCGAGGACGGGCCCGAACCGCTGGTCATCGAGCGCTTCGACTGGAACTACTCCAAGGTGACGGTCGTGCATGCGACGAAGCGGCCACTCTACCTCAAGAACATCGTCGGCAGCCACTACCAGCCCAAGGTCGGCGCCGGCGACGTGTGGCTTGATGACATCTGCCAGGGCGGCCTGAGCTTTCTCACCGGGCAGCGGGTGTGGGCCCGCCAGCTCAACCCCGAGTACGGCGACAAGCCGCACATCACCAACCAGGGCGCCGACTTGTGGATGCTAGGGCTAAAGACTGAAGGCTATTCGACCATCGTGGCCACCGGTCCGGGCGGCCGTACCGAACTGCTCGGCGGCTGCGTCTATGCCAACCAGGGCCGCGAGGCCCAGCCCGCCTTTATCACCGCTGCCGGCGGCGCCTTCTCCGGATCGTGGGCGGAATGGATCCTGCGCTCGTCCGCCTTTGAGGAGGTTGTTGTCGAAAGCCGAGAAGGCAAGGGCTTCCGCGTACTGTCCAACCGCGACGTGCCCAAGCGCGGCGACGCTGCCGCCAAGCAGCTGGGCGGCTACGGCACCTCCAGCATGGTGCCGCTGTATGCTGGCTACACCGCCGACCGTGCCGGGGAGGGCAGCAAGTGATCCGTTCTGTCCTGTTCCTAGCAGCCGCCTGCGCCATGGCAGCGGAACCTGGAGTGATCGAGCTGTCGGCCAAGGCAGACGAATCATCGCGCAGTGGCGATCTGCGCAGCGCCGCCAAGACGCGCGACGTGCGCGAGATTCGCCTCGGCGCCGGCGTCTTCTGCGTACATGAGACCTTTACCGCCGCTATCACCGTGCGCGGCGCCGGCAGCGGACAGACCGTGCTGCGCTTCATCCCTGTGCCGGCACCAGCCAAGGGGGCCAAACCGGCAGCGAACGCCGACACCGTCGCTGTGCTGCTGGCCGGCGGCACGCTGGATGGACTGGCTATCGAGGTCGAGCGTGCAAATAGCTCGGCGCTGCGTGCTAGCGCCGGCACCATCCGCGACGTCGTGCTGCGTTCCAAGCTGACCACAGTCGGTGCGACCATCACTGGCAGCGTGTGGAGCGAGCGGCTGCGTGTCGAAGGCTTCGCCACAGGCGTGGCAGTCGACGGTGGCATGTTCACCGGCCGCGATCTTGCCTGTACCGGTCAGAGCGCCTGCGCCCTGAGCCTGGTGCGCGGCTTGGCCGTAGTCCGCGGCATGAGCGCATCCGGTGGCACCTGCGCCGTTCAGATCGGCGAGGGCAGCCTGGCCGACCTCACCGAGGTCAAGGCCAGCGGTATGCCGGCGGTACGCGGCAGTGGCGCAGTGCGCGCCATCGCGGTCAGCGGCTCACCGCGCGCCCTCGATCTGCCAGGTGCGCCAGCCTCGCCCACCGTGGCGTCGTGGGCCGGGCCGGCCATCCCTGCCGGTGCCCAGCCGCTCGGCCTGCCAGTATCCGACCCGCCGGCCCAGCCTACCGCCGGCGCCGATGACGTCGCGCTGGTCGAGGTGCAGACGCCCGGCGAGGCGACTGTGATCTCGTGGGGCAAACCGATCAAGCTGCCCGACTGGACCGTGGCGATCCAGGCTGCGATCGACAGCGGCAAGCCGGTGGTCCGCCTGCCGGCCAAGAAGATTTTCGCCCACGGCGTCATCCACATCCGCGGCGCGGTGCGCCGGATCGAGGGCGCCGGATTTCACGAGATCTTCCACGGTTCGCAGGAGCTCTACACCCTGCAGCTGGCGATCGAGGAGGGCACCGCGCCGGTGGTCGAGCTGGCCGGTCTTAGCCTGAGCAAGGCCAACGTCACCATCGTGCACAGCGCCAAACGCATTCTCGTGCTCAGCGGCGTCCACGGCGGAACCTACGCCGGTGCCGACGGCGCCGGCGACGTGTTCAGCCTGCGCTGCGCCATGACGGCGTTCGCCATCGGCACCGGCCAGCACGCTTGGCTGCACGGCGGTTCGCTCAGCAACACCCGCGGTCCAGCCCTGGTCAACCGCGGCGGCGACCTGTGGGCGATGACGCTCAGTGTCGACCGTTGGACCAGCTTGCTGTCCGCCAGCGGCGGGCGCAGCGAACTGGTCGGCTGCCTGGTTCGCTCGACCAGCCTGCGGCCGAAGGATTCGCTGATCGTCGCCGCGCCGGCGGCGCAGGTGGCGGTCGGCTTCTTCGAACGGCCGCAGTACTCGGTGGCCTACGACCGCTTGGCCTGCGATCCCACCGGCACCGTCCTGGTGTCGCGTTCGGCCGCCGTTCAGAGCGCCACCAGCGTGCCCGACACCGAGAGTGCAGCGCCGGCCGCCGAGGGGGGCGAGGAGGGTGATGCCGTCCGCGAGAGCACGGAGGACGCCCTGCTCAATCCTGCTACAGGCAGCATCGTCCCACTGTTGCGGTTGCCTCGCTGATGCAGTATGCGGGCCAATTCTCGAACTTGATGTCGCCTGCGCATCGCCGTCGACAGGTGCCGGAATCGAACCACCTGTGGTGGTCGACGGCCATGCGGCAGCATCCTTCGCCATGACCATCCACACCGTCCATCTCGTCTTCAAGACTCACCTGGACATCGGCTTCACCAAGCCGACGGTCGATGTCGTTGATCCTATCTCGCTAGCTACATCCCCAAAGCGATCGCCCTGTCCAGACGGCTGCGCGAGGCGGGCGGATCAGAGCGCTTTATCTGGACCACCGGCAGCTGGCTGATCCACGAGGCGCTCGAACGCCTGAGCGGTCAGGCGCGCACCGACATCGAACAGGCGATCGCCGATGGCGACCTAGCCTGGCATGCGCTGCCCTTCACCACCCACACCGAATACGCCGACGCCGGACTGATCCGCCATGGCCTGTCGCTGTCGCGACGGCTCGACCGCCGCTTCGGGCGCAGCACCCGCACGGCGAAGATGACCGATGTGCCGGGCCACACCATTGCGTTGGTTCCGCTGCTCGCCGAAGCCGGCGTCGAATTGCTGCATATCGGGGTCAACCCGGCCTCGGCCGTCCCCGACGTCCCGCCGGCCTTCCGCTGGCACTGCGGCAGCGATGAGGTCACCGTCCTCTACGATGGCAGTTACGGCGGCTGCCGCGAACTGCCCGGCGGCGAGGCGCTCGCCTTCGGCCACACTGGCGACAACCATGGACCGCAGACCGACGAGCAGGTCGCCCAACAGTACACCGCTCTGCGCGAGCGCTTTCCTGGCGCGACGGTGCGGGCGGCGCGGCTCGACGACGCCCTGCCGTGTCTGCGCGCGGCCCGCGCCGGGCTGCCCGTGGTCGAGGACGAAATCGGCGACAGCTGGATCCACGGTGTCGGCAGTGATCCGCACAAGACTCGCCGCTTCCGCGCCCTGGCCCGTTGGCGCAGCGCTGCCATCGCCGCCAATCCATCGCTGGCCTCGCGTCCCGACTTACTGCGCTGTTCCGACGATCTTCTGCTGGTCGCCAAGCACACCTGGGGCCGCGACCTCAAGCGCTGGCGCACCAGCGACGGATGGAAGACGGCCTTCGCCTGGATCGAACCAAGCTATACCCCGGCTGCGTTTCACGCCGAGCGTGCCCAGGGGACGTACACCCACCTGGAAGCGAGCTGGCGTGAGCAGCGCACCTACCTGGATCAGGCCGTAGCACGTCTGGGCAGCAGCACCCTGCACACCGCCGCCACCAACGCTCAAGCCGAAGAAGTCGAGGAGTCAGGTCCGTGGATCCCCGGTACGCAGGCAGAATACGCTGGTTGCTCGGCCGCGTTCGATCCGGCGACCGGCGGATTGTCCCACCTGTCGGTCGCGGGACGCGACTGGGTCGGCGCCGGACGGCCGCTCGGCACGCTGCTGCACCAGCTGCATGGCGAGGCCGAATACCAGGCGTTCATCCGCTGGTACAACCCCGACCTACCGGGCAACGGGCACTGGTCGGTGGCCGACTTCACCAAGCCCGGCATGGGCGAGATCCAGCCGGAAAGCCGCAACTGCCTGCCGCGCATCCTGCGCCTGCTGCGCTCGGCCGACGGCGGTGCGCTGCGCGCCGAATTCACCTTTGCCGACGACGTGCCGGGCGCTCTGCGGAGCGCAGCCTGCACCTGACGACTACGTCCAGACGGCGTCCGCCTGACCGTGTCGTGGCGCGGAAAGCCGGCGAGCCGGCTGGCCGAATCGCTGTGGCTGGCGCTGCCCATCGCCGTCCCCAGCGCAGACGGCTGGCGTCTGGTCAAGCTCGGTCGCGAGATCGATCCACGGCGGGTGGTGTGGCGCGGCGGACGCCATCTGCATGCGGTTGAAGGCGCGATACACCGCGACGGCAGCCACGTTTGCCACCTCGACCTGCTCGACAGCGCGCTGCTTGCCCCGGGTTCGCCGCGGCTGCTGCACGCTGGCGATGACCTGCCCGATCCTGCCACCGAGGGACTGCACGCCTGCCTGTGGAACAATGTCTGGGGCACCAACTTTCCGATGTGGTACGACGAGGACGCCAGCTTCCGTTTCGACCTGACCATGCGCCCGAGTTGATGTGAACGAGGATTTATTGCACTGCATGCCCGACGCAGCTCCACCAGACACCCAACCCTCAGACCGGGTGAGGCACGTGCGCCAGATTGCGGCTGCATGCCTTGATCGTCTTACTGCAAAGACGATGCATATAGTCATGCTACCTCGCTTCTACCTTCCGCTTGTCATCGTCGCGATCCTCTGTGGCGGAGAGGCTCAGGGGCCCACCAGCAACGAGGCCCTAGCGCTTGCCATGATCAATCTCCATCGTGCCGACACGAGGCAGGGAAATTTCGCGGTGAAGCAGAGCGTGCGCGCCGGCGCCGTACCTGGGGTGACCTCAGCATCCGCGCGCCGGGCGCTCAGCATCCGCGCAGTGTGAAGCCAGGGCTGATCTGGAATCCGCAGCTGGCCGCCACGGCTAAGGCGCTGCTTAGCACGCCGATTCCGCCCGAAAAGCCGCTGGAAGCGACGACCGCGGCAGCCACAGCCGGATATGCTGGAGAGGTATCCGCGGCCATCGGGATGGCGCCAGGTGATTTGGAATCGAATTACGCTGCCTTGTTTGTTCGCCGTGTGGGTACAGCCACCGCAAGGATCCGAAACCCATCTTTGCCGGCCCCGGTCTGCTTGCTGCGCGCTGGCGCGAGATCGGTATCGCAGTGCGCCTCGGCAAGCCCGCCCCAGTCCTGGTTATCGTAGTGGGGGCCGGTCCCCCCGGACGCATGGCCGGAGGAACTGCGTGGCAAGACGTGAATCGCAACGGCCAGCCCAATGCGGGTGAGCTACTTCAGGGCCTTACCGTGACCATTGCTGGAGCATCCATGACGACTGGACCTGGCGGGGTTTGGTGGCTTCCGTTGTCAGGGAACGAGGCTACGGAGGTGACGTTGGCAACCGCGGAGACAAAAACCAAGCGGGCGATTCCCACCGGCAAAGGCGACTCGCTGATTGATTGGCGCGCCCCAATTGCCGCCGATATCGTAGCTGCCGACCGCGCCATAGCCTAGGCCGAATTGGTAGTTAAGGCGAAAGGCGTCGACGAAGCTCAGGCCGAATTGGTAGCGGTGGCGCTGGGCGCCAGGCTGTGGTCACTCGACGACGATCGCAGTGCACGTATCGCCACCATGACCGAGCCCGTTGCAGGCCGACTACAGACAGCAATCGATCGCTGCCTTGAAGCCCTGACCGAAGATCGCACAGAGTTCAAGGCAAAAGTCACCGCTGCACAGAAACCATTCGGCACCGCGTTGCGCGACTGGGCGCGCGAACTGGATCGCCTATATGACCTGCGCGAGCAGCTCGGAAAGATCCAGAGTGCCGCCAAGGAGTTGCGATTCCAGCAAGCGGACGTTCTCATCGGTCAGATCGACAAAGCGCTCAAGCAGTCCGGCGACCCCGCCTTCGTGAGTCAGCTACGCCTCTGGCGTGACATGGCCGAAGCGTTCTGACCCGGAGGATTGGCCCCGGTCGAGCGCTCGCTTAGCATGCTTCCGACTCAATGGCAGACGAGGTGCAGTCGGCGCACGGTGTCGTGCGTGACCTGTTGTTCAGGTAGCAGTTCTACCTCGACCAGGTGCCGCGATTCAAGATCGAGGTCCTTGACCTTCTCGCGGTAGTCGGCCAGGCCGTGATCCTCACCCTCCTCCAGTGCTGCGAGGGCGGATTTGCGGCCAAAGAGGGCCGCACCTCCCTCGAACAGCTTGGCGAAAGCACCCCAGGTGCCGCTACCGCTGGCGGGGACGCCACCGAGTTCGGCGATGCGGTTTCTCAGCTTGGAAGTGCGGGCATCGTGGGAGCGCTGGCACTTAATTAATTCAGTAGGGGCATCGCTGCCAAACTTTTCGAGGACCTGCCCATATGTCTCGACGGCGGAGAGCTCGCCGCGCAGCAGGGTATTGAGGGCGTCGACGGATGTTGTGCTATCAGTGACCAGCATTCGTGTGGTATCGCTGTTCATGGCTGTTTCCTGCTCAGTCGTTGCTGCGGCGGCTTATCAGCCACCACACCAGCAGGCCAGTGCCGACCGCGATGATGGTTGTCTCCATTGGATGCCGGCGGACGGTCTTGACGACCTGCTTGCCGGCGGCGACGGCGCGGTCCTTGGCGGTGCGGGCAGCTTCGCCAACGGCGGGGGAGGCGGCGCTGATCTCGTCGATGATGTCCTTGATCTGGCTGCGCATGTTGTCGCCGGTATCGCCGGCGGAGGATGAATTGTTCATGGTTGAACTCCGTATGGGTTGGTCGTCAGCTGGGGAACGCCAGCGCAGGACATGGGCAAACGCCGTGCCAATGTCTGTTGGCGGCGGTTTGTTTTATTATAACATGCTCTTTCAGGTCTGGTCACACTCTGCACAACCCGCCAAACCCTAGTCCAGAGGCGGCAGTGCGCTGCAAATTGCATGACTACAAATGGGCACTGGCCAAAATTTGCACGGCAGCATCAAGGGTTCTAAGGCGCGATGAAACCGGTCGCGGGAAGGACGCGCTGGCCGTAGAGCGGCGCCCCAAGAGAGCACGCGCAAAGGAACCGTTCGTGACGGGCCGATTGATCACATCAGGGCATCGAACGATCAACACCCTGGCGTAAGTGCCGCCGTCTCGGCCTCTAACGATCCACGCCGAGAGCTTGGCACGTCCTGTGCAAAGAGCTGGCGGGGGATATCGCCATGCTCATGGCCGCCATCGTCTTCATGCTCATCTCGATAACCGCCGGATCTCTTGGGATTGAAAGGGTGGAACGTACCTCAGCCACGATCTCCAAGCTGCTTTTCGGCATCGCAGCTGTGCTGCTCGTGATTGCCATGGTCCTGTTCGTCGCCCTGGTCGTTACATGAACGAAAGTGGGCTCGCCGAGGGGGGAGGGGACGTCCCTTCAGCACCGGCCGGTTCCGACCGTACATCATCCCCTCACAGGACCTTGATCCTGGCCGAGAGATCCTTCCCGCGATGCATGCCAAGAAAGAGCCCAGCCCCACGGCAACCGATCCCGCTGTTTATCCAGCCCAGCCCGAATGTTCCCTGGCTCAGGACCCCGGCGCCGCGATCCTTGTTCCGCCGATGCCTGGCCCTCATGCCGCCCCCTTCGCCGACGAGATCGCCACCCTCGAGGCGGCCAACGCCGACGAGCCGCCGGGCGCAGTGGTGTTCTACGGCTCGTCGACCATCCGGCTGTGGGACAGCCTGGCTGACGACTTCGCCCTGCTGCGCGTGATCAATCGTGGCTTCGGGGGGTCCGGCGTCGATGAGTGCCTGTACGCATTCGAACGCTTGGTCGTCCCGCTGCGTCCGCAGGCGGTGGTGCTCTACGCCGGTGACAACGATCTGATGCGCGGTCGCAGCCCGGCTGAGGTGGTGGCTGACACCGCCGCTATCGCCCGCGATCTCGAGCGCTGTTGCGGCGCAGTGCCGCTGATCTGCGTAGGGATCAAGCCGAGTACCGCCCGCTGGCATCTGCGCGACGCCGTCACTGAAACCAATGCCGGGCTCGCCGCGCTGTGCCAATCGCATCCGCACCCACGGCCGAAGATACCGCGGCGACTGCCACAGTCACCCTGAGCGACGCCGACACAGACGTCGCCAGCCTGACCGCGACGGTGACGGTTGCAGATCCGACGCGGCTCAGAGCCACGCTCAGCGGCTGTTGAGACCTCAGCCGGCGATGATGATGGTACGCAACGGCATGCAGAAATCTTCAAGGTTTGGGCTGGTCGTGGTCGGAGGGGGGTGACTTCGGCTTCCAGGCGCAGGAACTCTTTTTCCACACCGTCCACGGGGAGCACGGCGAGAGGAACAGCCAAGCAGCGATGAAGCCGGATATGAGCAGGACGTCGGTCAGCATGTGGTTTGTTTCTGGACAGCCGCGGGATGTAGCGCGACGAGGACGACGAAGAACAGAATTCGGCGAAGGTGCGAGCGGCTTCGAGTCAGAGTTTGACCGCAGCATCGATCCAGGCCGCGATCTCGGCCTTGGGGCGATAGCCGATGAAGCGAGCGATTTCCTTTCCGCCCTGCCAAAGCCGGACATCGGGGATGCTGCTCACGCCCTGGGCCTGGGCGATCTGAGGTTCCTGATCGACATCGATCTTCACCACGCGCAGTTTATCGCCCCGTTCTGTGGCCAGCGCCGCGATCTCTGGCCCGAGGACCTTGCAGGGCGGGCACCAAGTGGCGTGGAAGTCGACCAGGACTGGCACCGTCGCGCTTGCCGTCACGACAGCATGGGTGAAATCGATGCGCTGCGCAACTCCCGCAGCAGAAGTTGCGGTCGTTCCGGCCGACGGCACTGTTGGGCAATAGGCGGCACCCCAGACCGACAGTGGTGAACAGGGCATGAGGAACAGGACGACCGCGGCGGCGACGGCAAGGATCGCCACCTGCTTGACCAGGCCCAGCGAGGCGGCCTTCGGGTTGCGTTGGATCGGCAGACCGGCGCGAATCCAGGCGCTGATCCCACCCTCGACGATGACTGCTTGGGTCAATCCGGCGCGATGGAATGCCTCGCATGCCGAAGCGGAGCGCCCGCCAGAAGCGCAGATGACATAGATCGGATCGTCCGGCTTGCCCGCCCGCTCCCGAACGACAGCGGCCGGATCAAGTCTGCCGAGGGGCACATGACGGGCCCCGACGGCGTGAACGCTGTTCCATTCCATATCATTGCGCACGTCGATCAGATCGACCGACTCGCCCCGGGCGATCCGGGCCTGGACCTCGGCTGGCGAAATTGTGGAGATCGCCATGGGTCAGGCCTTCTTCGCCGGGCTGTGATCTTTGATGAACTGCTCGACCGCTGGCTTGGGTCGGAAGCCGGAGAATCCGCCGACCTGCTTGCCATCGACGAACAGGCGCACATCTGGGATGCCTGAGACGCCAGCCGTCGCGGCCAGGTCCTGGTTCTCGTCGGTGTTGATCTTGACCAGCTTGAGCGGACCGGTGGCCGACTTTACCACCTCGTCGAGCACCGGACCGAGCATTTTGCAGGGGCCGCACCAGGTGGCGTAGAAGTCAACCAGGACCGGTTGACGGTGGCTGGCTTCGATGACATCGCGATTGAAGTCGATCATGCAATTCTCCTGACATGTCTCTGGCGTAATTCGTGCCAATGGCAGGCGCGCTCTAAGTTGTTGTCTGGTTGGGGTCGCCTCTCGGACCCAAGCATGCATACGTTGCCAAAATACGACATGTCGCAAACGCGAAGTCTCCAAATTGCATCATCACGTTGCGTTTGCGCTGGTTAAATGAACCCAAGTCTTTGTCTAGAATTGCACTAGCGGACTTACGGCGCATGGCATGGAAATTGCCAAGCATGGTGTAGGAACCGACCATCGAACCCGCCATCCACCTTCTCGACGCCAACTCCCACGTAACGACGCCAACGCACCCCGATGGTCGACAATGTCAACCTGGCGCATGTATTCAGGTGCCGCTCGACACGCCAACTGATGGCGCTGGCGCTGAAGCAACCCTTGCCCAGGCTCGACCTGCGACTGCCGACGCCCTAGCGGAGTTGAGCATGACCCTGACCGACCTGCGCTGACCATACGGCCTGCCCATCCTTCCCTGATCGATCTCCAAGGACCACCCTATGTCGCGCCCGCACTCCGTCGCCGTCTCTGCCTGTGTCCTTGGCCTCGCGCTCGTGAGCGGTTGCGGTGCCGATCCGCACGCTGCTGCCGCCAAACCGCTGCCCTCCACGGCGGTCACCACGGCCATCGCTACGCTGGTGGAGCGTGGGGCGGTCGAACTGCTGCCAGGCACCGTGCGCGCCTCGCGCTTCGCCACGCTGCAGGCCCGGGTGCCGGGGGTGGTCGGGCGCATCGCCGCCACGCCTGGCGAATTCGTCGCAGCTGGTGCAGTGCTGGTCGAACTCGATGCCAAGGAGATCGCTGCCAAACGTGACCAGGCCAAGGCGGTTGCCGCCCAGGCCGCCGCCGACTTTGAGCGCGCCAGGATGCTCTTCGACAAGCAGGCCCTGACCAAGGCGGAGTTCGACGCTTCTCAGGCCCGCGCTGCCGGCTCGGCCGCCGCCGCCGCCGAGGCCGAGATCATGGTCGGCTACACCATCATGACGGCGCCCTTCGCCGGCGTTGTGGTGCGCAAGCACGCCGAGATCGGTGACCTTCTTGCTCCGGGCCGGCCAGTCATCGAGCTGGAGGATCCGACCTCGCTGCGACTGGAGGTAGAGATCCCCGAATCCCTCGCCGGAACCATTGCCATGGGCGACAAGCTGCGCGTCCAGATCGGCGCCGCAGGACTCGACGCCGAGGCCCCGGTGGTCGAGGTGACGCCGGCCGCCGACCCGGTGAGCCGCAGCGTCCTGATGAAGCTGGCTCTGCCGGCCGGCACCGCTGGTCTGCGCTCCGGTCAGTTCGGCCGGGTCGCCATCGCCACCGCCGGTGGGCGGATGTTAGCGGTCCCGACCACGGCGGTGTTCCGCCGCGGACAGATCGACGCGGTCTTCGTCGTCCACGATGGCATCGCCCGCCTGCGCCTGGTTCGTCCCGGCGGCAGCGAAGGCGACCGCATCACGCTGCGGGCTGGTCTCGTTGAAGGCGAAACGGTCGTGGCCAGCGGCGCTGAGGCCCTAATCGACGGCCAGCCCGTCTCCGTCCGCTGACCCAAACGCACACAGAGCACGCCATGCATCTTGGTCCCAGCGGCAGCATCGCCCACGCCTTCGTCAACTCCAAGCTTACTCCACTGCTGGTGATCGCCAGCATCCTGCTCGGGGCGATGGCTGTGCTGCTGCTGCCCCGCGAGGAGGAGCCGCAGATCAAGGTGCCGATGGTCGACGTGATGGTCGGCATGCCCGGCGCCTCGGCTAAGGAGGTCGAGGAGCGCGTCGTCCGGCCGATGGAGCAACTCCTGTGGGAGATTCAGGGCGTCGAGTACGTCTACTCGACCGCGATGAGCGGGCAGGCGATGACCATCGTTCGCTTCAAGGTCGGCGAAGATGTCGAGAAGAGCCTGGTGAAGCTCAACCAGAAGCTGCAGGCCAACTTCGACCGCATCCCGGCTGGCGTGACCTCGCCGATGATCAAGCCGCGTTCGATCGATGATGTGCCGATCCTGGCGCTGACCTTGCACTCGTCCCGCTACGACCACCTGACCCTGCGCCGGATCGCCACTGAGATCGAAGCGGCGGTGAAGCATGTGCCCCAAGTGGCCGAGACCCGCCTGATCGGCGGCGCCCACCGCCAGATCCGCGTTCAGCTCGATCCGCAGCGACTCGCCGGGCGCGGCCTCGCGGCGACGGACGTGGTCGGTGCGCTCAGCGCCGCCAACAGCGCCGACCAGGCCGGTCGGCTCATCGACGCTAACAGCACGGTGCTGGTCGAGACCGGCGACTTCCTGCACGACGAACGCGACGTCGCCGCCGTCGTGGTCGGTGCGAACGCCGGCAAGCCGGTGTACGTGCGCGACGTGGCGACGGTGACGGACGGCACCGCAGATCCGACC